>JAITLC010000011.1 GCA_031278095.1 Treponema sp.
TCGACTCCCTTGGCAACGCCTACCACGTGTTCGGCAGCGAAACCGCCGCCGGCACTCTGTTCCTTAAACTTGGAAGCGGGCGCCCCGCAGGTAGGACATTTCTCCGGGGACTGATCGCCTGAGTGAACATAACCGCAAACTTGACAAACCCATTTTTTCATTTTTGTCTCCCTAAAAAAATACTATTACAACGGTGCAGCCAACGGCTCTAACCGGTGTTTACGTTTGGACATGTCCCGAAATTGGGACAGAATCATTTTTTAGACAATTTTCACAATAACCATAAAGCACTGTCTTGCCGGTATCAATGAAAAAACTATTCGTTTTTAAGGATAATTTTGTGTCCAGTTCTTCCTGAAGCTCCGGCGGCAGATCCATAACCCTGCCGCAGCCTTCGCATATAAGGTGGCTGTGTCTTTCCGTCCTTCCGTCGAAACGTTCCTCCCCGTTTACCACTCCCAGGGAGACTGCCGCTTTTTCCTCCCGGAAAAGACCGAGGTTCCGGTAGATTGTTCCCAGCGAGAGGCCGGGAATCGAGGGTTTCAACTCTTCGTAGATCTGCCGGGCGCTGGGATGATCCTCCCTTCGGCAGAGGGCCGCGAGTATCGCGTCCCGCTTGAAGCTGTGTTTTTTTGACTTCCTCTCTTTTATCCTTGACATATAATAATAATAGTTATTATTATTATTTATGTCAAGTCTTTTTTGTAGGCGTTGAAGCGATTTTCCAGGGATGTTATCATGGATGAGGCTGTTCCAAAACTTCAATTTTTTTAGAACAAGCTCAAATGTCAGTCAGAATAGGTCAACGAGGTGTGTATGCAGTCTTTGGGAATTAATATCGGATCCACCAGCCTGAAAATGGTTTTATTAGAAGACACGACGGTAAAGTGGAGCGCCGCAGTCCCCCACGAGGGGGATTTTTATGCGGCGGTAGGCCGGCTGCTGGAAGAAGGTCATGCCGCCGAAGCTGCGCCCGCGCTGGTTACCGGAAATGAGGGGCGTTTCATGTTCAATGTGGCCGGTACCCTTGAACCTCTCTGTGTTGAGGCCGCGCTGCGGACTCTGAATCTCAAGGCCGATGCCGTGGTAAGTATGGGCGGTGAGGATCTGGTGGTCTACTCCCTGGATCAGAACGGGAAGATTATCAATAACTTCTCCGGCAACAAATGCGCCAGCGGTACCGGGGAATTCCTTAAGCAGCAGCTTGCCCGTATGGATATGACCCTGGATGACATCGATAAGGTGCCTGATACCGCCAAGGTCTATCCCCTCTCCACCCGTTGTTCGGTATTCATGAAGAGTGACTGTACCCACAGGCTCAACAAGCGGGAGGCCACAAAGGAGGATATTGTCCTTTCCCTGAGCGATGTCATGGCGGTCAAGGTTATCGACTTTTTGAAGCGGGCCAAGGTTACAAAGGGGAAGGTGATTCTCACCGGGGGCATCACCCTCAACCGGCATATCATACGGTTTATCCGGGAAAAGGCGCCGGAAATTGAATTTATTATCCCCGATACGGCCCCGGTCTTCGAGGCGCTGGGAGCCGCGGCTCTGGCGCCCCAGTCGGGAAGTCCCCTTCCGGCCGCGGACAGTCTTCTTAAGCCCAACGAGATCCGTTTCGGTTCCCTTTCGGCCCTGAAAGACTGGACGGGCAAGGTAAAGAGTTTCGAGAAGGGGGAGGGCACGGTAAAGGCCGGGCGGCCCTACATTCTGGGGGTTGACGGCGGTTCTACCACTACCAAGGCATGTCTTGTGGATATGGAAACCGACGAGGTCGTGGCAAGCCATTACGGCCGTACCCACGGAGATCCGGTGAAGGCTCTCAAGGAATGCCTCGGGATCCTGCAGGAGAAGGTTATTGCCGACACGGGAAGCAAGGATATTGATATACGCCTTGTGTCTACCACGGGTTCCAGCCGGGAGATACTGGGAGTTTTCCTGGAAACTCCCGGTGTGTACAATGAAATTATCGCCCACTCGGTGGGGACTACCTATTTTGACGCGGGGGTGGAAACGATCTTTGAAATCGGGGGGCAGGATGCAAAATATGTGCTCCTGAAAAACGGGGTTCCCATCGACTATGCGATGAACGAGGCGTGTTCCGCCGGAACCGGTTCCTTCCTTGAAGAATCCGCCGCGGGGGATCTCTCGATCCACAACGCCAAAGACATCGGGCCTGTCGCATTGGGAGCCGACGCTCCGCTTAAGTTTGGGGAGCACTGCAGCGCCTTTATCAACAGCGATATCCGCAAGGCGGTTCAGCAGGGGGCAACCAGGGAGAATATTACCGCGGGCATTGCCTGTTCCATCGTTTCCAATTACCTGAACCGGGTGGTGGGCAACAGAACCATTGGCGGGAAGATCTTTTTGCAGGGCGGGGTCGCCAAGAATCCTGCGGTGCCTCTGGCCTTTGCCATGCTTCTCGACAAGGAAATTCTCGTGCCCCCTGCGCCTGAGTTGATGGGCTGTTTCGGCGTCGCCCTTCTTGCCAGGCGCAAGCATGCCGACGGCCTTCTTGAAGAACGCAGAGTCGTTATCGACGAACTTTTGAGCCGGGAAATCGGGTATGAGCGGGTCTTTACCTGCCAAAGCTGCGACAACCGCTGTACCATTCAGGTGCTCACCGTGGCAGGCCGCAGGTACATGTTCGGCGGCCGCTGCAACAAGTACACGAATATGCGCAAGTCGGTAAAGGATGTACCGGTTTTTGATTATGTTGAAAAGCGGCAGAGGATGCTCTTTGAAGAGTTTGCCGCACCGGCGGAGACGCGGAAAAAACGCAATTTTACTGTCGGTATTCCGCGGGCTTTCGGCGTTCATACACTCTATCCGCTCTATTCATGGTTTTTCCACGAATTGGGGATCAAGACCTTCCTCTCCACAGAGGTAGCCCATGCGGGTGTTGCCATGGCGGAATCCACCTACTGTTTCCCCGCGGAAATTGCCCATGGCGCCGTGCAGGATTGTCTGGACAAGGGGGCCGACTATGTGCTGCTTCCCCATTTCCGCGACATGCCCTCCTACGAAGAGGAGGTACACGCAAACTTTTGTCCCATAACACAAAGTCTGCCGTATTATATAGAAAAGGCTTTTCCGGACATCGGCAAGAAACGCTGGCTGCCTTTGGTGGTGAGTTTCAAATTCGGCGAAGGTAAGGCGCTGGAGCTTTTCTGTCAGATGACGGCCCGCCTGGGTATAAGTGAAGAGGAAACGAAGGCGGCTTTTGAAAAGGCCCTGGCAAAGCAGAACGAGTACTTTGACGCGTGCAAAACCCTGGGGAAAGAGGCGCTTGAAGAATCCCGTAAGGCAGGCCGTCCTGTAATAGCCCTGCTGGGAAGGCCCTACAACGCCTTTACCGTGGAGGCCAACATGGGGATTCCCCGTAAATTTACCACCCGCGGGTACTCCATCGTACCCTTTGATATTCTTCCATTTCATGATGAAAAGATTTTCCCCAACATGTACTGGTACTACGGTCAGCAGGATGTGAAGGCGGCCGAATTGCTCAAGAAAGAGGATAACATCTACCTTACCTATGTCACAAACTTTTCCTGCGCGCCGGATTCTTTTATCCTTCACTACATCAAGTGGGTGATGGGGCAGAAGCCTTTCCTCGTGCTGGAACTTGACAGTCATTCTGCGGATGCCGGTATCGACACACGGGTCGAGGCCTTCCTCGATATCATCGACGGTTACCGGGCCAAGAAGGTGGAAATTGAAGCGGAACGTTTCGACAACGGCTGGAAATTCGTTGCCGAAAGAATTCCGGGAAGATCATCTTCCAAGGGCGTCTTTGACCTGCGTATAGATAATACCAAAACCGGCGAGAAGGTTCCCATCGTGGGGAATAAACGGGTAAAGGTGCTGCTCTCCAACATGGGGGCTATCTCTACCGAGTATATAGGAGCCGCGGTGCGGAGCATGGGGATCAATGCGGAAGCCCTGCCGGTTGCAACGCCGAAGACCATACAGCTTGCCCGTTCTCACGCTTCCGGTAAGGAATGTGTGCCGAGCCATCTGGTGTTGGGCGGCGCATTACAGTATTTCTGGAGCGAGAAGTACCGCAAGGATGAACTCTACCTTCTCTTTGTGCCCATCACCACAGGCCCGTGCCGCACGGGGCAGTACTATGTATACTACGAAAACCTCTTCAGGGATCTGCGACTTGAAAATGTGGTTATCTTTATTCTTTCCGCGGATAATTCCTACGGGGAACTGGGGCCGGGCTTTGCCAAGGAAATGTGGCGGGGCTTTGTGCTTTCCGATTATCTCAAAGACATACAGACCAGCCTCAAGGCTCTTGCCGCCGACCCTGAAAAGGCGGTTGCCGATTATGAGCGCCTCTGGCGCGGCCTCATGCATACCGTGGAGGCGGAACCCGGAAAAGTCTGGAAGCGGCTTAAGGCAGTTGCCGGGGAAGTTAAAAAGATACCGCTCAAACGGAAACTCGCCGATTGTCCGCGGGTACTCATCGTGGGGGAGATCTATGTCCGCCGGGATGACTTTGCAGTCGGCGAGTTGACGGATCTTATGAGCGAGCGGGGCATTGTAGTAAAGGTGGCGGGCATCTGCGAATGGATACACTACCTGGACTTTGTGCGGGAGTATTCCTACAAGAAACTCATGCGTCTTGAAAAACCGGGGAGACGGATCTTTTCAAAGCCCTGGAAGGATCTCAAGATGCTGGAAATTGAAGAGTGGTGGAAACATTCCATCGAAAAGAAGGTCTTGAAGATCCTGAATCCCACGGGCCTTGTTCCCGAAACTCCCCACGATATGCACGAGATCATGGAGAATACCCAGCAGAATTTTGTCAATCTGGAACTTAACAGTGAAATTGCCGTTTCCACCGGAGGCGCCGCCACCGCCATGGAGCACGGCTATTCGGGAATCGTGAATATCAGTCCCTTTGCCTGCCTTATCGGCCGGGTAATCGAAGGCCTCTTTACCCCCTGGGCCCGGGAACGAAACTACCCGATCCTCTCCGTGGAGGTAGACGGGAATCTTCTGCCTCCGAACATCGTGAACAAGCTCAACATCTTTATGGTAAATGTGCTGCGTTTCCGGGGCGGCAGCGATCTTTCGGGCCTTGTGGACGCCGCCGGGAGCCACAACCGCAGGTTTCCCGCCGCCGGCCCAAAAAAGGAAAAAACCGCGGCCGTAACCTGAATTTCCGAACGAAGAACCTCGCCCTTTTGGGTGAGGAGGTTCATTCTACAGAATTACTGCCGCCGCCATGATTCCTGCACAGATAAGCAGCATCACTGCGTCGGCAGGGTAAAAGGGGTATTTTTTACTTCCCGAAAGACGGCTGCGGAGATTGAAGCCCCGCAGCTCCGCAGAGATGGCGCCCCCTTCGATTTTCCGCACGCTGGAGATCAGCAGGGGGACGCAGAGGGGGAGGAGCAGCCGTATTTTCTTGAAGAAATTTTTTGTGTCAAATTCCACACCCCTTGAGATCTGGGCCTCCATGATCCCCGCCATCTCATTTGAAAAAATGGGGATAAAGCGCATGGCTGTGGTGAGCACAAAGGTATACTTGTAGGGGATACGGCAGCAGCGTACAAGGACATTGGAAATATCGCTTATCCTGGTAACCGACAGCATAAGTGCAAGGGGCTGGGTGGCGGCTATGAGGCGCATGACAAAGAGAAGAGAGAAACGTAAGCCCATGTCCGTAATATAGATGTTGAGGGGGAAACGGATGAGAACTTCACCTTCCCGTACAAAGAATATCTGCACGGCAAAAAGCACAATCGACAGTTTTATTAACGATACAAAGATCCGTACCGAACGGCGGAGTACTCCGGACAATGCGGAAAGAATCAGCGTAAAGCCGATGATCCCCAGTATCACAAGATGATTCATGCTGAGAAAACAGGATGCGCACAGGCCGAAGGCCAGCAGCAGCTTTGTGAGGGGGTTAAGCCGGTGGAGCAGGGAATTCCCGCTTACATAGTCAAGCAAGCCGCTCATGTACAGCCTCTGTCATTTCATCAACGGTATACACGTTTTCAAAGCCTTCCCCCAGGGCCATAGCCAGGGCGGGTATCTGGGCCGGCAGCAGGGATGCCGCTTCCAGAAGGGGTCTGTTCTTCATGAGCGCCTTTACGCTCAGATCCCCGGTGAGTTTCCCGCCGCTTAGTACCAGGGCCCTCTCTGCGTAATCGGCTACCAGTTCCATGTCATGGCTGATCATGAGAACGGTTGTACCTTCCCCGTGCAGCCGTGAAATGATACCCATGATGTTGACGCATTCCCGGTAATCAAGACCCGTGGTTGGCTCGTCAAGGATCAGGAGTTCGGGTTTTATCGCCAGCACCGAGGCGAGGGCTATCTGCTGCCGTTCACCGCGGCTCATGCTGAAAGGATCGCCGCCGCCTTCAAGCTCAAAGAGTTCCAGCATTTCATTGAGCCGTTCTTCCCTGATTTTTGCGGCCCCTTCTTTATCGCCGCTCATGATCGCATTAAGGCCGAACAGAATCTCCTCCCGGACGGTGTTGCAGCAGATCTGCCGGTCAGGATTCTGGAAGAGGAACCCCAGCTTCCGTGCAATAAGGCTGGTTTTGACATGCCGGGTATCCATGCCTGCGACAGTAACCCTGCCGCTGTCCGGTTTTAAAAGACCGTTGCACAGCCGCGCCAGGGTAGATTTTCCCGCGCCGTTTTCCCCGACAAGCGCGGCAAATTCCCCCTTCTCAAGACGGAAGCTTATCCCGCAAACGGCACTGGTTCTGCCGTCTCCCGTGCCGTAGGAGAAGGTGACGTTATCAAAATGCAGCATGTTTAGCGCCTCCTTAAGCCGGGGATACCGCGTATCATCTTTTCCCCTTCGCTTAGATTTGAAACCACAGGCCCCGAATAGATGCCTCCGGCCCTGAGCCGCCGGGCCAGTGTGCTTACACGGGGGATGTTGACCCCCGCTTCCTCAAGCCGTTCCCCTTCCTGCAGAACTTCCGCCACGCTGCCTTCCAGAACGAGTTTTCCCCCGTCCATGACGGCAAGACGCTTTGCAAATTCACAGAGGAGCATGATCTTCTGTTCGACAATGACAATGGTAATCCCCTGTTCCCTGTTGAGCTTCCGCAGGAATTCAAAAACACGCCGGGAAGAGACCGGGTCAAGTTCCCCCGTGGGCTCGTCCAGCACGATTATTGAGGGCTGCAGGGCGGTAATTGCCGCTATCGCCACCTTCTGTTTCTGCCCGCCCGAAAGGGAACTTAGGGAACGGTCACGGAGATTTTCAATTCCCGCGGCGGAGAGGGCTTCCTCAAGACGGCCCGGAATATCCTTATGGAGAACGCCGAAATTTTCAAGACCGAAGAGAATTTCATCTTCCGTCACGGAGGCCGCCATCTGAGCGTCGATGTCCTGGAAAACGCTCCCTACATGCCGGGCCAGTTCCTCGCTTCCCGCATCAATACTGTCAAGGCCGTTGATCTTCACTTCGCCGTAGAAGTCGCCGGGAAAGTGGTGGGGAACAACACCGTTAATGGCATAGGTGAGCGTAGTCTTCCCGGCCCCTGAAGGCCCGATGATCCCGATAAAATCCCCGCCGGGCACTTCCAGGTTCACGGAGGAGAGGGCCTCCCTGCCGCCTCCCCTGTAACGAAAACTAAGATTGCGGATAGCTATCATTACTGCTTTTTCAACGCAATCTTTAAGGGTATGTACAGTACCTGTACGATAACTGCATTGATCGCCGCAGTCCCGAATATGATCGCCATAAAGATTGCAAGAGGCGTCGGCGTGATGTCGAAACCCGTGTAGTACATGAGGTACATGACACCGATAAAACTGAAGCCCGACACCAGGGTACTGAAGAAAGTGCAGAACATGGTTTTGACAGGAACCCTGCCGGTATTGACGGGGATCCTTATGAGGAGGCACATTGCGGCGGCCCCCAAAAATTCGCTGACAAAGTTGATGTAGGGCTGCCCCGGAAAGAACTGGCAGATGGCCCCGGAGAGCAGGCCGATTATCGCCGCTTCAACAATCCCCGGCTTGATGAGCAGGATCGTGAGGCAGTACATGGCGATGATGAAGTTGGGCTTCATCCCGAAGTTGATCACGGATCCCACAAAGAATTTGAGAACCGCGCCGGCGGCCAGAAGAATGCCGATCAGGAGCACATCGGCAATACCGAGCCCCTTCTTCTCTTTTTCCGCCACCATGCGTCTCCGGCCGTTTTCCGCCGCGAGCGCTTCCGCAGCTTTTTTCTGTTCCATATTTCCTCCTTGTTACTATGTATAGTAACAGTTTCTATATATAGAAACACACCGGAAAAATCTTGTCAAGGGGAAAATCAACTTTTTTACGAAAATTGTGCATAGACCGAATGTCGAGTTACATAAATTTAAGAATTTAACCGCTGACCTCACGGACAAAAACGGACTTTTTGATCCGAATTCGCAGGTTTTGTCCGTGTCGGTCCGCATCCGTCCGTGGTAAAATTAAAACCCTAAGTCCGGCCGCACAATTTTTTGAAAAACGAAGCTGTTCCAAAACTTCAGCTTTTGAGACAGGCCCAAACTACCGGGCCGGACGAAAAAACTGAATTCCTTCCATGCCGCGTAAGGGCATGTAAATTTTTATGTTTTCTGCTATGCTTGAATCATGAACCGTCTGGATCGCAGTATTGACGCCCTCATGGAATCCTATGGCGCCTATGGCATCGTAAACCATACGGGAGGAGCCAACCTTCCCAACAGCGAGGCCATTGAGCAGATACTCAAGGGTCTCGAAAGCCTCATTTTTCCCGGATTCCGGGAAAATATCCGTCTGGATCACAACGATCTCCGCCTTATAACCGCAGAGAAGATCAACCGTCTGGCCCGCGATCTTATCCGCGAGGTGGAAAAGAGCCTTTCCTTCTATGCCCGGACACATAACTACTCAAGCGGCCTTGAAGGCTGCCATGCCGGGGCGGAACTGGTAGTCGAAGCCTTCTTTGAGGAACTCCCCCGCATCCGCAGGGCACTCGCCCTGGATATGCAGGCCGCTTTTGACGGAGACCCGGCAGCCAAAAGCGCCGAGGAGGTGATCCTCTCCTATCCCGGCTTCGCGGCTATCACGATTCACCGTGTGGCCCACTTTTTCTGGGAAAACAGCGTCCCCCTGATCCCCAGGATGATGAGTGAATACGTCCATTCCCGGACAGGCATCGACATACACCCCGGCGCGGATATCGGCTCCTCATTCTTTATCGATCACGGCACCGGAGCGGTAATCGGTGAAACTACAGTCATCGGGAAGAACGTCAAACTCTACCAGGGCGTTACCCTGGGAGCCCTTTCGGTCAAAAAGGAAGAAGCAGATACCAAACGCCACCCAACCATCGAAGATGATGTTACCATTTATTCCCACGCCACGATCCTCGGCGGAGAGACCCGCATCGGCCGGGGCAGCATCATCGGCGGTAACGTGTGGATTACCAGATCCGTCCCCCCCGGCTCAACCGTCTACATCCACGCCGGAGAACAGATTGAAAAAAATATGTGAAAAGATGGAGCCATTCCCAAAATTCAGATTTTTTGGAACAGATTCAGGATAAATTTAATTTTTCATTGAAGCGCCATACATCCTGACACCCTATTAAAGATATGGAAAAACATGATACCCACAATGTATTCGACAAGGTGTTCAAACGCCTCATCCTCTCCTCCAAAGGGGCTGTAATCCATCTTATTAACGGGCTTTTTGGAACCGATTACCCCTTGGACAGCAGTGTCGAGTATCCAAACACGGAATTCATCACCGGACAGATGAAACATCTCTACCCGGATATCCTCATTGTTATCGGCGGTATCCACCAGTACCATCTGGAGGCCCAGATTCAGAATGACACGAACATGACCCTGCGGATATTTGAGTACGGATTTCAGTATGCCCTCCGAAACAAGACCAGTTATAAGGGCCTTCTTACCATTTCCATGCCGCGGGCCTGCGTTATTTACCTGGGATCGGGTACAAAGAAGGCAAAACAGCCGGCATTCAGGCTTCTCTTTCCCGACGGCGGCGCCCACATATACAGAGTAAAAGCCTTTTATCTTTTGAACCATGACATACGGGAACTTGAGGAACGGAACATGGTGATACTGCTTCCGTTTTATATTCTGAAACTGAGGAAAGCCGCTGAAAAAGCGGGGAACCACAAAAGGCTGGAGGAACTGTCACGGGAGGCGGCCGGTATGGTGAATGAAATTCTAAAAACGGCGGAGAGAAGCGGAAGAAGGGGTATTTTGAATACCGAAGAACAGCGCGTATTGATAGAATTACTGGATCGCTTATATACTGAAGTATACAGGAACTATATTGAATTCAAGGAGGCCGGTATGAGACTGCAGGACATCATAATGACCAGGGTTGAAGAGGCCGAGGCCGAGATGGAAGCCAGAATGGAAGCCAGAATGGAAGCGAGAATGGAAGCGAGAATGAAAGCCGAAGTGGAAGCCAGAGAAGCCGAAGTGGAAGCCAGAATGAAAGCCAGAGAAGCCGAAGTGGAAGCCAGAATGGAAGAACTCGCCCGGGCCCATTCGGAAGAGCGTGTACGCGAGGTTGCCCGCAACATGAAGAAAATAGGGCTCTCTACTGAGCAGATTGCCCGGGTGAGCGGTTTTTCCGTCAAAGAGATTGAAGAACTGTAAGGGGCTTTCAAAGCAGATGCCTTAAATTCCCATTCCAAACAGCCGAAAATGTAGAGATGACTCCAAAATTCCGCGTTACAGGGCGTTTGACAGCCCCCGGGTATGTTTTTTTTCCGTATGTTGTTATACTTATATTTAAGGTTAAGGGATGAAGAAATTTTGTACCGTATTGACGTTCCTCGTGTTTTGCGCCGCCGCCGGGTGGGGCGTGAATTATACATGGACAGGAGGAGGGTCTACGGGTGCATGGAATGAGACAACCAACTGGGATGCTGCCGGAGTTCCTGATTTTTCAACGACCGGTACAGGCGATACCTTGACGATTAATAGAACAGGCAGTCGGGACTTTACAGCTCCCGGCAGCTTTACCATTGGTTCCATAACCGTTACCGCCGGAACATTTACCACAGGCGCCAATACCATAACGGTCGGTTCCGGTTTTTCCGTAGACGTTACCGGCTCTGTTACAGCAACCGGTTCTACTGTTATTTTGAATGGTGGAGGAACCATAGACTTGGGCGGTTCCAGCCTTAATGCTGTGGAAGTTGCAGGCGGTACGTGGACTGTTAGCAGCGGAACCGGAACACTGAATGCAACAAGTACGGTGTTGGCAGGGGGAAGCCTGGATACCTCCGGCACCACAGGGACAGTAGCCCTGGGAAATTTATCCATAACAGCCGCCGCCAGCACGCTGACTCTTGCAGGAACAGAAACCCTGACGCCCCTCAGCGTAGGCGGAACCGTAGTTTTTACCGGAGGCACGGATCTTGGGGGTATAACTGGATTCAATAACCTCACCATAAGCGGGGGGGGTCATACGGTACCCGGCGCTTTAACTGTCACCGGTGATCTGACCGTAGACACTACGCTCACCCTTGGAGATGACAGCACGGTCGGGGGTAATTTAACTGTAAGCGGAACACTTACTAACGGCAGCTATACTCTTGGCGTTACCGGGGACGTCGGCGGCGCCGGGCTTATAGAGGGAACAGGTCAAGTCACGGTCGGGGGAAACTGGACAGATACACGGGTAAACGGAACGGATAAACCCCCGGTAGAACTGACGGGTGCAACCGGTAATATCACTCAGGGGACCGGTGGTTTTGATGTATTAACCGTGAGCGGCAGCTATACGGCAATAAATTCCCTTACCGTAGAGACTTTGGACATAACAGGTTTGCTGGACTCGAATGGGAACAATTTGACCATAAGCGCCTCGCCGGGTACCTTGAGTTTTTCAGGAACCTTGCGGCTTAGAGGTAGCGAAACAATAAGCGGAGCGGCTAATTTTAACGGTACGGTGGAATACTACAATACAACCGCTTCGACGGTGCCAACCGGATACACTTATAAAGACCTTACCTTTACCGGCGGCAATATCTGGACGGTCGCTGCGCCTTTGGCGCCAACCGGAACCCTGACCATAGCAGCCGGTACTACCTTGAATATGAGCAATTATTCCCTGAGCTACGCAACTCTGGCCGGCGGCGGAACCCTGGCAGGGCTTCCCGCAGCTTCGTTGCCAAATCCTATACCCACTAACGTAATCTACGGGGCTCTGGTTTTGGATGGAGGTACTGCTTATACAACTACCGGGTCTGACGACCTGAGATTTGACACTATTGACGTTCCATCCGGTTCAACTTTGAGTACTAACGGTGTAGCGATGACGCAGAGCGGTACGGTCGGGACCAACGACATCAAAGGAAACGTTACCGCTGCTAGCGGGATTTCTCTTACCGGGAATACAGGTCTGGTAGCTAATCTTACCGCCGCAACCGGAGATATTACCCTTGCCGGAACTACAACACTGACAGGCGGTGTTACCCTCACTGCTTCAGGCGGAAGTATCAGCCTTGCCGCGGTAACGGGGGGAAGCAATGATCTGACCTTAAGCTCCGGCGGCGCTGTGAGCAGTTCAGGAACTATCTCTACCAGCGGTACTGTTAGTGTTACGGTGACCGGAACCGGGGCTCCCGGCATAACGCTGAATAACACATCCAATGCCATCGGAACTTTTACTGCCGATACCAGCGCCGGAGGTGGAACTATAGCGCTTGTCAACTCCACCGCCCTGATCCTGGGAAATGTAAACGCCGGAACCGGGAATGTATCTTTGACCAGCGGCGGCGCTGTAACCCAAACCGGATCTACAGCCGTCACTGCCGGGGCGCTCACTTTAGGCGGCTCTTCCGCAACTTTTACCCTGAACCAAAGTAACAACGATGTAGATACCCTCCAGACCGATACGGCTTACCCTGTAGATATTACTTTTGTTGATACCGATGGCTTTTCTCTGGCGGCGGGTTTCCAGGCGAGTACAAGTCTAAGTTTTACCGCCAACGGCTCAATAACCATGAACGGTACAATTGCTACACCCAGCCTGACTCTGGGCAGCGGGACTACTAATTTGGAACTGAACGGGAACAATATCACCGGGCCCGACGCCGATGCCGATATAGCCAACGGCGGCATTATCACCTTTACAAACGGAACGGAGAGTCTGGGGACTACCGGTACGGCGTTGGATACTCTGGGCGGGACGGTGATATTTGGAGGGGGTACAGGCTTTGCGGGCTACACAACATTCACCAATCTAACCCTGAACGGCGGGACGCATGTTGTGAATGCCGGTACGGGAGATATAACGGTAAACGGAACTTTGACCATCGGCTCTTCGGGCGCCTTAACGCTGGACGGTGCGAATATGACCGGGCCCGACGCCGATGCCGATATAGCCAACGGCGGCATTATCACCTTTACAAACGGAACGGAGAGTCTGGGGAGTACCGGGCCTGGACAGCTGGATACTCTGGGCGGGACGGTGATATTTTTGGACGGGGTGGATCTGCGGGGCATTACAGGTTTTAATATCCTTGAATTACGTAACGGCATTCATACTCCTTCTGCGGCAATAGTTGTCAGCGGTACCCTCTCCATAGGAGACGGGATCGGCCTTGCAGGAAGCGCCGGTCTGACTCTTGCTGCGAACAGCAGCGCACTCAATTTGGAGTTATATAGTCCTGACGGCATTTTGGATTTTGCCGGTTTTGACTTTAACGTAACCGGTACTGTCGTCAATAACGGTACCATCCGTCTCCTGGGCCGTGAAACTTTGACATGGCTGCCGGGCAATATGTCCGGCAGTGGAACCACGATATTTTACGGCACTGCTAACTCCGACAACAGGCTTGCCGGTTTGACTAAATTTTACCATCTTACCATAGAGGTGGGAGCTCATACCAACACTACCGCCGGTGCCGCACTCACCATCGGCGGCAATTTGCTTGTTAGTTCGGGAAGCCTTACCCTTGGTACAAATACCGGCAATGTTACCAGTAGGGTTACGGGGAATGTAACAGTCGAGGATGCGACGCTGACAATCCCTGCCAATAATACCCTTGAAGTTAGCGGTTCTGCCACCAATGGCGCCGCCGGTACGGGAGCCAGAAAAATCGAACTTTCCGCCGGTACCAGCGTCATGACCGTTGGCGGCGACTGGAATATTGCGGATCTCGATGCCAATTCGGGCTCCACCGTCACCTTTAACTCCGCCGTATCCGCTGCCATTACCACCAATGATCAGAATTTTGGTAACATTGTAGTGTATGCGGGGGGAGTAACAAAGACCGTAACCGGGGAAATAAATACCCAGTCGGATCTCACCGTTACCGCCGGAGCCCTGGTGTCCGATGCGGGAATTTCGGGGAGTAAAACGGAAAATTCCATAGGCGGAAATCTTTTGATAGACGGCGGAACCTTTACCGTATCGTCGTATAGTGAAAATACAATCGGCGGAAATCTTACGGTCAGCAGCGGGACATTGACTTTCTCCGCCGATAACGATACCGGCATTACAGGAAATCTTACGGTCAGCGGCGGGACATTGACCTTCTCCGCCGATAACGATACCGATATTACAGGTTATGCCGTGGTTTCAGACGGGTCTCTAATCCTCAACGGAACTACAGACATAACAGGTTCAAGCGGCGGAATCAGTATGGCTCTTTCCGGCGGAACTGTAACAATTCCGGACAATTCAGCGGTAACGGTAAGCGGTGCGGTTACCATGAGCGGCAGTACCGCCACGCTTGCAGGGCCTACCGTTTCGTCGCAATTCGGAGCCCTCAGCGCCCGGTCGATTAGTCAGGCAGTTACAGCAGGAAACAAGATAACAGGAAAGCTCCACATAACAACAGTTGAAGGTATTGACCTTCGCGGAAGTAATACGGCAACTGAGTTAAGTCTTGATAACGATCCCGGAACCGGCGGCATACAATTGACCAATACAGCCGCATTAATCCTCGTAACAGCCGCAGCCACGGGTGCGGGAATAATAGATATTGACAATACCGGAACAATGAGCGTGACGGGAAATGTTACTACCGGTACCGGTAATATCACCCTGGCATCCAGCGGCAGTCTTACTATGGGAAGCAGTGTTACCGTAGAGACTACCGGTACTATAACTCTTGAATCAGATGGTGCAATGGCTGTTGTTTCAGGGACCGCAATTAATTCAGGAACTATCTATATTCAGCCCAAAACCGCTTCCACTAATATCTATATAAATAATAACGGTACAGGTCTCTATGTACCTTCTGCGCTTTTGGAGGCCCTGAGTACCAGTGAAGTATATATAGGCCATCCTTCCGGTACCGGATCTTTTGGCATAGGCGGGCAGGGTGCAATAGGTGCAGGCTCAGGGCTTGACTATCATCTCACCCTGAGGAGCCCGGATGCAACAAACGCCGGTTCCATGTCTTTCAATTTTATCAATTCTAGCGATACATTCAGTTTGGCAAATGGCCGGAACTTTACCATTAATACCAATGACATGCCGGTAGCTCATAGCGGTTCCTCCACCTCCGATATTGCCCTTTCCGGTTCGGGGACGCTTGTCATTACCTCAGGCAGCGTAGGTGCTTCGGTTTCCCGTTTAACCGGATCTGTTCCAAATCTGGGGCCGGTAACTTTGACCATGGGAGCAGGCTTCTATTTTGGCAATACTACAGCCCTGGCTATCGTTGGGGATATTGAAGGAAGCTCCAATGCAAACGCCGGGGACATAGATATTACGTGTTCGTCTTCCATCACCCTGAATAATGGAAGCGCTGCCGCAGACGGAAGCCGTACTGATATTCTGGCAAGTAACATAACGCTTACCGGAACCGGAACGGGAACCGCCGGAACAATCACACTCGGCAGTTATGCCAATCTTGTCGGTGTCGCCGTTACAATACAACTGACAGACACGGGCGCAATGGGCGGTATTACACAAAACGCCAATGGGATAATTAATGCGAGCAATACTGTCTCCATAAGCGCTTCCGGCGGTAATGTTATTCAAAATAACAGCGCTTCGATCGGCGGAGGCAATACCGTCAGCTTAACCGCGAATACCGGCAATATCACCCAAAACGGCAGCGCTTCGATCGGCGGAGGCAATACCGTCAGCTTAACCGCTGCCGCCGGTAATGTCACACAGACGGTAAACACCACTGCAATCAGCGGAGATACAGTGACTGTTAGTGCCGGTGGCGGCATCAGTCTCATTGGTCACGATGGCTCTGGTTCCGACAACACGGTAAATATCCTCCATCTATCCAATAGTACAAACGGAAATATTACCTACATAGGGGAAGCAGGTTCCGGAGGAACCATCACCCTGGATGCCCGCAATACCGCCGCCGGTGGAACGGTGAGCGTTACCGCGGTAACAGGAAACATTGCTGTGGCACACGACATTACGTATGGCGCAGGGCCTGTTATAAGCAGCAGTAGCGGCGCTATAAGTATTACCGCCGGCACGGGAAACATTGGTACAGATTCGTATTCAGGTTCCTCTATCGGAAGCGGCGGCGGTGATATTACACTCCTTGCATCCGAAGGAACCGTAACGGTCGATTCTGCGGAAAGCGACGCGATAGTATCCGGCGGAGGGAATATAAGCCTGAATAACGGGATTGATGCGGATTCAATTACGCTCCATAGAAATGTGGTAAGCGGCACGGCGGCGGGCGGAAACATTGATTTTTATAAACCGGTCATTATCGGCAATACGGTATCTGTTACTACCGGAACCGGCGCGGGGAATATAAGCTTCCATGATACCGTTGAGCAAATTTCCTCCGCGTTAAGTACAGGAGAGTATAGCCTCACTCTTACAGCCGGGACGGGGAACATTGTTCTCAACGGCATCAAAGAAGAAAACAGCAAGCGTATCGGTGACTTTGAGGTAACAAGCGCCGTAGATGTAACGTTGACTGCAAATAAACCGGTCTTTACCAACAGTACAATCGAGATTGAGCATACGGGTCTCTTTACTCAGAATGACGGCGCTAATATTGACGTATCAAACGGAGGCTTCCATCAGACGAGCAATACGGGAACAAGCCGTATTGGCGCCAATATTGCTGTCTCGGGGTTAATCGGAGATATTATAAACAGCGAAACAAGCTGGGGCATTGGCTTCAACAACAGCATAGAACTCCATGTCGATGATGCTGTAGTTGTCATGACTTCCAGGGGCGGAGATATTGTTTTGGGTGGAGCGCATAAACTAAGCCCGGTAGCTTCAAGCGCTATTACCGGAACCGCATTAAGGCATATCACCCTTGAAGCGGATGATGGAACTTATACCAACGGCAATTCCCATGACATCACCATCAATAGTAATATGGGATTCGGCGGAACAATTGGTAATGTAGTAGTAGTAAATGTCAATCGGCTCGAAGTAGAAGGAACGGTGAACGCGGTGAGTTTTACCCAGCAAAGCGCAGACGGTGATGGTACAAATTCGGCGCTCAGTTGGTTTAAAGAAGTCCAAAATTATTCGGGTAATTTCTCCTTCAACGGTAATGCCTTGAACATAGAAAACGCTATGTCGGTAACCGGAACCACAACGATAGTAAATACCGGCATTTTTGCGGTGCTGGATACTTCAGGTTCTTATGCCGCGGATAGCGCAGCAACTGCCGGAACCGTAACTCTCGGCGATAAATTGACGGTTTCCGGCGTTACCATCAATAATGGTATTATCACTGCGGGTCCGATAACAGGCGGAGCGGCCGCAGAGTTTCAAGATAACTATTACGGCAGCGGAACCCTGGTCGGGAATACGTCTCAAAATCCCAGTCTTGTCTTTAAGGGTGTTGTAACAGTCTTTGAGCATTTTATCCATAATGGTGATAAACTGGTTTTTAGCCGGGAAGGCGATCAGTCTTTCAAGGTATTAGACCCTATTGCGGATTTTACTCTTGACAGTCCCGGGGGAATTTTGCAGCTTGTAAATGATGCGGGAGTTTTATGTACCGATACTACGTCTCCTTCCCATATCATTCAAAACACTTCCGATCCGGTTCTTGAAATCGCCGCCGGCGTCCTCGATCCAAACAAACTCTGGCCTACGGAACCAAAAAAACTCTGGACTATGGGAAGCCGGACAACGGAAACCGAAGTCTTTTTCGGCCAGGCAGGAACCCTGCGTTTCAGCGGGGTTCCTCCCAACCAGGGCGGAGACGCCAAGGAACTCATCGTCAGGGGGGATATGCTTCTGCGGGGAGGAAGCAGTCCCGCAGCGGCGTTTAAGGTGGAATCGGTCATGAATACACCGGCATCGCCTTCCGGGGGTCTTCCCGATTATACACAGACCGCCTGGATTAGTCTTATTGACGGAAACACACGTATTGGCCCCGATTCCACCCTTATCAACTCCAGTACCCATTCGGTTCTCTTCAATGCCAAGCCCTGGGACATTACGCTTAATTTCCGGGCTGATAATTTGGGAGCGGTATATCTGGAAGCCCCGGTTCCCGTCGGCGGTCTTGCCTTTACAGGCTCTCTGGCCGAATCGGTACTGAGTTTTCGCTCGGATGTACACTTCCAGGGAAGCGTTGCCTTCGGCGAAGGCAGGACTATTGATCCCGTTCCGTCCGGCTATGGCTATTCTACTGAAGGATATCTAACGATAGGCGGAACACAGTATTTTTATAACCGCACGGTAATAGTAAACGGAAGCTGGATTAACAGGCGCACCGACGCAAAGCCGGGCTTCCGCAGCATGAGCCAGAACGCGGATTACGACGGAGACGAGGCTGAAAGGGAGGGAAGGCGTTCACGGGTAATTTTCAGGGGAAGGGAAACCTATATTGTAGGGAATTCGGACTGGTGGATCTTTGAGGCCGTTGCGGATGAAAATCCTCTCTTTTCATCAAATGGCGGTATGATGATCTTCTTCTCGCCCTTCCGGAATAACATGATCGGGCCTTTCCATAAAGTAGAATATCTGTTCCGGGTTTTAGGACCGAGCGGCGTTCCTGCTGTTATCCCTGTTAATCCCGATCCGTCGGACACCAGCGGACAGTCGCTTGATTCGGCGTCGAACAGACATGAGTGGATCACCATTTCGAAAATTTGGAACTGGAATTCGACCAAGCCGGAGCCCTGGGATTATCCTCCGGACAATCTCCACCAGGATCCCGATCCTCCGGACATGACCAAGTGGAATCTCTGGCCCAGCCGGGAAAAATTCTGGGACTTCGATCTGCGGAACAGCGCTAGGCTGGATATTAACCGGGTGCGTATTTTCTACAGTCATTCTATCCGTCGTATTCCTGTGCCGGGCCCCAACGATCCGGACGGCAGGATAGTACAGGCGGATTCGAGTCAGGGGCTTTATTATGAATCTAAAGGGTATTGGGAAGGTTACTTCGATGTAAACTGGATACGCATGGACAGTTTCTACTACAGTTTCACCGAAGATTCAAACCGTAACGGCAGAATTGACCGCATTCGTATTCAGGCCGCCTATGAGCTGATGGGAAAAGCCGATGCGTTCAGCGAATTTGATATTGAAGTTGAAGACTACGAGGTTGACGCATCGCGTGGCTTCCGCGGTTATGAGCGGGTAGAGACAATGCCTAACCGTGACGGTATCTATATGTACCTCAAGGAAAAAGATTACAACGATACGGGCGCCATTCTCAAATGGAAGGTCGTAAAGAATGACAGCCTCTTTGAGACAATCACCGGTTCTACCAGGATAGGACGGGTTAATGAGATTGGAGAAACGATAGATACGGTTCCCCCCAGGATCAACTATGCCCTGGCACTGCCCCAGAGAAGTCAAATTTTCTTTCAGGTTTCAGAGCCTCTGGTAAGTATTGCCGGTAAGGATATGTTCTTCTCGTTCACGCGGCTCAGCGACGCTTTTACCACGCGGCTGAGGCTGGATCAGGTCCGTAAGGTTTCCGATACCGAATATCTTCTCTATCTGGATGAGCCCCTGGGTCTTGAAGATCTTCTTACAGGAAACGCGGGTTTTGCCATCTCCGATGCCGCCGATCTCGCGGTGCGGGCCTATGATGTGAATAACTTCTATCCCGATGCGCCCATGTACCCGTCGCCCGCCTATCCTGTGAATTGGGATTATACAGAGTATAGATCGGTACTCTACGAAGACAGGCACCAGGGTATCATGATTCCGCAAAACCGTTTCTTTGATGATACCGGGATCAATCCTGATCACGGTCAATCTCACCGGGCTACGGATATGCTCATATCTCTGCCCCCCGCAGCCGCGAATGACAGTAACTACTTTATATGGCCTGTCTGGGCGCGGGATAACGAAACTGCCCGTCCTGAAACTTCAGACTTCTGGTCCGCGCAGGAGACTGATTTCGGTCTCGTGTGGGAATTTTCAGGCAGGGGAATTCTGCAGCACAGGGATATTACCATTCAGGCTCGTTTGAACCCGGTCTTCTCCATTCAGGCCGCAGGCAATACGTATGGCAACTACAACATGGAAGTCTACTATACCAATCCTCTGGATGAGTTCCGCTCCCGCGATATACATAGTTCCATCGGACTCTGGCTGCCGCCCTTCAGGCCCGAGTGGGTATACAATGAGACGACAAACAGATATGACACGAGAACTGCGTATTCAAACCTGGTTCCCTGGCCGCACATGTCCTTATATGGAGCTCATGACACCGGAGTTGCAGGCGGCCGGCCCGTGGACAACAACCGTATTCTTTTCAATTTCGGTCTCAACAAGGAGCTTTATAAGGATCGCGAATACCTGGACTTCTTCTTCCTCTTCAGGGATCCTGCGGGCAGCGCTTCTCCCATGTATGCGGGAAGGCTTGACATACCCAGGGGCGCCGAAGTTCCCATAGACTGGTACAGGAAAATAAAACCTTTCACCGTGGAAGTGCATACTACTACCATCCAGAGAGGCGGGGTAACGATACTCAACAATGTTATTAATCCTACCAGGGGAGAGCAGGTCTATGTTAACTATAACATGACTCGTTCCGGCAGGGTTACCATTCAGGTCTTTACCCTGGACGGGAATCTGGTAAAGTCTCTGCGCAGGGAAAACCGCGCCGCAGGCGAATACCGGGAAGCCTGGGACGGAACCAACAGGGGTGGAAGGCCCGTAGCCAGAGGCATGTACTTCATTCGGGTAGTTGGCCCCGATATAGACGAGATCCGCAAGGTAATGGTTGTAAAATAATGACCGGAGTGAAAAAGGCGGCCCTCGTAGTGATTGTCGGGCGGCCTTCCACCGGAAAGTCCACGCTCCTCAACCGCCTCTGCGGAGAGAAGGTGGCTATCGTAAGCCCTGTGCCGCAGACGACACGGAACGCCATCAGAGGTATTGTAAACCGGGAGCAGGGCCAGCTTGTCTTTGTCGATACTCCCGGCCGTCATGTGTCCGGGGAAAAGTTCAACAGAAAACTCATGGAAGTAGGGGAACGTTCCATTGGAGAGGCCGATATTGTCCTCTATATGCTGGATGCCTCCCGTATGCCGGCAGAGGAAGAAGAGGCTATTGTTTCGCTTGTCGCGCCCCTCAGGGGAAAAATGGTGTTTGCGGTAAACAAGATCGACGCTCCCCGTGCAGACCCGCAAGCCCTGTTGAATTTTCTGAATGAAAAGATCGGCTCCGTTGAAGATGAACGTTTTTTTAAAATTTCCGCGTTGAAGAATGAAGGCGTAGAATCCCTGTTGGACTGTCTCTTTTCCCTTGCACCGGAAGGAGACGCGTTCTACCCGGAAGAATTTTATACCGATCAGGAAGTGTCATTCAGAATTGCAGAGATTATACGGGAGAAGGCCATCAGGCATCTCAGGCAGGAGATTCCCCATTCAATCTATGTTGATGTGGCGGATGCGGAATTGAAAACCCTTCCTGAAGGCGGACAGAAACTCTGGGTGCGGGCTTTCATCCTGACGGAACGGGAATCGCAGAAAGGTATGGTCATCGGCAAGGGCGGCGCCCTGATAAAACAGATACGGCTTGAAGCCCTCAAGGATCTCAAGCATATATTTGACTGGAAACTTGAACTGGATCTGCGTGTTAAGACCGCCCATGACTGGCGGCATAACGATGCCACCCTGCGCAGGATTATTGTTTAATTTCCCGCTCTTTAGGCTAAACCCGATCCGCATGTGTCTACATTACGGAATTATACCTGAGCCTGTTCCAAAACCGTGCGCGTTTAGCGCACAGTCAATTAGTTTTGGAACAGGCTCACCTGTAAAAACGTTTCTATCCGTGACAGAAAATCCTCATAGGTATCCACACAGGGAACATCGCTCTCGATCTGCCGGATCTTTTCAGGAGCACGGAAGAGACAGCCGGCATTGGCCTCCCGGATCATCGCAAGATCGTTGAAGGAATCCCCCGCGGCAAAGACCTGCAGGTTTATCGACTTGAAAGCCCTGACCGCTTCCCGCTTCCCGTTTTCCTGGCGGAGTCTGTAGCCGCAGATTTTCCCGTCGGGGGCGGTTTCAAGATTGTTGCAGAAGAGAGTGGGGTAGCCGAGTTTTGCCATAAGCGGTTTTGCAAACTGTTCAAAGGTATCGGAAAGTATGACGAGCTGGGTTTGTTCCCGTATCTTCGCTGTAAATTCCGCCGCGCCGGGCAGGGGATCAAGAGTGCCGATAACCTTCTGAATGTCGGGCAGACGGAGGGAATTCTTCTCAAGAATATCAAGCCTAAAACGCATGAGTTTGTTGTAATCGGGTTCGTCCCGTGTAGTCCGCCTCAGTTCGGGAATCCCGGTAGCTTCGGAAAATGCAATCCAGATTTCGGGTATCAGTACCCCTTCAAGATCAAGGCATACCAGTTTCATGCGTCCTCCTCAGGACAACATATCATATCTGCAAAAAAAATTCTAACCCTAAAAATTACAAGAGCCTGAAAAAATGAAGAACCCAGGAGCAAGCTCCGGGGTATGAACCCAGGCCTGCGAATCAACCGGGCTTTGAAACCGGCTCGAACATGAAACGGTTTTCATGCTATCATCATGGCGGATGAAGCAGCTTGACATTAAAAATCCCTTTGGCGCTCCGGTGTGGCATGAGGAGAAGGTGGGCAGCACCATGGATGAAAGCCGCCGTCTTGCAGCGGAAGGGGCGCCGCACGGTACGGTTATCAGCGCAGGTTTTCAGGAGGCAGGCCGGGGCCGCATCAGGACACGTCCGTGGAAAGGCAACGCGGGAGAAAGCCTCGCCTTTACGATCCTCCTCCGTTTCGGGAGCATAGAGAAAATTCCTGCCGCCTTTACGCTGAGGGCCGCCCTTGCGCTGCTTCTTGCGCTGGAAGACTTTGCCCCGCCCCTGAAAGGCAGGATTCTCGTAAAGTGGCCCAACGACATCATGATTACCCTGCCTTCCGGACGGCGCAAGGCGGCGGGAATACTTTCCGAGTCCGACGGAAAGACCGTGTACACAGGCATCGGGGTGAATGTGGCGCAGTCTGCCTTTCCTCCGGAACTGCAGGACAAGGCGGTAAGCATCGGCTCTGCCCTGAAGGAGTACCATGTTAAGGCGGGCGTGCTGAATTCGTTTGTGCTGCTGGAAAAAATTCTCCTCAGGCTTCACGCGGAAAACGAGGATGGAAGCCCCGCCTGGAAAGACCGTCTTGAAGCGCGGCTCTACCGCAGGGGCGAAGAAGTGTGTTTCTTCCCCGGACCTGCGGAGACTACCGAAGAGTTGACAGGGATACTGCAGGGCGTCACTCCCGAAGGCGGCCTCATAATCCTCCCCAAAGGAAAAACAGAACCTGAATCCTTCATTACAGGTGAACTGAAACTTTACGAATAGGCGCTTTCCCCTTTTCCTGATGATGGAAACATGATATGCTCATTTAGTAACAGAGCCGCCGTATGGCGGCGAACAGGGCGAATAGAATAGACTGTTCGGAAATTTCAGGTTCCCGGACAAGTCATTTTCCTTGAGCCTCGCGGTCCGGAGAGACACATGCTTGACTATAGGTTTATTGTAGATAATCTGGATGCGGTAAAGGCCAACATTGCCGGCCGCTTCATGAAGGCCGACGCCGATGCGGTAGTGGAGCTTTTTAACCGCCGGACGGAACTCAGCACCCGGCTGCAGGCCCTGCAGCAGCGGCGGAACGCCAATGCCGCCGCCATGAAAGGCAAACTGGAAAACGAGGCCCGTCAGTCTCTCGTTGCGGAGGGCAAGCGCCTCAAGGAAGAGATTGCGGCAGCGGAAACGGAACTTGCCGCGGCGGAAAAAAATCTGGAAACCGAAGCCCGCAAAATCCCCAACATGGCCCATCCCGAAGCCCCGCCCGGGAAAGAGGACAAGGATAACCTTGAGGTAAAGCGCGTCGGGGAGCCTGTCAAATTCGGCTTTGACCCAAAGGATCATATTACGCTGGGGCAGGATCTTGACATTATCGACTTTGACTCGGGAACCAAGGTGTCCGGGGTAAAGTTTTACTACCTAAAAAATGAAGGCGTATTTCTGGAACTGGGCCTTGTGCGCTACACGCTGGATATTCTGCAGAAGAAGGGTTTTATTCCTTTTATCACTCCTGATGTTGCAAAGGAAGAGATCCTTGAGGGCATCGGTTTTAATCCCCGCGGGCCTGAGTCCAATGTCTACGCTCTGGAGGGGGAGGGTTCCTGCCTTGTCGGGACAGCAGAAATTACGCTGGGCGGCTATCATGCCAACACAATATTTTCCAAAGAGGCCCTGCCTTTGAGAATGGCGGGCCTCAGTCACTGTTTTAGGCGGGAGGCGGGGGCAGCCGGCCAGTTCAGCAAGGGCCTTTACCGGGTACACCAGTTTACCAAACTTGAAATGTTTGTGTACTGCCTCCCGGAAGATTCAGGCCGTTTCCATGAGGAACTGCGGGCCGTTGAGGAAGAGATTTTCACGGGTCTTGAGATCCCTTTCCGGGTGGTGGATACCTGTACCGGAGATTTGGGCGCGCCGGCCTACCGCAAATGGGATCTTGAAGCCTGGATGCCCGGGAGGGCAAGCTCTCCCTCGCGAAGCGGCGGTGAGTGGGGGGAGGTTACCTCCACCAGTAACTGTACCGACTATCAGGCCCGGCGTCTCAATGTCCGTTACAAGGATGATGACGGAAAAAATAAATTCGTGCACATGCTTAACGGTACTGCCATTGCGGTCAGCCGGGGCATCATCGCCATTCTGGAAAACTTTCAGCAGGAGGACGGTTCGGTAAAGCTGCCAAAGGCTCTGGTTCCCTACTGCGGTTTTGAAACAATAAAGAGAAAATAACATGAAAACTGCCGGATCGGGCCTGCGCCAAAACCACGGCGCCCCCGAGCGCCGGCATCAACGCCCCGATATGGTAAAGGATCTCAAACCAGCCGGGTTTTGAAACAGCCTCACTTTACAACTATATTCACAAGCTTGTCCGTCACCGTTATTACCTTTACTACGGTTTTGCCTTCGAGCCAGCCTTTAATGGCGGGCAGGGATTGAGCCTCT
The DNA here is from genome assembly GCA_031278095.1 of Treponema sp. Taxonomy (GTDB): domain Bacteria; phylum Spirochaetota; class Spirochaetia; order Treponematales; family Breznakiellaceae; genus JAIRNJ01. The sequence goes on from JAITLC010000011.1 coordinate 25,425, forward strand.
TTTTCAAGTTCTTCTTTGGCAGTACCGGCGGCGGCGGTAAACTTGTCCCGCAGTTTGCCGTTAATCTGTACCACGATGGTTTTTTCGCTGTCCGCTGCCAAACCGGGATCGAAAACAGGCCAGGAGCTCTTTGACACTGATTCCGTGTGCCCCAGCTTTTCCCACAGTTCCTCCCCGAGGTGCGGCGCATATGCGGAAACCATGATCACCAGAGGCTCCCAGAGGGAGGGGGGAACCTTCTCCAGTTTGGCAAGCTCGCTTGAGTACACCATCATTGCGCTTATTGCCGTATTGAAGTTGAGGGCCGCCGTATCTTCGGAAACCTTCCTGATGGTCTTGTGGAGGAGTTTTAACGTTTCTTTTTCGATTTTCCCTTCGTTTCCAACTTTCTCCCCTATGCTCCAGAGCCGTTCCAGGAACCGCGAAACCCCCACGAGCCCCGCGGTCATCCAGGGTTTGCTTACCTCAAGCGGCCCCATGAACATCTCGTAAACCCGCATTGAATCTGCGCCGTAATCACGGATAATGTCGTCGGGGTTGACAACATTCCCGCGGCTCTTGCTCATCTTCTGGTTGTCCTCGCCAAGGATCATTCCCTGGTTGATAAGCCGCCGGAAAGGCTCCTTTGTATTTACCAGCCCCAGGTCGTAGAGAACCTTGTGCCAGAAACGGCTGTAGAGAAGGTGCAGCACCGCATGTTCCGCTCCACCCACATAGAGATCCACCGGAGCCCAGTAGTTGATCGCATCTTTTCCTGCAAAAGCAGCGCTGTTTTTGGGATCGAGGTAACGGAGATAGTACCAGCAGGAACCGGCCCACTGCGGCATGGTGTTGGTTTCCCGCCGGGCCTTGCCGCCGCATACGGGACAGGTAGTGTTGACCCATTCGTCAATCCCGGCCAGGGGACTTTCCCCGGTACCTGTCGGCGTGTAACGTTTCACTTCGGGGAGTTCCAGCGGAAGATCTTTTTCCTCCAGCGGCACAATCGCAGAGCCGCGTTCGGCGCCGCATTTCTCGCAGTGCAGCACCGGAATGGGCTCCCCCCAGTAACGCTGCCGGCTGAAGATCCAGTCGCGCAGCTTGTAGTTTACGGCCCCCTCGCCTATGCCCTGCTCTTCAAGCCAGGCGCATACCGCCTTGATCGCCTCCGCTGTAGAAAGGCCGTTGAACTGCCCGGAGTTTACCGCATAGCCATAAGCGGCGGTACACTCTGCGGGCTCCGCCGAATAATCCCGGCCCGGTTCAGGCGGCTTTGGATCCACAACCTGTATGACAGGCAGTCCGAATGTCTTTGCAAAGTCCCAGTCCCGCTCATCGTGGGCGGGAACGGCCATGATGGCCCCGGTGCCGTAGCTTATCAGTACATAATCCGCCGCCCAGATGGGGATCTTTTTTCCGTTGACAGGATTGATGGCATAGGCCCCGGTAAAGACGCCGGTCTTCTCCTTTGCAAGGTCCGTGCGCTCAAGATCGCTCTTGCGAGCGGCGGCTTCAAGATAGGCCGTCACCGCCTCCTTCTGTTCCGCGGTAGTAATTCTGTTTACCAGGGGATGTTCGGGCGCCAGTACCATATAGGTGGCCCCAAAGAGGGTGTCGGGCCGGGTCGTGTAAATTTCGATGAAAAGTTCTTCGGCCTCTTCATGCGGCAGTTTTGCCGCCGGCGTTCCCGCGGCATCCGCATCAACCCTGAAGATCACATTGGCGCCTTCGCTTTTGCCGATCCAGTTCCGCTGCATCAACTTTACAGGTTCAGGCCAGTCAAGTTCATCTAGATCCTCCAGCAGCCGTTCCGCATACGCGGTAATTTTGAGAATCCACTGGCGGATGCGTTTACGGGTTACCTTTTCGCCGCAGCGCTCGCAGCAGCCGTCCTTCACTTCCTCATTGGCAAGCCCCGTCTTGCAGGAAGGACACCAGTTGATAGGAGTCTCCGCCTCGTAGGCCAGCCCCTTTTCAAAAAGCTTGAGGAAGATCCACTGAGTCCATTTGAAGTAATCCGTGTCGGAAGTTACCACCTCCCTGTCCCAGTCGTAGGAGAAGCCCAGAGATTTAATCTGACTGCGGAAACGATCGATATTGGCCTTTGTCGTCAGTGCGGGATGGGTTCCCGTCTGTATGGCATAGTTTTCCGCGGGCAGCCCAAAACTATCAAAACCCATTGGGTGCAGTACATTGTACCCGTTCATGCGGAGGTAGCGGCAGTAGATATCCGTAGCGGTGTAGCCCTCAGGATGCCCGACATGGAGTCCCTGTCCCGAAGGGTAGGGAAACATATCCAGCACATAGCGCCGCTTCTCCTTGGGGAAGGACGGGTCTTCCTCAGCCCTGAAAGTCTTATGTTCTTCCCAGTACTTTTGCCACTTGGGTTCAATCTCACTGAAGGGGTATTTCGCCATACGGGGGGCTCCTTATGCTAACACGACGACTTGTCCGCAAAGCCGGTTGCTTTACCTCTATATAGTACCCTCCGTTCCCTTCTCTTTCAATCCCGCTAAGGAAGCACTGATTTATTCAATCGAGAATAAATCAGTGCTGCTTTAATGCGGTATGTGCGCCATGAAATGAGCACATACACAGGGAAACGCCGATTGACGTCGTTTAATCAGCGTTTCCCTAAAGGTATCAGACACCCGTATCCAAACTTAAACTTGACCCGTAACTTTTCCCAAACTTCCCTGCTGAGGTTCACAGGAGAGAACCGGGAATTGGCGCTCTCCTTTATGCGGGGCCTGATACCTCCGGAGGAAGAGCCTTCCCGGATATATGCCCCCTCTCACGGCTCAGGACGTTTCCCATACCGCACCAGTACCATTGGGGCAGCCATTTTCCCGGAGCCTTCCGGCACCTACAGTCCAGGCCGATATACTCCGGACAGTGCCTTTCGCCCGGATAAAAGCCGGCGGCAGAAGAATGTGGCTGTCGAATGGCTCAAATCTCCCGCAATGCAATCAAATCGGGCATGGCCGGCAGCCTTATCCGGCTTGACTCTCATCCAAACTGTCCGCCCTATAATCCTGCGGCTTCAACCGCACGTATCGCATGGCTTACCAGCGCCTATGTCCGGAAAGACCCTAAGCGGTAAAACTATTTGAAAGGCAGCTCCGCATTCAGGAGGGCAATGTTCTCTTCCTCATGAAGATTGACGGCATCGATATTGTTTATGAATAGCTGTTCCAGCAACGGATCAAAGAATTTGTGCCAGCTCCGGTTGGAACAAAGCCGGAATCCCCGGCGGATCTTGTGCGCCGATCCCGCCCCCGGATCAAAAAAATGGATGCCTTCGCGGATACACCAGTCCATCGGCGCATAGTAACACGCCGCAAAGTGAAGATTGCGAATCTCTTCATAGGCGCCCCAGTAGCGGCCCCAGATTCTGTCGTTCTTGCGGACAAGAAAGGCAAGAGCCAGAATTTCGCCGCCTCTGCGGGCTTCAACAAAGGCAAGTCTTTTACGGTATTCCCTTTCAAGATACATAAAAAATTTTTCGTTTACCCAGCGGGCGTCCCAGGGATAAAATTTATCATTGGTAATGGTAAAGAGTTCAAACATCTTCCGGAAATGTTCTTCACTTGCCTTTTCTCCTTCCACGATGCCGACCACGATTCCCTGCCCGGAAGGGCTGCGGTATTCCTTGCGGATGTTTTTCCGTTGTCCCTTGGAAAAAAGATCCAGGTACGCGTCAAAGTTTTTAAAATCATGATTCTGCCAGAGATAGTGGGAATGTTTCCATGCGGTGTATCCCAGGGAGGGCAGTATCCGTGAAAGGCCGGGATCGGCAAAGAGAAGGCTCAGGGAAGCGATATTGTTCTGCCTGCACACTTTTTCCGCCGCATCAAGAATAAGGGCAGTAACCGTATCGCCTGAAATTTCTTTCGTATGCAGAAAATGATAGCCCTCGGCAGGAGTTGCCGGTACGGTTCCCACAAGTTTCGGATACCAGTGACGCCTGAGTGAATGAGCCGCTTCCGCCCAAAAGTAATCGTAAATATATTCACCGTCACTGTTGGTCTTCAGGTAAAAGGGAGCGGCGGCAAGCAGCCTTTCTCCCGACCAGAGTGTGAAGTGCAGGGGATGCCAGCCGGTTTGGGGACTTATGCTGCCCGATGTTTCCATGGCGGAAAGCCATTCCCATTCGAGGAAGGGAAGATCGTTTTCACCTGTTAACGCATTCCACTGTTCACGTTTTATCCGGTCAATGGAACGCAGGATCTTTAATTCATATCCGGCTGCCGCCATCCTGAACCTCTTCGGTAATGGAAAGGGCCCTGAAGATGCGCCGTTTAACTGCGCCGGAATTACCGGTAAATGCGGCAATTTTTCCCCGAATCTCCTTCCGTTTGGAATTAAGCCCATAGGGGCAGGTACATGCCGCCTTCAGTATTTCAAGTTTATCCGCGCAGGAGATGATCTGCCGTTCTTCGAGAAGCCCCAGGGGCCGGATAAGGCTTACCGGATACTTGCGGTATCTGAGAAGCACGGGCATGGTAGAAATTGTACCCTTTTCGGTAAGATTCATAAAAAAAGTTTCGATGATGTCATCCAGATGGTGCCCCAGGGCTATCTTGCTGAAATTGCCTTCCACGGCGTAGCGCAGTAACTCTGTGCGGCGTTGGGTGGAACACCAGTAACAGTTCATCTTTTTCCCCGGTTTCAGCCGTCCGGTGACGGGAACCGGAAGATCGGTAAAGGGGATACCCCATTCATCAAGACGATTTTTAAGTTCTCCCTTCCTGCAGCAGGCACAGAAATCGCTTGAAATATGCAGGGCTTCAAGGGTGTATTCAAATTGCAGTGACTTTTTTAGTGTCGAAAGCGCCCAGGCCAGGGTGCTTGAATCCTTTCCTCCCGAAACGGCGATAAGGATACGGTCACCTTTTTCCACAAGACCGAATTCCAGAATTGCCCTGGCACAAAGTTTCCGCACAATTTCTGCTGCTCCTGCACGGCGGAGAAACCTGTCTGCCATCTATAAACCGGTTATGTCCCGTATCACGAGGCTTGCCAGTACCATTCCCGCAGCGGCCGTAACCATAACGGAACTGCCATTAATGACTTTTTTTGAAGAACACCATTCGTGTGTCCCGGGACTGCAGAAACAGGCGCCGCTTCCACAGGAAACCGGTATATCATCATGCCGGAGAAGGTTTTCCGTGCTGTATACCGTGGTGAAGCTGCCGGAAAAGCCGCGTTTCTTTAGGCCCTGCCTTACAAGCCGGGCCAGGGCGCAGCCATGTGTCTGCCAGATGTCCGCCGTTTTGATGCAGGTGGGATCAAGTTTTCCCGCCATTCCCATGGAAGAATAGACCCGTACTCCGGCCCGGGCGCAGGCTTCAATAAGATCCAGCTTGCTGGAAAGGCTGTCGATTGCGTCGATAACATAGTCCGCCTTTTCAATGCCGAAGAGGGAGGAATTTTCCCGTGAGTAAACTTCCTCCCAGGTTTCAATGGTGCAACGGGGATTGATGTCGAGAAGCCGTTCCCCCAGCGCTTCAACTTTCGCTTTACCGAGACTGGAGACGAAGGCTTCGGACTGGCGGTTGATATTGGTGATACAAACTCTGTCGGAATCAACAAGGGCAATACAGCCGATGTCCGAACGCGCCAGGGCTTCCGCGGCCCAGGAACCCACGCCCCCGATCCCGAAAACCAGTACCCGTTTCTGTTCAAGCTCCCTGAGTTTTTCCGTTCCGGTTATGATGGCCAGCCTTTGAAAGGCCGGATTGATACTATCCAATACCTTCCCTCTCAAGCCCTCTGCGCCGCGTAACGTTCTTCTTCACTGAAGATACAGCCGCAGTATTTCTGCATGTAAAGCCCCATTCCCCGCGCCTCTTTTTGACCTTCACGGTAACGGGGACGGAAGTCACGGTAGAAAAAGGCGATACCGTAGACACCCGCGAGTTCTTCGGCTGTCTTTTTGATAAGCCCGTGATCCTGCCAGGGACTGACAAGCAGGCTTGTGCTGAAGTGGCTGTAACCGTTGTCCGCCCCGTAGCGTGCCGTTTTCTCAAGCCGCATCCTGTAGCAGGAGACGCAGCGCCTGTTTCCGTTTTCGGGCCCTGCTTCAGGATCCGGAACACTCAGCCGGAATCCGAATGGATCGGAGTTCCCCTCCCGATAAACGATGCGTATAAAGGATCGTAAACCGTATTCTTCTTCGATACGGAGATCCAGATTGCGGGAAGCGGCAAAACTGACAAGAGATTCTCTGCGCTTTGAATATTCGGTAAAGGGATGTATGTTGGGATTGTACCAGTACAGATCCGGCTGTATGCCTTCCTCCAAAAGAACCGGAACAGAGCCCGAAGCGCAGGGGCCGCAGCAGGTATGAAACAGTAGACGCATGATTTATTATAGTGGAGGCTGTTCCAAAATGTCAAATTTTGGAATACGCTCAGTGTTTCGGGGAAAACACGCCTATGCATAAAAATCGTTTCCCTCCCTTCTTTTACAACAATTGTATGTTTCATCGTTCTGATGCTATCATGTAATGATGAGTGGAATAATCAGCCGCCTGTGTGCGGAAGTCCCTTTGCCCAAAATGATAAGAGTCAGGCAGCTCTTTGACCGGGGAAGAATTGAAACGGCGGATATTCCTTTTGCGGTGCTCAAAGAGATTAGCCTGAGCGAACTGGGCGATCCTGTCAAACCGGGTATGCGTATAGCCATTACCTGCGGCAGCCGGGGAGTGGCAAACATTGCGCTCATTATCCGTGCGCTGGCGGATTTTGTCAGATCGAGAGGCGCCCATCCTTTTGTCCTTCCTGCCATGGGCAGTCACGGAGGCGCCACCGGCGAAGGACAGCGGGCCTTAATCGAATCCTACGGAGTTACCGAAGAATTTACCGGATGTCCGATCCTCTCTTCCATGGAAACGGTTGAAATAGGCCGGAGCGATGAGGGTCTTGGACCGGGAGCTTCGCCGGGTTTCCCGGTGCGTATCGATAAAAACGCCGCCCTCTCCGATGGTATCATTGTTGCGGGCCGGATCAAGCCCCATACGGATTTCCGCGGCCCCTACGAAAGCGGGATCATGAAGATGATGGCCATAGGGCTGGGAAAACGGGAAGGGGCCGATATCTGCCATAATCCCGGTTTTGCCAACATGGCGCGTATGGTAGCGCTCTTCGGCAGAACCATTATCAGGCATGCGCCGGTGATACTGGGTTTCGGAATTCTGGAAAACGCGTGCGGAGAAACCTGCAGATTTGCCGCGATGCGGCCCGATGAAATCGAAGCAAAAGAACCTCTGCTTCTCGAAGAGGCCCGCGCTCATCTTCCGCTTATTCATTTTGACAGTGCAGATGTACTGGTGGTTGACAGAATCGGCAAGGACATTTCCGGAGACGGCATGGATCCCAACATTACGGGGGCAAGTCCCTGTTCCCCCTTCGTGGAAGGCGGACTTAAATCCGGGCGTACCGTGATACTGGATCTGACGGAGGCGACTCACGGTTCCGCCATGGGTATGGGAGCGGCGCATACCATTACCCGGAGGCTTTTCAACAAGATCGACTACGAAGCCACCTATATAAATGCCGTAACAAGCAGAGGATTGGATTTTGTGAGGATTCCCTGCATTCTTGAATCCGACCGTGAAGCGGTACAGCTTGCCCTGAGGACTGCTGTCGGCGCGGATCCTCTGCATCCCAGGATTATCCGTATTGCCGACAGTATTCATACCGAAACACTATTTATCTCGGAAGCGATGAAGGAAGAGGCTTTGAAAAATTCCCGAATAGAAATTGAAGGAGAGGCCGAAGAATGGCCCTTTGACGAAACAGGTAATCTGTGGTAAAGAAGGGCAGGCAAGCGGGGAGGGGCATCGGTCTGTTAAGCTTGTTTCGAAAAATTTAAGTTTTGGAACCGGCTCAACTATCAGGGCATTACGATCTTTGAACCCGAAGCGGTTTTTATTATTTCCACCTGACAGGGAATTCGGGAACGCATTTCGGGCACATGGGAGATGAGACCGACCATCCGGCGATCCCTCAGTTCGTCCAGTATGGACAGAGCCTTGTCCAGGCTTCCTTCATCAAGGCTGCCGAAACCTTCATCGATAAAAACAGCGTCTATGCGGAGTCCCCCGGAACGGGACTGTATCGAGTCCGCCAGTCCCAGGGCCAGGCTGATGGCAGCCATGAAACTTTCGCCGCCCGAAAGGGTTGCGCATGGTCTCGACTTGCCGGTAAAGGCGTCGAAGACCGAGAGATCAAGTCCCTTGTTTCCCCGGTTATTTGTTCCCTCGGTATCCAGAAGCAGAAAATAGCGGGAATCACTCATCCTGGAGAGCCGCTTTGACGCATAGGCGGCCACTTCCTCCAGATACCGGCCCAGAAGCCAGGAATCAAAGGCGGTTTTTCTGGGGTTTTTACCCGAAAGATCATCGGCAAGGATCCGCAGTTTTCCTGCCTTTTGTGAACGTTCTTCAAACTCGGCGTTGGCCTTGATAAAAGAATCTCTGTTTTGCTCAAGATTCTTCAGGGCAATCAGGGCCCTTTCCTGCTCTGTTTCCATGGTCTTTAGTTTTTCATTCAAATTCAAAAGCCGCTCCTCCGCTTCCTCCGCGGAAATATTCAGCCTGCTTTTTTCAAGTTCCTTCCGCAGGGAAGAAAGCTGTTTCTCCTGTTCGGCAATGATCGTACTGTTTCTATTTTGCTCCTCCCTCTGTGCCTGTATCTCCGCTTCCAGAGCCTTTTCTTCGGCAGAGTCAATGATCGCCCCTTCAGCCTCATCCTCGCCGCCAAACGGCGAAGCCTTGATAACCGCGCCGAGTTTCTCTTTGGCTTCCGAGAACTCTTTTCCGGCTATTTCCCTGTTTTCGCAGGCCAGTTTCTCCGCAGAATGCGCCGCCGCAGCATCCCTGCCGGCCTTTTCGGTTTCCTCCCTGATCTGTTTGATGCGGCCGTCCGTTGCGGAAAGCTCTCTATTCAGAGCCTCAAGAGCCTCCGAAGCCCTGGTAAAATTTCCGCTCAATCCGGTGGAATGTTCCGCAAGAAGTTTCCGGTGTTTTTCTTTTATCACAGCCATCGAAAGGGAAAGATTCTTCCGCCGTTCTTCAAGAGCCGCAAGCTTCTTCTCCATTCCCGCAAGGGCCGTGCGTCCTTCCTGCAGTTTTTTCCGCAAGGCGGGAAGCCGGTTTTGAAGTTTGCCGCGTTCCTGCAGAAGGCTGCTCTGACGCAGGATCTCCTCCCGGTAGTTTTTCTCTTCCTTTTCAAGATCCGCCATGGAGGGGAGGGGAGCCTCTCCAAGAATCTCCCGGACAGCGGCCCTGCAATTTTCCGCGTCCGCCTCGAAACGTTTTTTTTCGCTTTGCCCCGACTTCAACCCCGCGGCCGCATCAGCCTTTTTTTGCAAGGCGTCCTGGAGACTCCCCGACAGGGTTTTAATGCGTTCATCAAAACTGAATTTTTCTTCCAGGGGAGAGGCAGGCCGGGGATGGTCGATCGAACCGCAGACAGGACAGGCTTCACCCTCCTTCAGATTCGATGCCAGAATCCCTGCGATAGACAGATGTTCCGCCCTCTTCTTTTCCGCTTCAAGGTTCTTTATTTCCTCATCCAGCATCCCGGTACGCCGTACATATTCAGCCTCTTCACCGCTAAACTTTTCAATAGCCTTTTCGTTTTGCCTAAGCTCTTCGGCATATTTTTCAGTTTCAGATCTGAGTTTTTTGAGTTTCTCCGTTATATCCCTTTGCCTGCGGGCCTCGTCAAGCCGTTCCTGCAGAAGAGGTATCTCTGCGGCAAGCCCCTCTTCCCGTGCCAGCGTTTCTTCTTCTTGTGAAACCTCTGCATTGACAGAGGAAACTTCCGCTTCAAGGGCCCTATATTCATTTTCGCAGTGTTTCTGTTCCCCTTCTTCCTGTTCAAGCTTCTCTTCTTCGGCAAGCATTTCCCTGAGCGGGGGCCTTTTTTCCGCAAGTGTGCGGGACAGGTTTTCAAGTCTTTCAAGTTCGGGCTTGAGGGCTTCCGCTGCGGCAAGGAACTTTTCAGCCTTCCGCCTTTCTTCCCCTGCCCTTTCCAGATTCAGCTCCGCCGTATCCAGGGATGCGCGTTTTTCCTTTTTTGAAACGAGGTACTGTTCCAGAGGCCGGGCCTGCCGGGACAGGCCAAGAATGATTTCTTTTTCCTTTATATGTTCTTCTTCTTCCTTCAGGATTGCTTGTCTTGCCTTTTCTTTTTGAAGATTTGACAGTGTTTCTTTTTCATCTTTTTTAATCCTGCGGTATTCTTTCAGGATTTCGATTTCTGCGTCAAGGGAAACACGGTTCTCCTTTGCCCCCGCGAGTTCCTGTTCCAGCCGTTCGTGGCCGGCTTCATAATCTGCAAAAGAAAAACGGCTGGAATACTCCTGTAATAAACGGGCGCTCTCTTCCGCCAGAAGGTTTGCATCCCTGGCCTTTTTTACTGCCGCCTCCCGGATAAGAATCGCATCCTCCACCGGGAAGAGCTTCCCCATAACCTTCTGCCGGTCACTGGAATTCTGCCGCAGAAACTCTGCAAATTCGCCCTGGGGAAGCAGGATGATCCGGGAGAAATCCTTTGCCTCAAGCCCTAAGAGACTGCGAATCTTTTCATCCGCTTCGGATTTTTTTGAAGTAGCGCTGCTTTTCCTGCCGCCTGAAATTTCGTAGAGAGTCGCCGTCTCTTCGGCAAAGGTTGTACCGCCGCCCCGTTTCCGGGGCTTTTCCTGCCTGGGTCTCCGTTCCACGAGGTACTGTTTTCCTGCGGCGGAAAATTCAAGGCTTACCGAACATTCTTCCTCCGGAGAAGCATGATCGCTTTTAAGGTGAACGGGATGATCCTTGCGGCTGCCCGGAACTTCTCCGTAAAGCGCAAAGCAGATACCGTCAAAGATACTGGTTTTCCCGGAGCCGGTTTTTCCGGTGATAAGGAAGATGTCTTCAAGGCGGCCAAAGTCAAGTTCGGCCTGCCCCGCGAAGGGGCCGAAATTCCGCATGCAGAGTTTAATAGGCTTCATGCCGCACTTCCGCGGTCCCGGCGGCTTCCACACGTGTTTCGTTAAAAAGTTTTACTTTATCTTCTTCCGTTTCCCCGTAAAGCTCCGCAAGAAAATCTTTGAAGTCCGCCGTAATATCCCTGCGTCCGGTTCTCTCTTCATTTAAAGTCCTGTCTTTTCCGCTTTGCAGGGATGAAAGGGCCGCCTCCTGACGAACGGAGAGAAGATACGGAAAACGCATCTTTAGTATCGAAAGGGCGTTTTCTGTAAGTTCATTTCCCGTAAGGGTAATTTCAAGGTAATCGTTTTTTGCCGCTTTAAGTTCTTCATCCTGCACCGGTTCCGTCATGAAACGGCGGAAATTTCCTTCAAGCCTCCTCATCTTGCGCAAGGGCTGTACAGGAATACTGTCTGCTTTAACTTCCCCTCCCTCCAGTGTAAGTGAAACAAAACATTTTTCACCGCCGGCTTCATCAAAGGAGTAGGCAAGGGGGCTTCCCGAATACCGGGCAAAGACTTTGCCGTCCTTTACACCGGCCTTCTGAAAACGGTGAAGGTGCCCCAGGGCCGCATAGTCAAACCCGGAAAACATCCCCATGTCCACCTGTTCGGCGCCGCCGAGAAAGATCCTCTCCGAGTCCGACTCCCTTCCTCCCCCGGCAAAGAGATGGGCCGCAAGAATAGTGTAGGATGCGCCCTGAGCCCTGCATTCTCTTTGCGCCGCATCAAGCCTCTTTGCCGCCTCCGCGGCCAGTTCCGCCTGGCTGCGCAGAACCTCTCCCTCATCGTTTTTGAGACTGCCGGCGCCCAGAAACGGCAGCAGAAAACAGGCGCAACTGTCCCCTTTGCCGCCCTGAAGGATAATCGCGGGCCTGAAAGCCTCTTCCGTTTCGCATACAAAATGGATCCCCAGGCTCCTGAAAAGTTCCTTGCCGTAACCCAGCCGTACTGCCGAATCGTGGTTACCCGGAATGACGAGAAGCTCGGGGGCACTCTCAAGCTTTCTTATGTCTGCAAGAAAAGCCGAAAAAAGACTCACCGCCTCCGGGGAAGGTATCGACCTGTCATACACATCCCCGGCAACGATGAGGGCGTGGAATTCTTGTGCCTTGAGAATTTCCGCCAGTTGTTTGAGAACATGGGCCTGATCTTCGGCAAGGCTCTGATCGTGGAGACTCTTCCCCAGATGGAGATCGGCAGTATGTAAAATTCTAATCATTTTTTATTCGCAGTGAGGTTTAATACCCACGAACCCGCTTGCACGGGGGAGCTTCAGGGCGCTTAAAAAAAGGTATTAAACCCCGAATAGAAATACCTTATGAGAACAACATACCTCGTCTCTTTAGGCGAGGTTGTTGATGACCCTAGACGGAATCGAACCATCATGACAGGCTTAGAAGGCCTGGGCTCTATCCATTGAGCTATAGGGCCGGAATACTTTCGGTATACTACCAGAAAACCGTAAAATAGGCAATCAGGGCTCCCGCATTTACAGGGCAACGGCATTTACTTTTTCTACCTCAAAAATCCATTTTTACCCGGGCGAATAAATGAAGAACCCGGGAGCAAGTTTCTGGGTATCTTCGTTCTATAAGGTATGGATTGTATGCGGAGTTCATGCCAATTTATACTTTTAGTGCCCATTATTCACTCCCATTACTCCAATTACGCTATTTAGCAGCAGGGGCAAGTCCCCGGGTACGGACCCCGCCTGCGAATCAAAATTTGTAGCGGAATCCGTGGTCCAGCCCCAGAAAAAGCATCTATAGGACGGCGGTTCCCGGCATAAGCGTCTTTGTTCCGGGAAAGCAGCCTTTAAATCCCGCACTTGTCATTGTTCTTGTTTTTTGCTAGGCTTTTTGGCGGAGGTCAACGTGAAGCAGCATGTGGTGTCCGCTTTGGTGGAAAACCGCGCGGGTACCTTAAGCCGGGTTTCGGGGCTTTTTGCCCGCCGCGGTTTCAATATAGACAGTCTCACCGTCGGAGAAACCGAGGACGGTTCAATATCCCGGATGACCATTGCTGTCAGCGGGGAAGATGATGTCCTCGAACAGATCATCAAGCAGCTCGGCAAACTGGTTGACGTAATCGCCGTCCGGGAACTGGAACCTGCATCCTGTATCCGCCGGGAAATTATGCTGGTTAAGATCAAGGCCGGTGAAACTTCCCGTCCCGCGGTAATCGAAATTGCCGGGATCTTCCGTTCCCGGGTTATAGACGTATCTCCTTCTACCATTACCATTGAGGCCACCGGCGACATAGAAAAGCTCAACGGCCTCCTTCTCCTGTTACGCCCTTACGGCATCCTTGAATTGGCCCGTACCGGTCTTGTTGCGTTGGAACGCGGCTCTCTCGTACTTTCCGTATCCGAACTGCTCATTAAATAGCGGTAATTGCTTAGGCCCTGGGCCGAAAGATGATTACCGGTTACTCACACATAACGCAGGCAAGAACCTGCGAAGGAGGCAATATGGCTACTATGTATTATGAAAAAGATTGCGATCTGGGGATCCTTAAAGGCAAAACCATTGCCGTGATCGGCTACGGTTCGCAGGGACACGCCCATGCGCTTAACGCAAAGGAATCCGGGATGAAGGTGATTGTAGGACTCTACGAAGGTTCTCCCTCCTGGAAGAAGGCTGAAGAGGCAGGTCTGGAAGTGAGGGCAGCCAAGGAAGCGGCCGCTGCAGCGGACTTCATCATGATCCTTATCAATGATGAAAAACAGGCGGCTCTCTATGAAGAGTCGATCAGGCCCGCGCTGAAACCGGGAAAGACTCTCGCATTTGCCCACGGCTTCAATATTCACTTTGGGCAGATTGTTCCGCCTCCCGGCATTAATGTTGTGATGATCGCTCCCAAGGGGCCGGGCCACACGGTGCGGGAACAGTATCAGGCGGGCGCCGGGGTTCCCTGTCTCATCGCAGTGCATCAAGATGCACAGGGGGATGCAAAGCGGCTGGGGCTTGCCTATGCCGCGGCCATCGGGGGAGCGAGAGCCGGTGTGCTTGAAACAACGTTCAAGGAAGAAACCGAAACGGATCTCTTTGGTGAACAGGCCGTACTCTGCGGCGGCGTTTCCGCACTGATGAAGGCAGGTTACGAAGTTCTTGTCGAAGCGGGCTACCAACCGGAAAGCGCCTACTTTGAAGTGATGCACGAGATGAAGCTTATCATCGATCTTGTAAACCGCGGCGGCCTTTCCTTTATGCGTTATTCAATTTCCGATACCGCCGAATACGGAGATTATGTTACAGGCCCCAGGATCATCACGGAGGAAACCAAAAATACCATGCGGGATGTTTTGAAGGATATTCAAAACGGCAAGTTTGCCCGCGAATGGATTATTGAAAACCGGGTGAACCGTCCCAACTTCAACCGTATGCGTGCAATGGAAGCCGGGCATCCCATTGAAAAGGTTGGAAAAGAATTGAGAGGAATGATGAGCTGGTTGAACAGTTCTATTTGAAGGAGAATGGTATGCCAGGTAACGGTGAGGTACGTCGTGTTGTGATATTTGATACGACACTGCGGGACGGGGAACAGGCGCCCGGATGCAGCATGAATTTGAAGGAAAAGATTGAAGTCGCACGGCAGCTTGAAAAACTCTCCGTGGATGTTATGGAAGCGGGTTTTCCTGCATCCAGTCCCGGAGATCTTGAATCGGTAAAGACTATCGCGGGTATCGTCAAAAACAGTATTGTTGCAGGACTCTGCCGTTGCAGGGAGCAGGATATTGATGCGGCGCGGGAGGCTCTGGCAAAGGCAGTCAGTCCCAGGGTGCATGTATTTCTTGCCACCAGTCCCATTCACATGGAATACAAACTCAGGATGACCCCTGATCAGGTACTGGCCGGCGCCGTTGAATCCGTCAAATACGCAAAGAAATTCTGTTCCGATGTGGAGTTTTCCGCGGAAGACGCATTCCGCAGTGAACCTGATTTTGTCTGCAAGGTATTCGGAGCCGCCATTGAAGCCGGAGCCACAACGGTCAACTTTCCCGATACCGTCGGTTATGCAATGCCCGGCGAATTCGGGGAAAGGATACGTTACATCAGGGAACACACTCCCCATATTGAAAAGGTGCGGCTTTCGGTACACTGCCACAACGATCTGGGCCTCGCCGTAGCCAACAGTATCTCTGCGATTCTGAACGGCGCGGATCAGGCCGAATGTACCGTTAACGGCATAGGGGAGCGGGCGGGGAACGCGTCTTTAGAAGAGATCGTGATGAGTCTCCGGGTGCGGCGGGATCTGCTTGATGCGGATACCGGGATAGACAGTACCCAGATCTATGCGGCCAGCCGTCTTGTTTCCCAGGTAACCGGCGTAAAGGTTCAGCCCAACAAGGCCATTGTCGGGGACAATGCCTTTGCGCATGAAGCGGGGATACACCAGCACGGGATAATGGCAAAACGGGAAACCTACGAGATCATGACTCCCGAATCAATCGGTATTCCCCGCAAGGCGATGGTACTCGGTAAACATTCAGGCCGGCACGCCTTTGAGGATCGCCTGAAGGATCTTGGATTTGCACTGAACGGCGAAGTACTGGAAACCCTCTTTGCCCAATTCAAGGATCTTGCGGACAAGAAGAAAACTGTCAGCGACAGGGACATTGAGGCCCTGGTAATGGGTGTCTCCGCCGCGGCGCCTGAAACCTGGAAACTGGATCACTGGGCTGTCAATACCGGTTCCGCACTTGGAGCCACCGGGACAATCCGTTTACGGCACAAGAACGGAGAGACAAAAAAACTTGTCTCTCCGGGGGACGGCCCCATCGATTCGATCTTCAAGGCGATCAACCAGATCATCGGGAAGGAACCGGAACTGGAACTCTACGAAATTGGAGCCATTACCGGCGGTTCCGCCTCCCAGGGTGAAACCATGGTGAGGATACTCTGGAAAGACAAATACTATAACGGTCACGGTGTTTCTACCGATGTTATTGAATCTTCAATAAAGGCCTATCTTTCTGCCGTCAATGCGATGGAGTATGAGTCTGGAATATCCGGCCAGGCCGCAGTGGAGCGAAGGCGAAGATCCTCCTCCGGAAACAGGAAGAAGGAAAATGGATAACAGTGAACGCCGCATAGAGATACTCGATACCACCCTCCGCGACGGAGCGCAGGGGGAGGGGATCAGTTTCTCCGTGCGGGATAAACTTGCAGTGGCGGAAGCCCTCGACGATCTTGGTCTTGCATGGATCGAGGCGGGTAATCCGGGGAGCAATCCCAAGGATCTGGAATTTTTTCAGCAGGCTTCAGGACTCAAGCTAAAGTATGCAAGGCTCTGTGCCTTCGGTTCCACACGCAAAAAAGGAATCAGACCGGAGGAGGATTCCCAGATCCGCAGCCTTCTCGGCGCAGGCTGCGAAGGGATCGTAATATTCGGGAAGAGCTGGGATCTTCATGTTACAGAAGTTCTGCGGGTAAGTCCTGAGGAAAACATTGAAATGATCGCAGAAACAGTGTCATTTCTTAAAGAGGAGGGCCGCTTCGTCATCTATGATGCGGAACATTTCTTTGACGGTTTCAAGGCGAACCGGGATTATGCCCTCAGGACACTGAGGGCAGCCCGGGAAGCCGGTGCGGACCGTATCGTTCTGTGCGACACCAACGGCGGCTGTTTCTCCGATGAGATCATTGCCGCTGCCGGCGCCGTGATTGAGAGTATCGCACAGGGTTCGGCCCCTTCGCTTCAATTGGGAATCCATGCGCACAATGACGCGGGGCTTGCCATTGCAAACAGCATCGCCGCCGTTCAGGCAGGGGCGGGCCATGTGCAGGGTACCCTTGCCGGTTTTGGGGAACGCTGCGGCAATACCAGCCTTGCGGCCCTTATCCCCAGCCTGGAATTGAAACTGAACTGCCGCTGCCTTCCCAAAGGAAACCTGGTGAACGTCTGTGAAGTAACCAGAAAGGTTGCGGAGATTGCCAATGTCTCCCTGAGCGACGACATGCCCTATGTGGGGGCTCATGCCTTTGCCCACAAGGCGGGTATGCATGCCGACGGCATCCTCAAGATCCGCAGATCCTTTGAGCATGTCGATCCGTTTCTCGTGGGAAATGACAGGCATTTCCTCATGAGCGAAATGGGAGGCCGTTCCGCGATCGCCGAAAGGGCAAAGAGGATTGATCCGTCTATAACAAAGGATCATCCGGTAACACAGATACTGTCTGAGAAGTTAAAGTCCCTTGAGGCTTCAGGCTGGGCCTTTGAAGGAGCCGACGCGAGTTTTGAAATTCTTGTACGCCGGGAACTGGGGCGTTACAAGCCCCTCTTCAAAATTCTTGCCTACAGGGTGATGAGTGAGCATCCTACAGGAGAAGCGCTCCTGTGTTCCCATGCCTGGGTCAAGGTTTGGGTGGAAGGCCAGGACGAGATAGCGGCCGCCGAGGGCGACGGGCCTGTAAACGCGCTGGACGGCGCGCTCCGCCGGGCGCTCCGGCATTTTTACCCTGAACTCGAACAGGTCAGGCTGGAGGACTACAAGGTCAGGGTTATTGACGGCAAAGATGCTACCGCGGCGCGGGTAAGGGTTCTCATTGAATCTACCGATGGTCAGCGAAGCTGGAGTACCGTAGGCGTCTCTGCCGACATTATTGATGCCAGCCGTGCCGCTCTGGTTGATTCAATTGAATACAAGCTTATCGGAGACATAGAGCGCAGATTCAAGGCGTATCTGTAGCATGAGCGTGTTCCGGAACCCGGTTGGTTTGGGAACAGCCTCACATATTAAGGAGAAGCGGAAATGAACTATCAAATAGCGCTGGTTCCCGGAGACGGAATCGGGCCTGAGGTGATTAGCCAGGCAACGGAAGTGCTTGACTGCATTGGCGACAGGGCAGGGCATGTGTTTAACTATGTGGAATTACCGGCGGGAGGAAAGGCCATTGATGAAACCGGTGAGCCTCTGCCCGGGGAAACTCTTGAAACGGCAAAGCAGTGCGACGCCCTGTTCCTCGGAGCCGTAGGCGGGCCGAAATGGGATACCCTGCCGGGTCATCTGCGTCCCGAGCGCGCCCTCCTGGGGCTGCGGGCAGGCCTCGGTGTATTTGCAAATCTCCGCCCTGCAGTACTGCTGCCGCAGCTCAGGGCCGCCTGCCCCTTAAAAGATGAAGTTCTTAAGAACAGTAATCCTCAAGGGAAGGCTTCCTTCGACATCCTCATTGTCCGGGAACTTACCGGGGGTCTCTACTTCGGCAAGAGGGGCCGCAGCGAAGACGGAGAAACGGCATTCGATACGGAAACCTATTCCCGGACGGAGATTGAGAGGGTGCTCCGGGCCGGCTACAATGCGGCATCCCTGCGGAGAAAGAAGCTCTGTATTGTGGACAAGGCCAATGTACTTGAGTCCTCCCGTTTCTGGCGGGAAGTCGCCGCCACGGTTTCAAAGGACTACCCGGATATTGAAACCTCCTGTCTCTATGTGGATAACGCCGCCATGCAGCTGATCCGCGTTCCGGGAACCTTTGATGTGATTGTTACCAGCAATCTCTTCGGGGACATTCTCTCCGACGAGGCCTCGGTCCTCACCGGTTCAATCGGCATGCTGCCCTCGGCAAGTCTTGCAGGTTACAACAGCGCTTCCGCGGGAGGCGAAACGGTAATGGGTATGTATGAGCCTATCCACGGTTCGGCTCCCGACATTGCAGGCAGGGACATTGCCAATCCCCTGGCGGCGATCCTCTCTGCAGCCATGATGCTCCGTTACTCCTTTGGCCTTGAAAAAGAGGCTGTCCGTATTGAAAAGGCAGTAAACCGGGTTCTGGACGAGGGCCTGCGTACCAGAGACATTGCTAACCTTAACAATTCAATCGAATATGAAACGAAATTTTATTCAGGATATGACAGTGAAGGAATTCACGAAAAGATCGTTGGTACCAGGGAAATGGGCGACGCGGTTATAAAGGCGCTGGAAGCAATTGACAACTGAGGTGCCTCAACTGACACCGGAGGAGAATACATGCGTAGTGATAGTGTGAATAAGGGGATACCCAGAGCGCCTCACCGATCCCTTTTCAAGGCTCTCGGTTTTATTGAAGAAGAGTTCAGCCGGCCTCTCGTCGGTATTGTTTCCGCAAAAAGCGAAATTGTTCCCGGTCATCTCCACCTGGACACAGTAGCCAGGGCGGCGGCCGACGGTGTCCGCATGGCGGGAGGAGTGCCGGTACTATTTCCCGTTATCGGCGTCTGTGACGGTATCGCCATGGGGCACGAGGGCATGCGGTACTCCCTTGTTACCAGGGAACTCATTGCCGATTCCGTTGAATGTATGGCAATGGCCCACGGCTTTGACGCGCTGATCTTTATTCCCAACTGCGACAAGATCGTACCGGGCATGCTCATGGCGGCCTCCAGAGTGAACCTTCCCGCAGTATTTGTGTCCGGAGGGCCCATGCTCGCAGGCCGCAGAGACGGGAAACCTCTCACTCTTACTACCATGTTTGAAGCCGTGGGAGCCGTAGGAGCGGGAAAGATGGATGAGGCCGAACTTGCCGAACTGGAGGAAATTTCCTGTCCGGGCTGCGGTTCGTGTTCAGGCATGTTTACCGCCAATTCGATGAACTGTGTCACCGAAGCCCTGGGTCTTGCCCTGCCCGGAAACGGTACCATTCCTGCGGTAATGGCAGAACGTCTGCGTCTTGCCAAGCGCAGCGGCATGCTGGTACTTGATATTCTTGAAAAAGATATCCGCCCCCGTGTGATCCTCACGGAAAAGGCCTTTATCAATGCCCTTGCCCTGGACATGGCCCTGGGCTGTTCGACCAATACCGCCCTGCATCTCCCTGCTCTTGCCCATGAGGCCGGTTTCGTTTTCGATCCGGATCTGCTCAACACGGTAAGTGCCAGGACTCCCAATCTCTGCCGCCTTGCCCCCGCGGGCCCCCACGCAATTGAGGATCTCCATGCGGCGGGAGGCATTCCTGCAGTCCTTGCCGAACTTGTAAAGAAACACCTGGTGGATCTTGGGGCAGCAACGGTCTACGGAACCCTGGAAGACGCTGTAAACGGAAAGACGGATCCCCTGCACAGAAAGGCTGCAAATAGGAACCCTGAGATCATCCGGCCCGTCGAAAATCCCTATTCGCAAACAGGCGGACTTGCAGCCCTCAGGGGAAATCTTGCGCCGGAGGGATCCGTGGTAAAACGCAGCGCTGTTGCGCCTTCCATGCTTAAACATTCGGGGCCCGCCAGAATTTTTGATTCCGAAGAAGCGGCTTTTGACGCAATCATGGGAAAGAAGATCAAGGCCGGGGATGTAATTGTTATCCGTTATGAAGGTCCAAAGGGCGGCCCCGGTATGAAGGAAATGCTTGCCCCAACCGCGGCTCTTGCGGGCATGAGCCTGGACGATAAGGTGGCCCTTATAACCGACGGACGTTTTTCCGGCGCTACCAAGGGGGCGGCCATAGGGCATGTATCTCCGGAGGCGGCTGAGGGCGGCCCCATCGGTCTTCTTGCGGAAGGAGACATAATCGAAATTGATATAGACGCCCGCAGTATCTCTGTCGCTCTGGACGAAGAAGAGTTGAAAAGACGGAAAGAGGGCTGGAAACCCCTTCCCCCGAAAGTGAAAAGCGGCTATCTTGCCCGTTATGCAAAATTGGTGAGTTCCGCCGCAGACGGCGCTGTCTTTAAGGAGTAATAATTAGAGTCTGTCCATTATAGGAGTTATTATGCAGTATACCGGTTCCCGTATTTTGATCGAAGCCCTCATTGAACAAGGAGTGGACACAGTGTTCGGCTACCCCGGCGGGGCAGTGCTCAATATCTACGATGAACTCTACAAACAGCGGGGCAGGATACGTCACATTCTGGTAAGCCATGAACAGCACGCTGCCCATGCGGCAGACGGTTATGCCCGCTCCACCGGAAAACCCGGAGTCTGCTTTGCCACTTCCGGGCCCGGCGCGACGAATCTGGTTACAGGCATCGCAACTGCCGCCATTGATTCTGTGCCCCTCATCGCCATTACGGGTAACGTTGCCACCCCGCTTCTCGGTAAAGACAGCTTTCAGGAGGTGGATATCGCCGGTATTACCATGCCGATTGTAAAGCACAACTGGATCGTCAGGGATGTGAAGGAACTGGCAGAGACTGTGCGGGAAGCCTTTATTGTTGCGGTTTCCGGCAGACCCGGCCCGGTATTAATAGACATACCCAAGGATATTACCGTGGCCATGACAGAATATGTACCGCTTAAGAATGCCGGTATGGAGATTGAAGGTGAGGCCGGGGCAAGGGCAAGACGCCTGAGTGATCGGAACAGGCGCAAGACATTCGGTGAGGAGGACATTGAACAGGCGGTTTCCATGCTCAAAGCTGCAAAACGTCCGCTGATCTATGCGGGGGGCGGCGTCAACATTGCCGGAGCTTCAGGGGAACTGGCGATTCTGGCGGAGAGACTTTCCGCCCCCGTGGCCCTGAGCCTCATGGGGATTGGGGCCTTTCCCCAGGATCACAGGCTTTGTACCGGCCTTATCGGCATGCATGGAACCTTTGCCTCCAACAAGGCTGCACAGAAAGCCGATCTTCTCGTGGCGATCGGCGCCCGTTTCTCCGACCGGGTTACAAGTCACAAGGGCGAGTTTGCCAGATCCGCAAAAATACTTCACCTTGACATTGATCCTGCGGAAGTAAACAAGAATGTTTCCGTTGACTTTTTTGTCATCGGGGATCTGAGGGACGTTCTCAAACGGATCAACAAGAAGCTTCCCGCCAAAAAGGAAAGCGAATGGAACGGGGATATTGAAAAATGGAAGGCCATCATCCCCAGGGATCATCACAGGAAGACGGCCCTTCATCCCCGGGTGGTGATTCGGGAAGTCGCAAAGGCTCTCGGTTATGACGCTATCGCTGTTACCGATGTGGGCCAGCACCAGATATGGACCGCCCAGTTCTTTCCCGCCAACAGGCCGCGGTCTTTCCTCAGTTCCGGCGGCATGGGAACCATGGGCTTCGGTCTTGGTGCGGCTGAGGGGGCAAAGATCGCCAATCCCCGCCGTCCTGTTGTCCTTTTTACCGGTGACGGCTGCTTCAGAATGAACTGTGCGGAAATGGGAACACTGGTACATTACAGTATCCCTGTGCTCATTGTGATCTTCAATAACGGTACTCTGGGCATGGTAAGACAGTGGCAGAACTTCTTTTACGAAGGCCGCTATTCGGAAACGGATCTTGACGACAGGCCGCCTGACTTCCTCAAGCTGGCGGAGGCCTACGGGGTAAGGGCATACCGTGCGGGAACCGAAGCGGAATTCGGCGCCGCCCTGAACAGCGGAAAGAGGGATCTCGCCGCAGGGAGACCTGTGCTTATCGATTCCCTCATCGACAAAGATGAACGCGTGCTCCCCATGGTTCCCGGCGGCAAGCCCATAGATGAGCAGATAATGTGACGGTATCATAGCGTCATGAAAAACATTGCGGAGATGAGCGCCGTCGAGGCCGCCGGGGTAAAATATATTCTTATGGACATTGACGATACCATCACCCATGAGGGGAAACTTCCTGCCTCTTCATACGGCGCCCTCTGGAAACTAAAAGAGGCGGGTCTTAAAGTGATCCCCGTTACCGGAAGGCCTGCGGGCTGGTGCGATCTTATTGCACGGGAGTGGCCTGTCGATGGTGTAGTTGGCGAGAACGGAGCCCTGGCATTTCGGGAAGAGAGAACAGGCGGTTTCCCGGTACTCAAGGCAGAGTACCACCCCAATGCGGTGCGGAACGATCATCCGGTGTTAAAAAAGATCCGTGAACGGGCATTGAAGGAAGTACCGGGACTGCGGGACGCAAAGGATCAGTTTGCCCGGCTCTTTGATATTGCCCTTGACTTTGCCGAGGAGGAACCTGTACTCCCCCTTGCCTCCGCAGAAAGAGTGCGGGATATTGCTCTGGAGGAGGGCGCTATGGCAAAGATATCTTCGATTCATGTAAATATCTGGATGGGAAAATACGACAAGCTCTCCATGACCGAGCATTTTCTTGCAGATCATTTCGGCTGGAGCCAGGCCGGAGGAGACAAGGAGGTAGTTTTTGTGGGAGACTCCCCCAACGATGAGCCAATGTTTGCCCGCTTTCCCCTGGCCTGTGCCGTTGCAAACGTAGAAAAGTACAGGGATTATATCAGGCGGCTTCCCGCGTTTGTTGCGTCAAAGGAATGCGGCGACGGCTTCACTGAGATCGCGGAAACAATACTGGTCAAGCGCAAGACCGGTCTCAACTGAAAGCCCCTTTTCGATATATCCGGTTACCCCTTAACACTGCCTAATACGATACCTTTTACAAAATGTTTCTGGGCAAATGGATAGACGATAAAGATGGGGATCATGGCGCTAAAAATTTTAGCGGCATCGGCGCCGTCAGTGGATACCAGCATTTGAAGCATAGATATGTCTCCGGCGCCCTGAGATAAGGCAAGGTCAGGCTTGATAACAACCGTGCGGAGATAGATCTGGAGCGGGAATTTATGGTTATCGTTGATATAAAGCATGCCATCGTACCAGGCGTTCCGGCTGTTTTGCTCATTGATGCTCCCTTAGAATACCCGGTAACCGCTGAACTTATACGCCGCCTTGTATGACATGACAATCAAAAAGCAGCCTATTGCGGACTTAAATAGCCCGGCGGCCGTAGAAATGCCAAACCGGACGCTTTCAAAGGCCATGCGATAGGTAAAGGTATCTATAATATCCCCGGTTTTGTAGACAATGGGTGAATAAAGGTTAAAGATCTGGTCGAAGCCGGCGTCCAGAATCCTGCCCAAGGCCAGGGTTGTCATAAGAACAATTGTGGGGGCAATTCCCGGAAGGGTAACATGGACAGTCTGCCGCCAGCGTCCCGCGCTGTCTATTGACGCCGCTTCATAGAGATTGGGGTCTATGCCGGTGATGGCCGCCAGGTATACGATGTTTCCACAGCCAAATTCCTTCCATATCAAATATCTTCTGAACAACGCCGCTGAAAAGGTTTGGATACATATACCGGTTATTCCTGACTTCAATGCGGAAAAGGAAGACATGGAAAAAATACAGGATATTCTTTTTCCCATGCCTGCCCGCATAGAGCTTCTTCCCTATCATAGGCTTGGAAAAAACAAGTACGAGGCTCTGGGTATTAAAAATGAATTTATCCCTAATGCTCCATCCGAAGAAACTATGAAAAACTTGCGGGTATCATTTACCAATTTGACACCATCGCCTGGGAAGTATTCGATCTCACAGGAAGGATTACAGTTGGGTGGCAAGGTTTGAATAATTTTACCACGGATGGACTCAGACTCTACCCGGACAAAATCTGCGAATTCAGGTCAAAAAGTCCGTTTTTGTCCGTGAGGCGCCGTCCACAGGACGGTTTGTGGTCAAATTCTTAAATTTATGTAATCAGCGTTTCCCTAAGTAGTGTCTGTCCGCAAAACCGGTTACTTTGCGGACAGACCTTGCATGTGCGCATCTTTTTGTACCAAAACGGTGCGCACATAATGTGTCTACATTATGGACAGACTCTAATTAACCGTTGTTTCCGCCGAGAGTGTAAAGTCGGAAGTACCCGAGGGCGGCGTTATGTTGATACTAGCGCCGGAATCAGGTTTGATGAAAAGGAATTTGCTTTCACTATCCTTCCTCAGTGCAAATTTTCCACCGGTAATACCAAGGCCGGTAATACTTGTACCTGCGGTTCCCTGGCTGTCATCGATAGTATCGGCACAGATAATACCGTCTCCGATTAACCTGACAAGGCCCTTATTTGCGCTCGTACCTTCTAATACCAGACTGCCTTTTTTCTCCTTCGTTGAAAATACCCCAAGGTCGATACGGCACCCGATTATGAGCTCGCTGCCGGCGTTTCCCTGTTTCTGGGTTATTACAGGTAAGACAGTGGCGGAAGGAGATTCGGCACAAAGATAAGCGTCGCCTGTAGCCGCAATGGAACTTGTGTAAGTGCCGGTACGGGTTATCGTAACATGTCCGGTAATACCCGCGGTCCTCCACATACTAGCCTCGGAGTCGCCGAAACTGAATTCCGTCTGCCCTGCGACAACTTTGCCGTAACCAACCATGCGGGTATTACCACCATCATGTCGCAGAATCAGACTACTGTTTACTCCCAGAACCAAATGGCTTGAAGAATTGAAGCTGAGTGTCGTACCGTCCGGCATGGCGAGACTTGAGTTGTCAGGCACGGCGAATGCATCATCACTGTGATCTCCTTGAAAACTTAATTTCGTACCGGGGAATGTTCCTGATATCTCTATCGGCTCATTGGTACCGGCGGCCCAGTTGCCAAGTGTTACATAACCATCAAGAATACTTTGAATCGAATCAAAGTCGATGTTCCAGCCGGCCGCTGCCATTTTTAAGAGGGAGGATACTTTCCCGCCTTCGATTTTTACGTCGTTGCCTGTACCTATGTTACTGAACAGGCGGTGGAACTCGTCATCAGCCGGGGAAGCCAGGTTTGCCGTGCGTTTTTCGGAATTGTACCGGTAGGTCAATACTCTGGTACTACCGTCATAGTGGATCTTGCTTGAAGGCCCATCATAGATGTGGGAGTTATTGGGTACCTTTGTAGAATCCACATCGCCTGCCGAGGCTTCCATTACATTCCAGCCGTTAAGCTCCGATGCATTGAAGCTTAACAGCGGTGCGCTTACGGTCAGGCCTTTAACAGCGGAATAATAGCTGCCAATGAGAGCCCTGAAGTAATAGACGCCCATGGAAACCGTACTGTTCACCGTGAAGGTTATGGTTGATGTTTCATGATCCCCTTCGGTCGTAAAGGACGGCGTTGAACCGCTTATATCGGCAGGATCGGGTATTTCCGTTGTTCCGGCGGGATCACTGTACCATTTAATAGTAACAGCACCGGTACTAATGTTATATTTGTTGATCTGGTATGTTGCCGTGCCGCCTGTCCCTGCAGTAATACTGCCGGACTGGTTCAATACTTCCACCTTCTTCTGGGTAAAAGCCTGGAATGTACCGGTATAGGATATGGTGGTACTTTTCTCATCGAAACCGATTTTTACCGTGCTGACTTCCGTTGCCATGGAACTCCCGTCCCAGCAGAGGTATACATAGTAGCTGCCGCTGCCTGTCCACAGAGGGGGAGAACCGCCTTCTTCCGAATACCGGTAGAGGAGGTAACTTACCCGGCTTGCGGAAATAGTTCCTCCCGAAGGCAAACCTCCGGCCGCGGCAATATCCGAATTACCGGACAGATCCTGTACCTCCGACAGATATACTGCCAGGGTGCTGTGCCCTCCCGGAAGATCCGTAATGGTTATCGTCTTTTCTATTTCCTGTTCTTTGAAAATAATTACCCATTGGGCCGTCAGGGACAGATCTTCATCCTTACTGTAGGAATTTCCCGCGGCATAGGCGTTTCCCGCCCCGTCCTTCCAGTTATCAAATTTTTTGCCCTCCGGGGCTGTAAACCCTGAGCCGTCCGAGAGCCTGATCGTTTCGCCTTCCCTTTTTGTGACCGGCGCTATTGAGCCTGAACCCTCACCGGGAGAATAGCTGACGGTGTAAAAAGACGGGGAATTTTCAGGCGTATCCATGGGGCAGGCGCTAAAGAGAACGACCAGCAGTGCTGCCGCAATGCCTGTCCATACCGTTTTAACAATTATATTTCCTTTCATATATGCCTCCGTTGGTAAAATTTATAAATAGGGTTTTTCGGAAACTTAAATTTTCCGAACAAATCTGTCTTGAGGGAAAGTAAGGAGGAGGGCGGATGACCGGATTATTCTCCGTGTTTGCAGGGAAACTACTATACGCCTTTTTTTTTTTTGGGGGGGGGGGGGGGTAGTTTGTATTAAGAACCTATGCGGTTCCCTTGTAGTATTACAAGGCGCCTGGCAGGAAAGCATGGCGGATAACCTCTTTGAAAACACGCAAGAACTAAAACAGTCCCCAAACCGGAATATTTTATTTATATGGCATTATTCGGCCCGTGTCAATCCATTTCAGGGTGTCGCCACGAATTCAGAATTCAACCATCGGCCGGCACAAACCCGGCAATTCTCAGTTTACCACGAATGTTTGCTTTGACAGCCTTCATTTTTACCCGAATTCTCTTCTGTTCGTATGGTTCGGGTCGTTCGCGGTTAAAATCTTCCGCCTCAAGGATTCTCGTAACTCTTGTATAAAAACCTGCGTACCTTCTGCTGGGCATTTTTTTCGAAAGGCTCAATGCGGAAAATAAAGTCGGTAATCTTCTTGTAGCCGGGAAGGCCGCGGTTTATAGTTTCAATTTCGTTCTTGATAAGCTTCCTGACGAACGCTTCGTCATGTTCCCTGCCCGGATAATCTTCGGCGAGCGTTTCAAGATTGGGAACCGTTACCGCCACTACCTGTTCGCCTCCGAAATCCTTCTCCTTGCGGCCTATCACGAGAATTTCACCGATGACCCGTGAAGAGGAAAAATATTTTTCAATCTCTTCGGGGTAGATATTCTTGCCTCCGGAACTTACGATGAGGTTCTTCTTCCTTCCGTTGATGTAGATAAAGCCGTCGCTGTCCAGATAGCCCAGATCCCCTGTCTTGAGATAACCGTTCTCATCGAACACTTCCGCTGTGGCTTCGGGATTTTCAAAGTATCCGAGCATGAGGGAAGGCGACATTATCGCGATTTCCCCGCGGCCTTCCTGATCCGCTTCGATTATCTTTACAAAGGTGTCCTTCACCGGGAGGCCTACGGATTCATTGCGCCGGTGCCAGGGTGTGTTTACACTGATAAGGGGACTGTTCTCGCTCATGCCGTAACCGTGCACCATGTTGAAACCGAAGGAATCAAAAAAGTCGGCTGTTTTGGGATTGAGAGCCCCGCCCCCGGCTACCATTATCCGTATCGACGAAAGTTTTGCCTTTTTCCTGATGATGTAGAGCATCACCCGCCCAAAACCAATCCGCCCCTTGTTCGCTTCGGCCAGGGAGATCTTCCTCAGCAGATTGAATACCATCCTGAGGAGAAAGGGGAGTTCCTGGAAACCCTGGTTCAGGGCCACCATAACTTTGTCGTAGAGCAGGGGTACGGCAATGAGGAAAGTCCCCTTGGCATCGTGTATATCATCCACTACCACTTTTCCCACCAGTTTTTCTACGATGATCGTTCCGGCTCCCACCGTGAGGGGAGCAATGAAGGAACAGGTTGTAGGATAGGTATGGTGAAGGGGGAGTACATTGATAAAACGATCCCATGGGTATGCCTTCAGGGAGAGGATTGCCCCGTTTACATTGGCGATGATCCCCCTGTGGCAGAGGGTAACGCCCTTGGCAAAACCCGTGGTACCGCTGGTAAAGACGATGGAAACCGGATCTCTCCCGGCAATAGAAGAGGCGCCGGGAAGCGGTTGATTTTCATTCCCCTTTCCAAAACTGTAGAAGGGGGTGTCTTCAGCTCCGCCGGAACCGTCCGCCCTGCTGAGGCAGACCTTTACGGCAAGCCGCAGGTTTTCAGCCTCAAGGGAATCGACAAAGCTCTGTTTTCTCCCGGAATAAAAAAAAGCCCTGGCCCTGATCATCCTGATGATATTGAGGCATTCTTTTTCCGAGACAAGAAAGTCAACCGGAACGATGACAAGCCCCGCTATTGCCGCTCCCATCCAGACCGCCATCCACTCGGGACGGTTTTCCGCCCAGAGAACTACCCTGTCTCCCTTGCCGAGACCCGCAGCCAGAAGCCCCCGGGCGATTCTGCGGCATTCACAGGCATACTTTGTATAGTTCCAGACGGTAAAATCTCTTTGTTTTCCTGCCCTATAGAAGATGGCGGGATTGCCGGGAAACTTTTTTTCCCCGGCGTCCAGCCATTCAATAAAGTTTTGATAGGTTACATCCGGCCAATCCGCCAGATAGTCTTTGAATTTTAACATACGTATATAATAAACGAAATTTAATTTTTTGTCAAAATGAACTTGTTCCGAAACCGGCCAGGTTTTGGAACAAGATCACCTGTTGTTCGGCGGGCCGGAGAGGTGGAAACCGTGTTTGCCGCTTTCTTTCACGGTGTACATGGCGGCATCCGCCTGCTCGATGATCTCATTGGTTTCCATTTCGCCTGAAGGATAGGGACAGGCGCCT
This sequence comes from Treponema sp., assembly GCA_031278095.1. Lineage (GTDB taxonomy): Bacteria > Spirochaetota > Spirochaetia > Treponematales > Breznakiellaceae > JAIRNJ01. Next base: position 54,473 of record JAITLC010000011.1, read on the forward strand.
ATACTTATCCCGCATTTTACCGAGTGCTCCTTAAGCCGCCAGCGTTTTCCAAAACGGTCAAGGAGCAGATCCCGGATACTGTCGAGTTCTTTGGGCGTCCTGTCTGCCGTAATGATCACAAATTCATCCCCGCCGTAGCGGTAGGGCATACCCAGCGTATCTTTTTGGGCATAGAGCCAATTCCCAATCGAACGAAGCAGGGCGTCTCCGGTAAGGTGGCCCAGAGTGTCATTCGTTTTCTTGAAATCATCCAGATCCATGAAGAGGAGATAGCCTCCCCAGCCCCCTGTCCGGGCACTTTTGAGATTATTTTCCAGATCCTGAATGAACTTCCTCCGGTTGGGAAGCCCGGTGAGGGTATCGTGTTCCGCCATTTTGCGGATCAGCTCTTCATTCTTCTTGTTTTCGGTAATATCGACAGAACTTACCACATGGGCAAGCCGTCCGTCTACCCAGTGGCAGGGAGTATCGAGAATGTGGTACCAGGTATCGTTCTTTTCATCGTGGTAATCCCAGACAAAAAGGCCGCCTTTTTCTCCCGATATATCCCGGTTTTTCCCGGGACAGTTATCGTAGGATTCTCCCGGGCTTTTTCCCGTGGAAAAGAGTTCCCAGCAGTGCTTTCCGATAACCTTCTTACTGCCCCCGTAACGGGAAACGAGGGATTCATTGGCAAAGATCACCTCGCTGCTCTGGAAATCGCTTACATAGATGTCCAACCCCGCATTATCCACGATGTTTTTCATAGATTCGAGGGCATATTCAAGCCGTTTCTGGTAAACCCGCGTCTTGATATGGCCTGCCAGCACGGAAAGCACCGCGTCGGCGTCGTCTATTTCCCGTTTGGAGAGACGGATGGGCCTCCGGCGATCCATGAGACCCGCAAAGGCAATAGGAAACTGAGTTTCAAAGATAACCGGCACCATGATCAGCGTCTTCGCGGAGAAAAACTCAAGAAATTTTGACCCCATTTTGTTTTTCCTGGAGTTGATGTAGACAATTTCCCCGGTCTGTCCTGTAAGAAGCTCAATATCCCTGCGGGAAAGGTAGTCTGAAAGAAGAAATTCATCTTTCAGGCTGGAAGCACCGTCGTGAATATAGCGTTCAATTAAATGGAAAACATGTGAATGATCCGCCTCATAGACAAAACCTGAATAGAATCCAAAAAAATCGCAGAGATCGCCCAAAATATCGGTAATAGACTGGTAAGGATCCCGGTATGCGGCAAGTTTCCGGAAGATCTTCACAAAAAGATCTTTTTCCTGTTCATCAATGGTTTTTTCTATATCCACAGTATAAATTCCCGCCATGAGGCTGTTCCGGAACTTCAATTTTTTGGAACAAGCTCACTATACTATCGGAAAATTCAAGTCTCCCCATGAGTGGACAGGTCCGGGTTTTCGGCATATAGTGTTATTCATGATTGGTTTTTTGATAAAGAAGAACTTCTTTGACCTCTGGGACAACATGTTCAGGGTTGCGCTGCTCAATTTGGGTTTCTTTGCGCCTCTTGCCTTTACCCTTATGCTCCCCAGCCTGCTTGTGGGCATCCCCGTCCTCTTCATCGCCGTGATCCTTACCGGAATCTTCATGTGCTGCGTATATCTGTCTACTGCGGCCCTCTGCCTTAAAACCGTTTCCGACAACAGCGGCTTCGGCTTCCGGGATTTTTTTGACAATCTCAAAACCGCCTGGCCCGCGGGCCTCGTGATGGGGGGTCTGGCGTTCCTGGCCTTTGCCATGGTTACCATGGTAATCCCCTTCTACCTTCAGTTGAACAGCCTCATCGGCCTCCTTCTGGCCTCGGTGATCTTCTGGACCATGGTGGTTGCGGTTCTTTCCCTCCAGTTCTTCTTTACCGTCTGTTCCCGGCTTGAGCCTAAACTCTCCAAAGCCCTCAAGAAGTGTTTTATCATCTTTTTTGACAATCCCGGTTTCGCTTTCTTTACCTTTATCAGCACAGTATTTATGATGGCGCTTTCCGTCCTCCTGGCCTTCCTTTTTCCCGGCTTCGCAGGAATGCTGCTCTACCAGGATGAAGCCCTGCGCCTGCGTCTCTTCAAATACGACTGGCTTGAAGCCAATCCCGAGGCCATTTCTTCCGCGGGAAAGAAGAAACCCCAGATCCCCTGGGACGCGATTCTTATTGATGAACGGGAGAGAACCGGCACCCGCACCCTGAAGAATTTTATTTTCCCCTGGAAGGATTAGAAAAGTGGGCTTGTTGCATAAACCGGAACAGGAAGGAAGAATGCGGCTCGAAGTACCTTTTATTTATGGATACTGAAAATCCTGAAACAAGAGCCTGGATACACGGAAAGCTTGTAAGCATGGATCCCTGTCTGGATGGGGAGTACGGGTTTCTTGAAGGCCATGCGCTTCTCACCGAAGGGGGCCTCATAAAAGACCTTGTTCCGGAGGGAATGCTCAATCCGGCCTTAAAGGTAACGGATCTCAAAGGCGCCCTTGTTACTCCGGGTTTTATCGACTGCCACACCCACCTTGTGTTTGCGGGGAAGCGGGCCCATGAATGGGAGATGAGGCTCAACGGCGCTTCCTATGAGGATATTGCCGTTGCGGGAGGCGGTATACAGTCCACGGTGAATGCAAGCAGGGCGGCGTCCTTTGAAGAGCTCCGTTCCGTAGCGCTGAAGCGTCTTGAGGCCATGGCTGCCGAAGGCGTCTGCACCGTGGAAATAAAATCGGGTTACGGTCTCGATCTTGAAACCGAGCGGAAGCTTCTCCTCGTGATTAAAAGCCTCAGGGAGGGATGCAACATGGATGTTGCCGCAACCCTTCTGGCAGCCCACAGTGTTCCTGCGGAATTTGCAGGCGGAGCTGCCGCCTATATGGATGAGGTATGCGGACGCATCATGCCGGAACTGTGGGAGGAAGGGCTCTTCGAGGCGGCCGATGTTTTCTGTGAGAACATTGCCTTTGATGTGTCCATGACAGAAAAACTGTTCAGGACGGCAGCGGAACTGGGCATCCCCGTAAAGGGCCACAATGAGCAGATGAGCAATACCGGCGGCACCGAGCTGCTGGCCCGTTATCACGGCCTTTCAAGCGACCATCTTGAGAACCTGGATGAGCGGGGGGTGAAGGCTCTTTCTCAGGCGGGAACTGTTGCGGTTCTCCTGCCCGCGGCTTTTTATTTTCTTAAGGATACTCATAAGCCGCCGGTAGAACTTCTGCGGAAGCATGATGTTCCCGTTGCGGTGGCTACGGACTACAATCCCGGTACCAGTCCCTTTATTTCATTGAGGCTTGCCATGAACATGGCCTGTACTCTTTTCGGTCTTAAACCCGCGGAAGCTCTGGCCGGGGTTACTAGGAATGCGGCCAGGGCTCTTGGACGGCAGAATTGCTGCGGAATGTTGAAGCCTGGTTTCCGTGCGGACTTTGATGTTTGGGATGCGGAAGAGCCTGCGGAGTTACTGTATGAACCGGAAGCAAGGCTGCTGCTCAGGCGGGTCTGCCGCAGCAGGGAAGAATTTTAACGGAGGAGCGAAGATGGCAAGGCTGGTCGAGTTTATTCCCAATTTTAGTGAAGGGCGCAGACAGGATGTAATAGATCTGCTGGTAAAGGAAGCCCAGAGCGTGGGCGGGGTGAGTCTTCTGGATCATTCAAGCGATGCAAACCATAACCGGAGCGTTTTTACGCTTGCCGGTACGCCTGAAGGCATCGCCGAAGCGGCTCTGAGGCTCTGCAGAACCGCAATGGAACATATCGACCTCAGACAGCATAAGGGCGAACATCCACGCATGGGGGCCAGCGACGTGTTTCCCTTTGTGCCCCTGAAGGAAGTAAGTATCGAAGAATGCGTGGAACTGTCAAAGCGTGTAGCCGGACGGATATGGGAGGAATTGGGAATTCCGAGTTTCCTCTACGAATATTCCGCCGTAAAGCCGGAGCGGCGGAACCTGGCGGACCTGCGCCGGGGAGAATTTGAAGGTATGCCGGAAAAGCTCCTGAAGGACGAATGGGCGCCGGATTTTGGAGAACGGAAGATTCATCCCGGCGCGGGGATCATGGCCATTGGCGCACGACCGCCGCTTATCGCCTTCAACGTCAATCTGGACACCCCGGACATTAAGATTGCCAAAGCCATTGCAAAGACCATCCGCGGTTCCAGCGGCGGCTATAGATACTGCAAGGCTCTGGGCGTGATGCTTGAAGACAGGAACATTGCTCAGGTTTCCATGAACATGGTTAATACCGAGGGAACTCCCATATACCGTGTCTTCGAGGCGATCCGTGCGGAGGCCCGGCGCTGGGGGGTGAGTATCACAGGCACGGAACTGGTTGGTCTTTCTCCGGCAAAGGCCCTTATCGACTGCGCCGAATACTACCTCAGAATCGAAGACTTCGATTATAAAAAACAGATCCTGGAGAATTATCTTATTTGAGGCTGTTCCAAAATCCGGCGATCCGGCAGGATCATAATTTTGGAACAGACTCGTTTGAGTTGTGGAGCAAAGCATGCTTGTTGATTTAACGGTAAAAGAATTTCTTGCGGAAACCGCATCGGAGTCCCCGGCGCCGGGGGGCGGCAGCGCTGCCGCTCTTGCAGGCGCTCTGGGCGCCGCCCTGGCAGTGATGGTGGCGAATTTGAGCGAAGGGAACGAAGAAATTGTACGATTGCGGGAGAGGGGCGGTTCATATCTTTCGGAATTTGAAGCTTTCATTGACAGGGATACTGAAGCCTTCAACGCGGTGATGGCATCTTACCGCAGGCCCAAAAATACCGGCGAAGAGAAGAAGGAACGGAGTGAGGCCATACAGACCGCACTGAAATCCGCCGCCTCTTCCCCCATGTCTATCGCGGAACTTTGCGTACGTGTCATTCGGCTGGCGCTGGAGGCCCTGAAGGCGGGCAGCAGTAACGCTGCAAGTGACGCCGCAAGCGCGGGCTGCATGGCTCATGCCGGTTTTTGGGCCGCCGTTTACAATGTGCGGATCAATCTCAAATCAATAAAGGACGAAGAATTCAACGCCGAAATGCGTAAAAAAACTGCGGAACTGATCCGGAAGGCCGAAGCCCTCATCACTGAACTTTCAAAAACAGCAGACGAAAAAGCCGGACTCTAGTTTCAGGCAAAGAAGTCTAAAGGCAGCGCATCCTGAAAGAGTCCTTCCGCAATAAGGGAAGACGCGGTTTCAATGTCGGGAGCCAGGAAACGGTCATGATCGTAGTAAGCTACTTTTTCCCGCAGCCCTTTGCGGTATTTTTCCAGGAGAGCGGAACTCTTTAGCCCATTTTTGAAATCTATTCCCTGAACCGCGGCCAGCAATTCTATTGCCAGAACATAACGCAGATTATCCGCCATCTCCCACAGACGGCGTCCCGCATTGGGAGCCATGGAGACAAAGTCTTCCTGATTGGCGGAAGTCGGCAGGCTGTCCACGCAGGAGGGGAAGGCCAGTGTCTTGTTCTGGCTGGCAAGACTTGCGGCGCTTACATGGGCGATCATGAATCCTGAATTGACTCCCGCATCGCGTACCAGGAAAGGAGGCAGCCGGGAGATGCCGGGATCGACCAGCATGGCTATACGGCGTTCCGCAATGGCGGCCAGCTCCGACAGTACCAGCGCCAGATTGTCCGCGGCCATGGCCACGGGCTCCGCATGGAAGTTGCCGCCTGAGATTATGTCTCCGTTGCCGGGGAAAACCAGGGGATTGTCGGAGGCCGCATTGGCTTCAGTTTCCAGCACTACGGCCGCATTGCGGATCTGGGTAAGGCAGGCCCCCATCACCTGCGGCATACAGCGGAGACAGTAGGGATCCTGCACCCGGTCACAGTCGGCGTGGGCGTCCCCTATTTCGCTATGGCTTTCCAGAAGCCTTCGGAAGGCGGCGGCGGCCTCTATCTGCCCCCGCTGGCCCCTCACTTCATGTATTCTCTGATCAAAGGGAGCGCGGGAACCGGAAAAGGCTTCTACGCTCAAAGCGCCGCAGGCCGTGGAGGCCGCAAAAAGTTCTTCAGCCAGAAAGAGTCCCTTGAGCGCAAAAGCGGTGGAAACCTGGGTACCGTTGAGAAGACCCAGCCCTTCCTTGGGCTCCAGTTCCAGAGGCTTAACCCCCGCCGTTTCCAGGGCTTCCCGGCCCGAAAGCCGCTTCCCTTTGCAGCGGGCAAAACCTTCACCTATCAGCACCAGGGTAAGGTGGGCAAGGGGGGCAAGATCTCCGGAAGCTCCAACAGAACCCTTGCAGGGAATGATGGGATACACTTCGGCATTGATCAGGGCCGCCAGATTCCGTACCACTTCCGGCCTGACGCCGGAGTAGCCCCGCGAAAGACCCTTCAGCTTGAGGAACATGATCAGCCGCACCAGCGCGTCTTCCACCGGCTCTCCCACCCCCGAGGCATGGGAGAGAACCAGGGAACGCTGGAGAAGAAGCAGATCCTTTGCATCAATGCGTTTGTTTGCCAGATGCCCAAAACCCGTATTGATTCCGTAGACAACGGCGTTTTTTCCGATAACTTCGTTTACGCAATCTACGCTTTTCCGCATGGTCTCTTTAACATCCGGCCCGATTTTTACTTCCACCGGAGATCGGTAAATTTCCCGGAGTTGAACAAGATTCAGGTTTTCAGAATCGATAATGATTTGCATAACTTAAATGTTAGAGTATACTTATTGAAATGTAAATCAGTCAGGCTTAAAATTGAACCGAATGAGCCTGTTTCTAAGGAGGGAATGATGTCAGTCGCACTTGAATTTGAAAACGGCCTTCCTGAGATGCCGTCCTTTATGGAAGGAATACGCCGTGCGCCGGTGCGGAATTTCAGCCTTTCAAAGGAGCAGACCAGGATAGCGGTAGCCAATGCGCTCCGCTATATTGAGAGCAAGTACCATGAACAGCTTGCCGGAGAATTCCTTTCGGAACTTAAGACCTATGGCAGAATCTACGGATACCGCTTCCGGCCGCAGGGCCGTATCTACGGCAAGCCCATTGATGAGTATAAGGGCCGCTGCATTGAGGGCAGGGCCTTCCAGGTGATGATCGACAACAACCTTGACTTTGAAGTTGCCCTATACCCCTACGAGCTTGTTACCTACGGCGAGACAGGGAGTGTATGCCAGAACTGGATGCAGTATCTTCTGATTAAACGCTGCCTGGAAGAATTAACCGAAAATCAGACACTGGTTGTACAGTCGGGCCACCCTCTGGGGCTCTTCATATCGGGGCCCGAAGCGCCCAGGGTCATTATCACTAATGCGATCATGGTGGGCCTCTTTGACAACCAGAAGGACTGGGAAGTTGCCGAGCAGATGGGGGTTGCCAATTACGGTCAGATGACTGCAGGCGGCTGGATGTATATAGGGCCGCAGGGAATCGTTCACGGCACCTACAATACCCTGCTCAATGCGGGAAGAAAATTCTTAAACGTTTCCAATACCGGAGATCTCAAAGGCAGACTCTTTGTCAGTTCGGGCCTTGGGGGGATGAGCGGAGCGCAGTCAAAGGCGGTGGAGATTGCCGGCGGGGTGGGCATCATTGCCGAAGTTGATCCTTCCCGCATAGAAACCAGGCTCAGGCAGGGATGGCTGCGGAAGTCATCTCCTAATCTTGAAGAACTTTTTTCCATGACCGGGGAATGCATGTCAAAGGGTGAAACCATGTCCCTTGCCTACGAGGGAAACATCGTGGATCTCCTTGAGTATGCGGTGGAAAAGGGCATAAAGATAGATCTTCTGTCGGATCAGACTTCCTGTCATGCCGCCTATGACGGAGGCTACTGTCCCCAGGGCGTCTCCTTTGCAGAGCGCACACGTTTACTGTCGGAGGACAGGGAGACTTTCAGAAAACTTGTGGATAGATCCCTGCGCCGTCACTTTGAACTCATCAGAATCTGTGTTGAAAGGGGAACCTATTTCTTCGATTACGGCAACTCCTTCCTCAAGGCGGTTTACGATGCGGGAGTCAGGGAGATCTCCAAAAACGGCGTCGATGAAAAGGACGGCTTTATATATCCCTCCTATGTGGAGGATATCATGGGGCCTGAACTCTTTGACTACGGTTACGGCCCCTTCCGCTGGGTATGTCTTTCCGGCAGGGATTCGGATCTTCTCGCCACCGATCATGCGGCCATGAGCTGCATCGATCCCCGGCGCCGCAGCCAGGACATGGATAACTACAACTGGATTCGGGATGCGGACAAAAACAGACTGGTGGTGGGTACAAAGGCGAGGATACTCTATCAGGATGCGGAAGGCCGCCTTGCCATTGCCCTCAGGTTTAATGAAATGGTACGGAATGGCGAAATAGGCCCCGTGATGATAGGCCGGGATCACCATGATGTAAGCGGCGCCGATTCCCCCTTCCGGGAAACGGCAAACATTAAGGACGGCAGCAATGTCATGGCCGACATGGCGGTGCAGAACTTTGCGGGGGATGCCTGCAGGGGAATGTCTCTGGTAGCCCTGCATAACGGGGGCGGGGTAGGCATAGGCAAGGCCTTCAACGGCGGTTTCGGTCTTGTGCTGGACGGCAGCAGCCGTGTTGATGCAGTGATTAAGAACGCCCTGCTCTGGGACGTGATCAACGGTGTTGCCCGGAGAAGCTGGGCCCGCAATCCCCATGCCATGGAAACCGCCATCGGGTACAACGGTAAATATGCGGGGAAAAGCCAAATCCTCATTCCCCATCTAGTTGATCCGAAACTTCTGGAAAAATTGGCGATCTAAAACCAGTATACAAGATCCCTGTCTCCGGTATCGCAGATTACGAGAGTGAGGGTTTTTTTTCCTGCAGACGCCTTTTCCATGGTAAATATCCCAATGTCCGCACGTTCCGTATGCCCTACGATCTGACTGTATCCTGCAAGGTGATCTTTAATCAGGGAAACAGGCCGTATCCAGATGGGGCTCTGTGTTACGTCGTCTCCGTAGATGTTGGCGCCTGAAAAGGTAAGAACATTGCGATCCTGCAGAAACGCTGTGTTAATGTCTTCCGGTTTATGTACGCCATGAGCCTTCATCCGCCTCATGAATGTAGTTGAAACGCCTGCATGGGAAATGATGATCCTGTCTTCGGTAACATAGAGAACCTTGATAAGATCCATGTTCTCTTCCAGGGCCTTCCGGATTCCGGGGAGTTTCCCGGACTGGAATCCTGAATACTCCTGGGAAAAAATGTTTTTCAGGTAATGGTAGTCATGGTTCCCCAGGCAGAGCTTTATACGGCTGTCCGTCCGGGCGGCTTTACAGAGTTCCAGAAAATTTTCCAGTTGGAATTCAAAGGACACATCAAAACTGTCAAAGTAATCGCCAAGAATATAGAATTCGGAAAAATCCTTTTCAAGATGCCGCTTCCATAAGTCTCTGCCGTGAACATCCCCCATAACAAGACGTTTAAGCCGCTTCACTTTTTCCTCGACTTCATTGGGGCCCTTCAGCCCGGCGGGCCCGGTTGAATGTTTCGGAGCAACCGGGTCTGTCTTAAGGAAATTTTCAGGCTTTCCGGACAGTCCCGGTCTTTTCTATTAAAAAAATTAATACTCTGTCCGGCCCTTTCTGGACTTTTTCATCAGTTTACGGGCAATGGATTTCTTTTTCCTGTTGAGGATGGTAGAAGGTTTTTCATAATATTCCCGTTTTTTAAATTCCCTGATAATGCCTTCCTTTTCCACCATGCGTTTGAAACGTTTAATGGCCTTCTCAAGCATCTCGTTGTCATCAACGATAATATGAGCCACTGTAAATCACCTCCTTTCCTCAAAGGTCAAGATAGACGGGACATTCCGGAACATCCCCATTACTTTATTATTTCAAGAATAGTCGTTTTGTCAAGTACCGGCCTGGAGATGAAGGCGTCCGGGTCTGCGTTTTCACCGGAAACGCGGATTTCCCAGTGCAGGTGAGGCCCCGTAGCAAGTCCGGTGGCCCCCGAAAGCCCCAGCCTTTCTCCGGCGGCAAGCGTCTGTCCCTCCGTGCACGTGATGCTGTCCAGATGATAGTAGAGGGAATACACGCCGGGCAGATGTTCGAGAATCACCGAATTGCCCGTGACGATGCGGCTCCGGGCAAGAACCACTTTTCCTGTTGCGCAGGCATTCACCCGGGTTCCCTTTGGAACGCCGTAGTCCACCCCCGCATGGATGGAAGCGTCGGTTTTGCCGTTTGAATATTGAAAAATCCGCCGGTCTCCAAAGCGGCTCGTCCGCCGGGTGGAACCGACAGGCGCCCCGAAGTATCCTTCGGCAAGGATACTGTTTCCCGTCCGGTTGAAGATGGCCCAGACCTGTTCCGCCTCGGCGGTCTTCTGCGGATCGCTCTCCGTCCGTATCCGGGTGAGGCTTTCGTTGAGCGTTATGGTTTCCGAGACAAAGTCCCTCTGCGCAATGCCCAGAGGCTTCTCCGCAAGAAACACAGCTTCCTTCCCGGCGTTTCTCCTCTCCACCCTGACGGAGGCTTCCCCCGGCAAGACGGTGGAGGGCACGGCAAGCAGGGCGGCTTTGACGGTTTTCCCTTCCTCCAGATCGTAGTCAAAGAAGACTGCTTTGGAAAACCTGTTTCGCCCCCGCAGCAGCACTGCCTGAAGTCCCGCGCCCTGCGCTTCTTCATCCTGAAGAATCACGGTTACCGGTTCTCCGGGCCGGGGAGAACCGGGGATAAGAAAGAGGCGCGAATTTTTGCTATCCTCCGGGAAAAGAAAAACAGTTATGAGGAAAAAGGAAACAATGAAAAGTAACGCGCCTCTCCTCATTCCGGGCTTCTCTTGAGTTCAATGATTTCCATTTGAAGGGTTTCCATGCCGTTAAACCAGTTGCGGGAAAAGTTAAAAACAGCATCAACAGTATCGTTAAGGGCAAAGTCAACATTGATTTTGTCCGCCGCCCCCCAGTAAAGCGCAGGCCACTTGTGCGTGCCCGAATTCAGGCTGAGCTTTGCATGACGGTTACCGGTTTTGCCTACGATGTTTACATCGTCTATCCTTAGTTTTTTTGCAAGAAAGACGAGAGCTTCGTTTTCCTCACCGTAGGGTTCAAAACGGTCTACAACCTTGAAAATATCAGGATTCAGATAAATCCGGGGAAGTTCCGCATCAATACTGATGCTCGCTTCCTCCATAGATACCGTTTCTACGTTCATAACCTCGTCTTTAAGCCGCTCGGTAAAGGCTTCCCAGTTGGATTTCCGCATGGAAAAACCTGATGCATGATCATGGCCGCCCCAGTCGATAAAAAGATCCTCGCAGCTTTTCAGCAGAGTACCGGTTTTAAAATTTTTTTCCGAGCGGAGAGAACCTACCGCCGTTTCTCCCTGGAACGACACAACTATTGCCGGTACATGGAAGAGTTTGGCAAGCTTGTTCGCCATGTTCCCTGTAATGCCTCTCTTAATCTCTTCCCCGGCGGCAAGAACCAGTTTCCCTTTGTACGCCTCAAGACTGTTCCGGGCGCGTTCCTCCGCAATAGGCCATATTTCCCCTTCAAGGTTCTTGCGTTCCTGGTTGAAGGCGATAATCTCATCGGCCAGCCGGTCTCTTTTCTTGCCGTCCTTTTCCATGAGGAGAGCGGCGGCCTTGTCCGCGCTGCCCATGCGGCCTGCGGCGTTGATTGCAGGGCAGAGGTTCCAGGAAATATCCTTGCTGTCAAAACGCCGCCCTGCCATGCTCAGCTTGAAGAGGAGGTCGGATATTCCGGGCCTGGGTTTTTCCTGCAGTGAAGCCAGGCCCGCCCTGACAATGATTCTGTTTTCATCCCTCAGGGGAACAATATCGGCAATAGTACTCAGGGCGGCAAGCTGGAGATCCATAGCATCGCTTTCGGGAACGAGTTTTTCCCGTTTATATACAAAAGAATTAAAAAGATTGACAAAGACATCCAACTCGGTAAGTTCCCTGTCCGCATACCGTGCAATGCGGGAAAGTTCCTTGATGCGCAGGAGACTCTTGCCCGTTGCCTGGGGAATCTCCTTGCCTATTTCCGCCGAGACATCCTGCATGTAGATCTCTACGCCGCTGCCGAAAAGTTTTGCAAGAACCTTGCGCTGAAGGGGAGCGTCCCAGCAGAGAATCTGCTGGCCTTCAAGGAAGGCGGGCAGCCTCGTTGCAGTAATACTTATCTCACCGGGAATGATGGTCTCACAAACCGAAGCGCTTACCGCCATGTTCCTGAGCTTTACCGCTTCAACTACCCAGGCGTCGTTTACCGGCCGGGTATTGAGCAGGCATACGGGCTGCCCGTACAGATTGCTTTTTACGGCAAAACGCAGGGCGGAAACGAGCTTATATGCCACGCTGCAGCCTGAAAGATCCCGAAAAGGATAGGTTGAAGAGGCAAGCTTGGGATTGATTATGCTTAAGGCTTCGGGAAGCTCCTCAGGCGGATTGTGATGATCCGTAACGATTACGTCCACACCCAGTTCATTGGCCTTACGGATTTCCTCTATATTGGAAATACCGCAATCCACAGTGATGATGAGCGTCCCGTAGGCGGCGGCAAATTCCTCCACCGCATTTATGGAAAGGCCGTAGGGATCGTCTCCCACCGGGAGCCGCCAACTCAAATCGATTCCCAATTCCGAAAGATAGTCTGCAAGAAGGGTGGTACTGGTAATGCCGTCCACATCCCGGTCGCCGAAGATCAAAACCTTTTCTTTTTCCTCTTTGGCGGCGAGAATACGGTCTACCGCATCTTCCATGCCGGGAAGCTCAAAGGGATTCCTTAAATGACGGGTATCGGATTCCAGAAAAAAACAGATATCCTGCGCTTCGGTAATTCCCCGGCGGAGCAGAATGGATGCGGTAAGGGTATCGCAGCCGTATTTGGCGGCAATGTTCTTTACCTGTTCCGCCGCAATCTCTCTCTTGTCCCACTTCATTTGGTACTATTTCCCTGATGTCAAATTTCGGAACAGCTTCACGTTACATTCTCCCAGCTTGAAAATCCCCTGCCCAGGGCATGGGACATAAGCGTTGTGACCAGATGTTTGGCCTCAGTCCTGGATACCGTATCCAGGGAGTAGCGCTTCAGTTCCGATGGAGCTATCCCGGCGACGGCGCTCAGCCATTTTCCGGCCCCGGGGCTGAGCCTTAGTAAGGTTCCGTCTTCCCGGCCTCTTGCGCAGTCTGCGCAAGAAACGCCTCCCTCGATACTGTCATACCACAATACTCTATCTCCGCCCGGCTCACAAGCGCAGAAAACGCAATGTTCCAGATCCGGACGAAGTCCCAGAATGTCCAGCCAGTTCCAGAGGAACTGGATGAAGATCCTGCCTGAAAGTTCTTCGCCTGAACTGTCCAGGGCATCCAGAGATTGACATGCCGAAAGAAAGGCCTCCTCCCAGTTTCCGCCTCCCCCCTGGGAGGAGAGAATCGTTTCGGCAATGGCGCTTGCGGCCATGATCCGTTCCCAGAGTTCCCGGATCCCCGGCCGCCAGGACCGGACATCGAAGTCATTTACCTTGCGGGAATTGCGCACCGGGTCACGGTAAATCCAGAGCTTCCCCGAATTGTGGGGGGAAACATGGGAACGCAATTTACTCTTCGGGCCGCCGAAGACCGTGGCCCTGATGAGTCCCGCCTCTTCGGTTAGAAACCATGCTTCCCGGTTTGACTCTCCGGAATTTTGAGTCTTGAGAACCAGGGCTGTATAGGTTTCCGTTCTGGACATTACAGATTAAGTGCAAAGACTTTGCTTTTGCGGTTCTGATTATAAACCTTGCGTCTACGTTCCGGCAGAGTTTCTACCGCCGCTTCCCGGAAACCCAAGAATTCAAACCAGTCATGGGTAGTGGTAGTCAGGACAAAGACGCGCCTGAACCCCAGTTTCTCCGCCCTATCCTTGAGGCAGCCTACGATGCGCCTCCCCAGCCCCATATCGATGTAGAGGGGATCTGTGGCAATGGCGGCGATCTCCGCCTGGCCTTCGCCCCAATCGTGAAGAGCCCCGCAGGCATGAACGGAACTGTCGATCTCGAAGACCACATAGTCGTCTTTTTTTTCCTGAATCTGTTCCGCGGTACGCCGGACAAGGATGTCTTTCTGCATCAGGGGCTCCATGAGACGGAGTACATCGGGAATATCCCTGTTATGCAGGGGCCTTATGGATTCATATTCGTCCGCATAGATCATGGTTCCGGATCCCAAATTGGAGAAGAGTTCCCTGAGTACAGACCCTTCCTCTCTGCCGCTGATGATATGAACCCGTTGCACTCCCGCCCGGGAAGCCTGCAATGCAAGACGCAGCTCCCGCAGTTGTTCTGCGAAAAATTCGTCCTGATTCCCGCTCTCCGCAGTTTTACTGTTCGCATCAAGCACCGCTTCGGCCTCGGCAGGACGGAGCCGTATAATTCTGCCGTTCTCTCCCACTTCAATACCCGGAGGAATACGCAGTTTTTCTGCGGAGAGGCCGCCCGAAAGACTTACAATGAAAAACTTAATCGCGTTCAGGGCGGAAGAGGCTGCAAGGGCGATCCCGTCGCTGGGTACATTGTAGGGTTTTCCTGCAGGACTGTAACCGATACAGGGCAGAATCGGAACCATCCCTTCCCGGAGCAGCCGTTCAATGGAATCGGTAAGAATCTTGTCGACCGTGCCCGTATGTTCCATATCAAGGCCGTTGACGACCCCCAGTCCCCTTGCCCTGATAAAGTTTCCGATAGCCGCATCCACCCGGCCGGCGGAGAGAAAGGTCATGAAACGGGTAGCCACATGGAAGGCCGCCATTTCCACAAAGGGAATCGCCTCCGCCGTGGTGATTCTCACGGTTCCGGATGCAGGCCCCTTCCTTTCACCGGGAATTTCCGTATATGAGGAAACTATACCGTATTCCGCCAATACAGAATCTATCCATTCCTTTGCGCCGGGGACGATCACAATCTTGAAACCCGTCTTGGCCAGCAGGGCAAGATCCTTCGTGAGATAAGGGAAGATCGGATCTTCCGTGATAGGGAATTCGATCTTGAATACCATGGTGGAGCCTTCAAAACGGCTTTGATAGTGAAATGCCTCCCGGATCAGATCCACCTGGGAAAGAGTTTTATCTTCCATGAGTGTATTATAGCGGATCTTTTCGGATCAAAAAAAGGCATACGGGGCTTTTCCTCCCAAAAAATGCGGCGGACGCTCTTCTTCATTAAATTATTGATGAAATCATCGAAAATATGGTATATTACTGTGAGCTTGTTCCGAAACTGACCTGGTTCTCGAACAGGTCTGGTACCCTGTAAACTCTAATTTACAGGGTACGGAATGAAGAATTTTTGACCCCGAAGGCAAAAAAGTCGAAGTAGGGAAACGTATTAAATGATGCCAATCAGCGTTCTCTTAGAGGAAATGGAAGGCTGTAAAATGAAAAACCGGAAAAAAACTGCAATACTCATAAGTATCATTCCGCTCTTGACTCTTGCCGCGTGCAAAGACATGCCGAATGACGATTTTGATATTTCTCCCGAGCTTATTGGAAAATGGGAGTTGATTTCTTTTGTTACCAGCTCGGGAACCGTCTATACGCTTCCCTGCAAATACTCGTCCACGGAAATAAAATCCGGGGGTTATGAATTCGGCGAAGATACCCTGACTCATTATCTTAACGGAGAATTCCAGAGGAAGTTGAGGAATCTCTATACGGAGGAAGACAAGCTGTTTGCCGCCAATGCGTCAACGACAACCAAAGACACGGAATTGGGTTCATGGATAGTTGAAGACGACAAACTTAGCATATTTCCCGGCGCTTCCACATCCGCTTCAAATTCCAATCTTACTCCCGTAAGGCCTACCGAAGAAAACATTTTTGTCCGGGTAAGCAAATTCAGCTGGGAGTAAAAATACTGGTGCCGGTTTTCCCCCGAATGCCCTCCCGTGCCTTTTCAAGCAGTGTGATGAGGGAAACTCTGCCCGGTTTTGAATGGGCAAAGAGGACTGCGGCCTCGACTTTGGGAAGCATGGAGCCGGGGGCAAAGAGGCCCTGGCGTATATACTCCTCCGCTTCATCAGATGTCATGCGGTCAAGCCGTTTTTCGTTTTCCCTGTGAAAATTGATCGACACCTTTTCCACTGCGGTGAGTATGATGAGGGTGTCCGCATCGACAAGCCGGGCAAGGAGGCAGCTTGCGAAATCCTTGTCCACCACGGCGGCCGCGCCCTTGAGGTGGTTTCCCTGAACGATCACCGGGATGCCCCCGCCGCCTGAAGCCACCACGATCTGTCCCTCATTAAGGAGGGCCTTTACCACATCTTTTTCCACAATATCTACCGGCATGGGGGAGGCTGCCATTCTACGCCAGCCGCGGCCTGAATCCTCTTTCATCACATAACCGGCTTCTCTCTCAAGCCTCTCCGCTTCCTCTCCGGTGACAAAGCCCCCGATGGGTTTGGTTGGGTTTTGGAAGGCAGGATCATCTACAATGGTTTGCGAAATGATCGAAACAACGCCTCTGTCTATGCCCCGGTTCAGCAGTTCTTCCCGGAGGCTGTTCTGAAGGTCGTAACCGATGTAACCCTGGCTCATGGCCACGCACACGGAAAGGGGAATAAAAGGAGTGTGAGCCCCGGACTTTTCCCCTGCCTCAAGCGCCCGCTTGATCATGCCAACCTGCGGGCCGTTGCCGTGGCTTATCACCACATCGTGTCCGTCTTCGATGAGATCCGCTATCGCTCTGGCGGTTCCCTTTACCGCCATCATCTGTTCCTTGAGGTTGTCTCCCGGGGCGTTGCCGCCCAGCGCAATGACGATGCGCTTTTTCATGCCTGGGCCTTCACCGCCCTGCGTACCGCATGGAGAATATTTTCATAGCCTGTACAACGGCAGAGGTGGCCGGAGAGAAGCTTGCGGAGTTCGGCATCGCTGTAGTCTTTTTTTGAGTCGACGATCTCCTTGGCGGACAGGAGGAAACCTGGCGTGCAGAAACCGCACTGTACGGCTCCCTCGTCGATAAAGGCCCGCTGCAGGGCGGACAGTTCCCCGCTCTGTGAAACAAGACCTTCGGTAGTGATAATGTCCTTGCCGTCCGCCCAGACTGCAAGATATATGCATGAATTGAAATTCTCTCCGTTTATGATGACATTGCAGGCTCCGCATTCGCCGGCTTCGCAGCCTTTCTTGACACTGGTAAGCCGGTATTCGTCCCGGAGCATGTCGGTAAGGGAGGCGCGGACATCAACGGCGGTTTCGGTTTCCCTGCCGTTTATCCTGCAGCGGACAATCTTTATCTGTTTTTTGACGCCGGTATTTCTTGCTTTGTTCATGGTTTGCCTCCCGCGCGCTGCAGTGATTCTGTTATCGCACGCCTGGCCATTTCTCCGGCAAGCTGAATGCGGAATTCCTTGCTTGCCCGCCAACTGCTGCGGGGATTGATGTCCCTGAGAGCGGTCTCCGCGATTACGTCAATACTTTGGGCATTTACCGGTTTCCCTGCCGCTTCCTCCTCCGCGCTTTTTGCCCTGAGGGGGATGGGGCCCGCTACCCCGTAAGCCATGCGGAGACTTTCGATGTTCCGCCTGTCCTGTGAGAGCTTTACGTTTACCGAACAACCGAGGGTTGCGATGTCAAGAGCTTCCCGCATGGCGTACTTGATGTAATGCCCGAAGCGGTTTTCATAACTTGCTTTGGGGATGATGATGCCCAGCAGCAGTTCCGCCGGCCGGATGCTGGTCTTCCCTGCCGAAACATAGTGTTCCTGTATGGGAGCTTTTCTGATTCCATCAGGACCTCTGTACTCCATGACGGCGTCCCAGGCGAGAAGGGTAGAGGCGCTGTCCGCGGAGGTAACTCCGTTGCAGGTGTTTCCCCCGATGGTAGCGATGTTGCGGAGCTGCGGCCCCCCGATGGTATCGGCGGCTTCGGCAAGAACCGGTATATGCTTCAGTATCAGGGGATCCCTGATGATATGGGAAAAACTGGTCAGGGCCC
Source organism: Treponema sp. (assembly GCA_031278095.1). Classification (GTDB taxonomy): domain Bacteria; phylum Spirochaetota; class Spirochaetia; order Treponematales; family Breznakiellaceae; genus JAIRNJ01. The sequence goes on from JAITLC010000011.1 coordinate 72,337, forward strand.
CTATCCTGAGATCGTCCCCTTCCATGCATATTCCCCGCAGTTCATCGAGACCCTGTATACTTACAAGGCTTATTCCAGCCAGATCCCCTTCCCGAATCTTGATTAATACATCGCTTCCCCCGGCGATGATCTTTGCCTCGGGATACTCCTCCAGTAATTTTATTGCATGATCAACAGATTCCGCTTCGTACAGAGCTTCTATATCATACATAAAAAATCCTCACTTGATGAGCCCGGCCTTTTTGAATTCTTCAAAAAGAACGTGGGGGGTCAGCGGGATACGGTTAACTGCGACTCCTGTTGCGTTGAGCAACGCATTGCGGATTGCCGGGGCGCAGGGTACGGCCGGCGGCTCTCCCAGAGCCTTGGTACCGAAGGCGCTGGTGGGCTCCCGGTTTTCCACAAACTGCGCCTCCAGCCGGGGATGATCCAGTATTGTGGGCAGCTTGTAATCCAGGAAGTTTCCGTTGAGCAGCCTTCCTGTTTTCGGATCGTATTTGAATTCTTCAAACATACCGTAGCCGATGCTCATACTCATGCCGCCGTGAACCTGCCCTCCGGCGGTCTGGGGATTGATGAGCCTGCCCGCATCGTGAACGTTTATCAGGTTGAGGAGGCGGAGCTTCGCCATGGGGATGTCAACCTCGATTTCGGCAAAAGAACAGCCGAAGCTGAATGCATTGGTCTTGACCTGTGCGGTTCCCTCGGCGGCGAGATGTTCGGCTTTCTGTTCGCTGTACAGTGTTTCTGTTGCAAGTTCCGCAAGGCTCATGAGCGGCCGGTTGTTATTGCTTGCAAGCACGATAAAGGCATTAATGATGTCAAGATTCTCAACCGGCATGCGGGTATACTCATGGGCATAGCCCAGGATCTTTTGCTTGAGCTGCGATGCCGTCTGCTTTATTGCGGCGCCTCCGACATAGGTCTGCCTTGAACCGTAGGCGCCGGCACCATAGGGAGTAATATCGGTATCTTGGGTAGAGATCACATGGACATTCTGCCAGGGAATGCCCAGGGTATCCGCGGTAAGCTGGGTAAAGACCGTGTCGGCGCCCTGGCCTATTTCCGTTTCACCGAGCTGTACCTGAACGCTGCCGTCCTGGTTGAGGATCATCCTGCACGCGGAAATCTCTATGGAGATCGGCCACACGGCAGTATTGTACCAGAAGAAGCTCATGCCGATTCCGCGGCGCAGGGGGCCGTTCTGGTTTTGATAGAGTTTCCGTTTTTCGTCCCAGCCGATATAGGCCTTGCCTTTTTCCACACACTGATGAAATGAATCGAAGTAGTTGATGTTTTTGGTAAAGGGATCCTGCCAGCCCACAGGCATCACGTTCATGAAACGGAACTCCAGAGGATCGAGGCCCAGCCTGAGCGAGAGTTCTTCTATATGGCTTTCAACGGCAAAGATCGCCTGGGGAGTGCCGTAGCCGCGCATGGCCCCTGCGGTAGCAGTGTTGGTGTATACCGTAAAGAATTCGGTCTTTCTCGCCTTCTCGTCCTGGTAAAGCTGGCGAAACACGTTTGTTCCCTTTGCAGTAACTCCGTGTCCGTGGGAACCGTAGGCGCCCTGGGTTGAGAGAGCCTTGTAGGAACGCGCAACGATCCTGCCGTTGGGACGCACCCAGCTTGACAGGAAGATCTTCTCCGCATGCCGCACCCTTGTAGCATAGAAGATCTCCTCCCTGCTGAGTTCCAGCCTTACCGGCCTTCCCCCGACTGTCTGGGTCAGAAACGCGTTGAGCGGTTCGTAGAGGGCATCCTGTTTGTTGCCGAAACCGCCGCCTATGTAAGGTTTTATGATCCGTACCTTGCCCCAGGGAAGCCCTAGCGCCTGTGCGACAATACGGCGCACGATATGGGGTATCTGGGTTGAAGACACCACCACGATCCTGCCTGCTTCCATGTACGCAAAGGAAACAACCGGTTCTATGTGGCAGTGCTGTACGATTGGAGTTTCATAAACACTGTCAAAACGGACAAGGCCCGGCTCTTTGATTGCCTCTTCAAAGTCTCCGTCTTCAATCACCGTGTGCTTGAGTATGTTGTTGGGACAGTTTTCGTGAAGGAGAGGCGCGCCTTCGGCCATTGCCTCTTCGGGACTCAGCAGCGCCGGGTATTCGTCATACTCAACTCCGATCGCTTTGAGAGCCCGGGAAGCGGCCGTTTCATCCTCCGCAATGACCGCCGCAATATCGTCCCCGTAGAGTCTCACCCTTTTGTTGAGGAGCTTCCGGTCTGCCGGATCCTGGTGAGCCGGATTGGTAGACCAGGGATGTCCCGCCGTGGGGAACTCTATGTCCGGCACATCGAAACAACTGAGGATCTTTACTACACCGGGAATCTTTTCAGCTTCACGGATATCGATCTTCCTGACCAGTCCGTTGGCAATAGTCGAATGGAGCACTTTAGCGACAAGGGCATTCCTGTCCGCCATGTCGGCGGTGTACTTCGCCCGGCCGGTAACTTTTTCAAAGGCATCCACTCTGGGTATGCTTTGTCCAATGCTCATCTTTGTATCCTTAAAATCTAATATAAGCTATTCCCGGAGAATATCAAGCCGGTTTTTTTTGACGCTCCCCGCGACAATCGAATGGAGGCCGGAACGGAATTCCGCCGGAAGAAGGCCGGCAATTTCCCCGGCTTTTCGCAGCGCCGCTTTATCTTCAAGCTGGTTGAAGAAGAGGATCTTCCTGCCGGCTGCCGCAGCAAAGAGCCCTTTGCCGGTTTTCCCCGCGTGAAGGCCGCTAATTGCCGCGGCGATATGTTCCGGTTTGATTGCTTCCCCTTCCCGGATTCCGGTGAGATCCGAGAAGAGGGGCAGACGGTGAATGAGTCTGCCGCTTGCCGCCATGCCCAGAGGCCAGAGGGGTATAATGCCGATACTCAGATCCGTCCAGGGCGGAACAACCGGTTCCTGTTCAGCCCAGGCCTTAAGCGGCAGTTCCCTTGAACCATCTCCTTCAATGAGAACAAGATCGAAGCTGGAAACGGTCTCTTTAAGTTCATTCAACGGAAGGGATTCAAGTTTACCGCTTTCCTCATTTACTTTTCCTGTAATACAAACGCCCTTCATCTCTTTGGGAATGTACATTCTTGTGGTGGTGGTCACAAGAACTTTTTTTCCGCGGGTTTGTTCTGCCAGCCGAAGTATGAGGGAAGTCTTTCCCCCGCTCCCGATTACCGTGATAACTCTTTTTTCAAGTTTATAAAAATAATCACACAGGTTTCTCATTGTTCCCTGAAATGTTTCCCCTCGTGATCTTCTGTTACCGAAAAGATCCGGCTGTATGTATCCTTCAAAAGTTTTTCCGCCTCTTCAAAATTTTCCGGTTCTACCCGGAGACATATCCCGCACTTGCTTCCCATGCGGACAGGCATGGGAAGCACCATCACCGGGATCCCCGCATCCATGAGGCATTTTTCTCCCATGATAGCGTCAACAGTCCTGTTGAAACTGAATACATATTCAAGGGGCGCACCGTCGTTCAATGCTTTATCCTATTGGAACAGAATCAGATATTGATCAGTTTTCCCGCCTGGGCCATTGCTTCGACGATAGCGTACATGTTTGTTACATTTCCCACGGCAAGTTTGTCCCTGAGATTGTAGAAATCAAGGCAGGTACCGCAGCTTGAGATGATGCAGCCCTTTTCTTCCAGGCCTTTCAGATCCTTGATGACGGCGGAACCTTCCGTGCTCAATGTAACTCCCGAATTGAAGAAGAGGATCATCTCAGGCGGAGGATCAAGTTCCGTCAATGAATAAACAAAACCCTTGATCAGAATTGCGCCGAGTTCTTCGTTACCAGTACCCATTGTATTTTTTCCGATTGCCAGAACCAGGCCGCTTCTCTCCTCCTTCCGCGCGGCATTCTGTTCATGCGCCGTGAGGATGACGAGTATGGTTCCGTCGTTCTGTTTTTCAAAGCTGAAGCCTGAGTCCATGCCTTTGGCCATTTTTTCGAGGTTCTGCCGGGCGATGTCGTTATCTACCAGGATGCGTACCGTGTCTCCGGCAGCGCATGAACGGAGCGCCTTCTTCGCCTCAATGACCGGGATGGGGCAGGGTTTTCCTGTTGCGTTAATGGTTTCCATAAATTGTTCTCCTTTACAGTAATATTACCGGACAGTTTCCCCTGTCCGCAACTTCACCGATAATCACCGCATCACTGTCGTCTGCTTTTATGAGATCGCAGAGTTCCTGCGCCTTCTCCATGTCTACCGAAACAAGGAGCCCTCCCGATGTTTGGGGATCAAAGCAGATCTCCTTCACGGCTTCCGCCACGCCGCCGGTTTCCACCCTGCCCGCCATGTGATTCCGGTTCCGCTGGGCGCCCGCAGTAGTATAGAAGGCTTCCGCATACTCAATGGCGCCGGGGAGAAGGGGGAGAGCGCCTGATTCTATAAATATGCTGTGTGCGTCCCCTGCCATTTCCGCCGCGTGCACAAGAAGCCCGAAACCCGTAACGTCCGTGCATGCATGAACGGGTTTTTCCGCGGCCCTGTTCATCGCGGTGATTTTCTCAGCCGCAAAGCGGTTAAGTCTCTCCATTGAAGAGAACGCCTTCTTTACGAAGGCTTCATCCGCCTTCCCGGCCCTCATGGCAGACATTACAAGGCCTATACCCAGGGCCTTGGTGAGGATGAGGGCGTCGCCTGTTTTACAGGCATTGTTGCGCAGTACCAGTTCCGTTTCGGTGATCCCGGTAAGGGCAAGTCCGTACTTTATTTCATGATCGTATATCGAATGTCCCCCCGCAAGAACCGCATCGGCTTCCAGAACTTTTTCCGCTCCGCCGCGAAGGATCTCCGCAAGTATCGCCTTGTCCATTTTTTCCGGAAAGCAAACCATGTTGAGTGCAAAGAGAGGACGTGCACCCATTGCGTAGATGTCGCTCAATGCGTTTGCCGCGGCGATCTTTCCAAAGAGAAAAGGATCGTCCACCATGGGGGGGAAAAAATCCACCGTGGAAACCAGCGCCGTATTTTCGGCAATGCGGTACACCGCCGCATCTTCGTTGCCGCCAAACCCCGCGATGAGGGCCGGATCATTCTTCAGCCTGAGACCCGAAAGAAGAGAGACCAGGGCGTTCGCTTCAATCTTGGCCCCGCATCCCCCCGATGTGCAGCTTGACAGAAGCGACTGTGCCGGGGATTCGGGCCCATCGTTTTTTACAGATGAATAATTTGACAGTTCCATTGACACATAGTATAGTCATATTCAGAATTAGGCAAGGATTGTAATTTGAGAGAAAGCGCTGTTGACGCCATTCTGATGGCTTCAGGTTTTTCGCGGCGGTTCGGCGGAGAGAACAAACTGCTTGTTCCCTTCCGGGGGAAACCTTTGGTCAGGCATACGCTTGAATTGGCGTGCAGCATTGATTGTATCAAACATGTTTTTCTGGTTACCTCGTTTGACGAGGTTGCCTCTCTGGCTCTGAAACTTTCGCATGCACGGAACGTAAAAATTATTCGCAACGATCATCCTGAAAGGGGACAGCGGGAATCCGTACGGCTCGGAGTGGAGGCTTCCTCCGCGGACTGGTATCTCTTCTTCCCCTGCGACCAGCCACTGCTGGATGCGGAAACGGTAATGAGTATCATCGGGGCGGCTAAAACCGAAGGTCAGATTATTCAGCCTTTTTTCCGGACGGGAATCATGCAGCGCGGCTTCGGGCACTTCTCAGACGGATTTGGCGGAGGGTACCCGGGAAGGCCGGGGAATCCGGTTTTGTTTTCCGCCTCCTTCCGTGAAGAATTGTTGTCCCTGCAGGAAGGGGAACATCCCCGGAACATAAAGGAGAGGAATCCTGAGGCAGTGTATTCCATTGAAGTGGAGAATGAAACGGCGCTTTTCGATGCCGACGATCCCGAAACGCTTTTGAGACTGGAAGGGATCGGTTGATGGAGGTAAGCCTGATCGTTAACGGGAAAGAGGTTCAGGGTGAGGCAGACCGCAGGCTTCTCGATTTCCTCCGTTACGATCTTCATTTGACCGCCACAAAAAACGGCTGCGCTTCAGGAGCCTGCGGAGCGTGTACTGTCTTGCTTGACGGGAAGGCGGTACGTTCATGTGTATTGACCCTGGGAAAATGTGCGGGGAAAAAAGTTGTCAGCCTTGAAGGTTTGAACATGCGGGAAAGGGAAGTGTATGCCTTTGCGTTTGCCGAAGCCGGTGCGGTACAATGCGGCTACTGTATTCCCGGCATGGTGATGGCAGCCAAGGCTCTCCTTGATGTAAGCTCCGATCCGGACGAAGCGGAGATCCGCAGGGCGATCCGTCCGAATATCTGCCGCTGTACAGGTTATGTAAAGATCGTCAGGGCAATACTTTTAGCAGCGGAATTTTTCCGGAACGGCAGGCCTGTTCCAAAAAAGAATTGCAGCGGCAGACTGGGAGAGAAGTTCCACCGCATCGATGCGGAAACAAAAATACTGGGAACCGGAAAGTATGTGGACGATCTTTTCTTTGACAACATGCTTCATGCTTCCGCTTTGCGGGCCGCTCATCCCCGTGCAAGGATTTTAAAAATCGACACAGCGGAAGCCCTGGCTCACCCGGATTGCGTTGCGATCTTTACCGCGGTAGATGTTCCGGGCAATAACAAGATAGGCCATCTCGCTTTTATTTCCGATTATGATGTAATGATTGGTGAAGGCGGGATCACCCGTTTTGTGGGAGACGCCGTAGCGCTTGTGGTATGCACAGGGAAGGAGAGCCTTGAAAAGGTAAAGGCCCTCATCCGTGTAGACTACGAAGTTCTGGAACCGCTTCTCAGCCCTGCCTCCGCAATGGCGGAAGGAGCGCCGCTGATCCACAACAGGGAACGCAACATACTGGCCCATGAACATCTTGTTCGCGGAAACGCTGAAAAGGCCGTCGCGGAATCAAGGTATGTTGTGAGCAGACATTTTTCGACACCCTTTACAGAACATGCGTTCATGGAAGTTGAGTGTGCCGTTGCCCTTCCCGACGGAGCCGGCAGACTTGTTCTCTATTCCGGAGGACAGAGTGTCTACGATGAACGGCGGGAATGTTCCCGTATGCTCGGTATCAGGCCGGAACAGATCAGGGTAAAGGGGCAGCTTGTCGGCGGCGGTTTCGGAGGCAAGGAGGACATGAGCGTTCAGCATCATGCGTGTCTCGCCGCATGGCTTCTCAAAAAACCGGTAAAGGTTTGCCTGAGCAGGGAAGAGAGTATCGCTGTTCATCCTAAACGCCACGCCATGGAAATGGATTTTACGCTAGGCTGCGATGAAGACGGAAGGCTCACCGGAATGAAGGCGGTTATCGTTTCCGATACCGGGGCCTATGCGAGTCTTGGCGGGCCTGTGCTCCAGCGGGCCTGCACCCATGCGGCGGGGCCCTACAATTTTCAAAATATTGATATAGAAGGAACCGCGGTCTATACCAACAATATTCCTGCGGGGGCCTTCCGCGGTTTCGGAGTAACCCAGTCCTGCTTTGCTATGGAGAGCTGCCTTAATCTTCTTGCGGAAATGGCCGGTCTTAGCCCATGGGAGATCCGTTACCGCAATGCGATACATCCCGGAGAATCCCTGCCCAACGGACAAATTGCCGGGGATGATACGGAGCTTGAGGCATGCCTTCTTGCGTTAAAAGAAAAATTTGAAGAGGCGGCGAAAACCGGAAAGGCTGCAGGTATTGCCTGTGCCATGAAAAACTCAGGTCTCGGCGTGGGACTTCCCGATACGGGCCGCTGCATCATCTCAATTGAAAACGGAAAGCTTCATATCAGAACCAGCGCCGCCTGTATCGGTCAGGGACTTGCAACGGTGGTTTTGCAGATCGCGTGTGAGACTACCGGCCTTCCTCCCGATGTCTTTATGGTCGAAACTCCCGACACGGAACGTACTCCCGATTCAGGCACCACTACCGCTTCCCGGCAGACTCTCTTTACCGGGGAGGCATTGCATCAGGCCGCATTGAAGCTCAAGGCCGCCATGAATGAAGCGCACGGCAGTCTTGTATCCCTTGAAGGGAAGGAATTTTACGGCGAGTATCTGGGCCTGACCGATCCCATGGGTTCCGGCAAGATGAATCCGGTAAGCCATGTGGCCTACGGCTATTCGGCGGTGATGGCGATCCTTGACGGCAAAGGCAGGATTGACAGTATCACTGCGGCCTACGACATAGGGACTGTGGTAAACCCCCTGTCTGCGGAGGGTCAGATCGAAGGCGGTCTCCTCATGGGGATGGGTTATGCCCTTACCGAGGACTTCCCCCTGGAGGGAGGCCGGTCCCTGCGGAAATACGGCGCCCTGGGTCTCCTCCGTTCCGACGCTGCGCCCCCCATGGAGATCATCTTTGTAAAGCCGCGGCATCCCTCTTCTCTGGCTTTCGGGGCCAAGGGGGTAGGGGAACTTGCCGCCATTCCGGTGTGTCCTGCGATAGGCGGGGCATATCTTGCCAGAGACGGCGCTCTCCGGAACAAGCTTCCCATGAAGGGAACTCCATACCGCCCTTAAATTTCCTGACGGATATGCTATACTTGCAGCATGAGTGAAATCATGAGACCGATCCCATTTCCGGATCTCCTCCGGTGGATTGAAGGGGAGTATAAGAATCACAATTCAATTTTTGGTATCAGGAGTGGAAAATTCTACCGGAGCGGTGGAAATTTCAGGATCTTCGGACAATCCCTTGCTTCTCCGATAGGGCCTGCGGCAGGGCCTCATTCACAGCTTGCCCAGAACATCGCCGCCGCCTATCTTTCCGGCGCCCGTTTCATGGAACTCAAAACCGTGCAGACAATGGACGGCGCACAGATGCGCAAGGCCATCAGCCGGCCCTGTATTAATGCAATGGACTCAGGCTACAATGTCGAGTGGTCTACGGAGCTGACCGTAGAGGATGCGCTTGCCGAATACATCAAGGCATGGTTTCTCTGTCATGTGCTGGCACGAGAATACGGTCTTGCAGAACAATGGGATCTCATGTTCAACATGAGTGTGGGCTACAGCTTTGAAGGGATCACATCGCCGAAGATTGACGCTTTCATTGAAGGTCTTAAAGACGCTTCAGGAACCCGGGTCTGGGCCTCCTGTTACTCATGGCTTGAGAACAATACCGGCGCTTTTATACATTTTTCAAAAAAGGATCTTGAATCCATTTCTCCCGCCGTTTCTCCGGGTATTACCCTTTCAACATTGCACGGCTGTCCCCGTGAAGAGATTGAAAAGATAGCCTCGTATCTTATTGAAGAAAAGAAACTCAACACTTACATTAAGTGTAATCCTACACTGCTGGGATACGAGACGGTCCGCCGTCTTTTGGATGAAATGGCTTACGGCTCTGTTTCTTTTGACGATCATCATTTTAAAAACGATCTTCAGTTTGATGATGCAATCGATATGATCCGCCGCCTGCTTGATGCTGCAAAGAAAAACAATCTGAATTTCGGGGTAAAGCTTACCAATACCTTCCCGGTAGAGATAAAGCAGAATGAACTTCCGGGAAATGAAATGTATATGTCAGGCCGTTCCCTCTTTCCCCTTTCCATAAATGTTGCAAAAAAACTTGCTGAAGTTTTTGGAACTGAGCTTCCCGTTTCCTATTCGGGAGGCGCCGATGCCTTCAACCTGAAAGACATTCTTTCCTCAGGCATTGCGCCGGTAACAGTAGCCACCACGCTGCTCAAACCGGGAGGCTATGAACGCTTCAAACAGCTTGCCCTGATCGCCCGGGGGATAGAAACCGGGAAGGGTATTAAGATGGAAGCCCTCAATGAATTGACTGCCCGGATAAGCGGAATGAAGCGTTACCGCCGGGAATACCGGCAGAGAGCTTCACGGAAAACAAATTCCAAATTGCCTCTCTTTGACTGCGCCAAGGCTCCCTGCGGAAGGGGAGGCTGTCCGATTCATCAGAATATACCGGCGTACCTTGACCGTCTTTCAAAAGACGACTACAGGGGAGCTTATGAAATCATTCTTGCCGAAAATACCGCTCCTGCGATCCTCGGGACAATCTGCGATCACCGGTGTCAATTTTACTGTACGCGTGTAGACTATGATGATTCTCTTGCAATCCGTGAGGCAAAACGCGCTGCCTGCGAAAAAGCGGGGGATGAATATATCGCCTCAATGAAAACACCGCCATTGAAAACTTCCGAATCCGTGGGGATAATCGGCGCCGGGCCCGCGGGTATTGCATCCGCAATCTTTTTGAGACGGAACGGGGCGCCGGTTACGGTTTATGAAAAACGGGAGAGACCCTACGGCATTGTGGAGTATGTGATCCCCTCATTCAGAATTCCTGAATCTTCGATTAAACAGGATCTTGCCCTTGCGGAAAAGGCCGGCGTGGAATTTGAATTCGCTACAGAATTGGACTCCATAGAAGAATTGCGGAAACATCACCGCTTTGCGGTCATTGCGACAGGAGCATGGCTTCCCGGTGACATAAAACTTGAAGGGACAGTTGATGCGCTTGCCTTTCTTGAAGATTCAAAACGCTCTTTTTTCAATCTTGATCTGGGGAGGGAAGTAGTTGTCATCGGCGGAGGAGACGTTGCCATGGACTGCGCCAGGGCGGCAAAACGGAACAGAGGTGTCGAAAAAGTTTCTATCGTATACCGGAGAACCCGTGAATTCATGCCTGCTCAAATCGAAGAGATTGGAGGCGCTCTTGAAGACGGAGTTGACTTTCTGGAATTGCTGGCCCCTCTCTCATATACAGGCGCTACCCTTGTCTGTGAGCAAATGGTTCTGGGAGATTACGACAGCTCGGGCCGCAGGAGCGTTAAGCCTTCCGGCGTCAGAAAAGAGATCCATACAGACCGGGTGATAAGCGCGGTAGGTGCACGGGTCGATACCGGCATCTTTACCCGGAACGGAATTGAACTCAATTCAAACGGCATGCCCCTGGTGAATGAATACTGCGAATGCAGCCTTAAAGATGTGTACATAGCCGGCGACTGCAGGGCAGGCAGCGCCACGGTGGTAAAAGCCATCAATGACGCCCAAAGAGTAAGCGAAGATATCCTTAAAAAGCTTTCTCTCGAAATTGATTTTAATGATGCACAAGCCGCTGAAAGCGGCGCCGTACAACCCGTTTCCCTACGCTCGCGGCCCGAAGGGACGCATGCACAAGCCGCTGAAAGCGGCGCCGTACAACCAGCTTCCCTACGCTCGCGGCCCGAAGGGACGCATGACTTCCGGACCGGTTGGATGGAGAGTATTCCGGAAGTCTATGCAAAGAAGGGAGTACTTGCCGGGGGAAGCGGCAAAACGGAAATAGAAAAAGACGCAGGCCGCTGTCTTGCATGCAGCCGCATCTGTGAAATTTGTGTTGATGTCTGTCCCAACCGGGCAAACGTAATGATAAGCGATGCGGAACCGGGAAGCATAGAGGGAATTCATCAGATCCTTCACATCGACCGCATGTGCAACGAATGCGGCAACTGCGCCGCCTTCTGTCCCCATGCCGGATCGCCCTACCGGGAAAAGCTTACGGTCTTCAGCAACGGTGAAGATTTTATGGACAGCGTTAATCCTGGTTTCTTCTCCTTCGGGGACGGTTCCTGGCGTGTGCGCCTGCAGGATAAGACAAGCTTCACCTGGCGCAGGGAAGAAAACACTCTTCCGGAAAAATATGCCGCCGTGATCGGTTTGATCGAAGGCAAATACAGTTACCTGTTGGGATATTCCCGGGCATTCTGAAGTTAAGGTGTATAGATATGATTTTGGTTGTTAACGGCCGCCTGATAACCCGTGATCCTTCAATGCCCTTTATTGAAAAGGGCGCCGTAGCCATTGACGGCAGGCTCATTGCCGATCTGGGTGAGAGCGCCGTCCTTGAGCCAAGATACCCGGACGCGGAACGCATCGACGCCCGGGGCCGCATCGTAATGCCCGGTTTCATCAATACCCACATGCACTACTACAGCACCTTTGCCCGCGGTATGAACCTTGGCGGTAAGTCCGCCACGACCTTCGGAGAAATTCTTTCCGGTCTCTGGTGGCGGCTTGACAAGGAACTCAGCCTGGAAGATGTGTACTACAGCGCAATCGGCCCCATGATCGACGGGATACATTCCGGCGTTACTTCGGTAATCGATCACCATGCAAGTCCCTTTGCCGTCCGGGGGAGCCTCTTCAGGATCGCAGAAGCCGCGGAACTGCTCGGTATACGGAGTAATCTTTGCTATGAAGTTTCCGACCGGGACGGCCCCGAAATTACCGGTGCGGGCATTGCGGAGAATATGGATTTTGCAAAACACTGTGCATCAAAAAATGACGATATGTTAAGGTCTCTGTTCGGCATGCACGCGCAGATGACCGTCAGCGAAAAAACGATGAAACAGTGTATCGAAGCCGCCGCCTCTTGCGGAATCGGGTTTCATATTCATGCGGCGGAAGGAATTGAGGATCAGATCGACGCTGTGAGCAAATACGGCATGCGGGTAATCGAGAGACTCCATACATACGGACTGCTTTCCGAAAAGTCGCTGGCCGTTCACTGTGTTCACATAACAAAAGGAGAGACGGATCTCCTGAAGGAAAGTAATGTTGCGGTGATTCACAATCCCCAATCCAACATGGGAAATGCTGTCGGCCTTTCTCCGGTATTGACCATGCTCGGGGAAGGGATACTCGTGGGACTTGGAACCGACGGCTACAGTTCCGACATGACCGAGTCCTTAAAGACATCTGCAATTCTCCATAAACACGGAGCCGGTATTCCTTCTGTTGCCTGGGCGGAACCTCATCACATGCTTTTTGAAAACAACAAAACAATCATGGAACGTTTCATCAAAGGCAAACTCGGCGCCTTAAAGAAGGATCACTATGCGGATATCATCATCGTGGATTACAAACCGCCTACACCCCTGAACGAAAACACGATCAACAGCCACATCCTCTTTGGTTTTTCGGGCCGTCATGTGGATACCACGATTATCAACGGCAGGCTAATCATGGAAGAGCGGATACTTAAAAACATTGATGAAGAGGCTTTGTTCGCCCACTCGAGGGAACTTGCCCAAAAACTGTGGAGACGGATTTGAATTCCCAAAGACTCAAGACCGTATTGATAAAGGGAGCGGGGGATCTCGCTTCCGGCACAGCCCTGCGCCTCCGCCACGCCGGTTTTGATATCGTGATGACCGAAGTTGAAAAGCCGCTTGCGGTGCGGAGGAGTGTCTGCTTTTCCGAAGCGGTCTACCAAAACCATGTGCAGGTCGAAGATTGTGAAGCGGTGCTGGTTGCAAATGCGGAAGAGGCCATCCGCGTTTCGGGAGAAGGAAGAATCGCCGTCCTTGTCGATCCTCAATGCAATTGCAGGGATCAATTGAAGGTCCCGGTACTGATTGATGCGATCATGGCAAAACGCAATACCGGCACTTCCCGTAACGATGCCCACAGCGTTATTGCGCTGGGGCCGGGCTTTAACGCGGGAATAGATTGTCATGCCGTCATAGAAACCATGCGGGGGCATACACTCGGCCGGGTCATCACCAAAGGCGGCGCCCTCCCCAATACCGGCGTCCCCGGCGAGATCGGCGGTTACAATGTCGAACGGCTTCTCCGTTCTCCTGCGGCGGGAATCTTCAGGGCCCTGGTTTCAATCGGGGATACGGTACAGGCCGGGGATACGGTTGGGGAAGTTGCGGGACTGTCCATGCAGGCCGGCATTGACGGTGTAGTCCGGGGAATTCTTCCCTCCGGAATTGAAGTTTTTAAGGGAATGAAGGCCGGGGATATCGATCCCCGCTGCAAACGGGAACACTGCTTCACCGTTTCCGACAAGGCGCTTGCCGTTGCCGGCGGTGTGCTGGAAGCAATACTGTACTTTTCGTGATGCCCTGCGGGACTGTATTTGCAGCTCATGTCTGAAACCGTGGAGCCGCAATAGGCGCACTTGTTGGCTCCGTGTCCGTGGATATGCACCCCGGCAGGGGTTTGAAGACAGCCGGGCCCGTAAGATGAGGAACCGCAGTGTGTGTATTTTGTAGCCATATAATTCTTCTGAAATCTGAATAGTTTTTCCCACCGGGGCTATCCTGAATTCCAGAACAATCCCGGCTTACTACGATCATCGTTTTTTACCATTTTTTATAGACAAGCGAGGCGGTGTTACCCTAAAATAACGGTATCATGGAGAGAAATCTGGAAAAGATACGGCATTTTTTCAAGGCCGACCGCTGGGCTTCCGCCGCGGGGATCGTCATCGACTCAGCAAACGATGAAACGGTGCAGTGCAGCATGGAGATTCAGGACATTCACCGGAATGCGGGCGGCGCCGTTCAGGGCGGGGCAATCTTCACCCTGGCCGACCTTGCCTTTGCCGTCCACTGTAACCTTGAACTGGCCGCCGGGGAGGATCGCGGTATCACCGTGGGGCAGTCCTGCAGCATCTCTTTTTTGAAGAGCAGCAGGGGGACGCGCCTTATAGCCTGTTCCCGCTGCCTTTCACGGGGGAAGAGCATATCGGTTTATCGCATCAGCATTAGCGATGATCTGGGGACTCCAATCGCGGAGATGCTCGGTAACGGTTTCAGCACCGTAAAAAAAGGCTAGGGAAGTACTGATTTATTTAATCGAGAATAAATCAGTGCTACTTTAATGCGGTATGTGCGCAATGAAACGAGTACACACACAGGAAAAAGGATAACGCTCCTTCCTCAAGCCGCCGGTTTTGCCGGTGGTCTATGATCCGGCCCGTACCATCTCAATGGCGTCGTGGGGGCAGAGTTGGGCGCAAAGGCCGCAGCCTTCACAGTTTTCAGCAATCGTGATTGTTTTTAACGCACCGTATTGAATACGCTCGCAGAAGGCTTGGCCATTAGCATGTCCGCTATTATGTGCACAATAATAACAGTCTCCCGGATGTTTTCCGATTATGCATTTTTCAATATTCCACTGAGCTTTCATCTGTGTACGATATGTAACGGCCTTTTTAAGCGGTTCATACAGGTTTCGTCCCGTCTCCTTTATCTTCTCCGGAGTTGTAAGGCCTGCTTTTTCAAACAATTCGTCTGTTCTATTGTTCAATTCTTTGATGTGTTCGAATCCATGCAGAATAAACTCGGTGGCGATTTGTACTGTTTCAGCGCCAAGGAACAAAAGTCCGGCTATATCCTCGGCCGTTTTAACGCCGCCGCCGGCGCATACCTTAAAACCTTCCCGGCAGAGTACCTGAGTATAATACCGGGTGATGGGCAGCATGAAGCTGCCGAAAAGAGATAAGCCGGGACCTAAAAGAGTTTTGTTAACTAATGGCTGACATTCGGGCGTAAAACATAAGGGCGCCGGGGACTTAATAGAGTCTAAAAGTGACACGTATGTGACACCGGCTTTTTTCAGTAAATACGCTGCGTACTCCGCAGGAAGACCAATGTTCAGTTTTGGCATCACCGGAACTCTAGTGTGGGTAATAATCTCTTTCAGGAGGCCGGTGAATTTCGCTTCGAAGTCAGGAATTGTCAACAGATTTTCGATGTAGAAAAGGTCAAGCTGGATTGCGTCGGCACCGGCTTCTTCCATTGCCTGACAGCCGGCGAGCCATTTTTCAGGATTCAGTTCCAATTCGGTAACACTGGTAATAACCGGCATGTAGCCAAACAAAGACGATTTGGGGTAATTTTTAAGCTCTTTAAGCCCTTCGTCCAGGGACATAATTTCCCGGTTGAAGGAAGACTTGGCCCAGAAACCGTACTTGTCGATAAGACAGTGCCTGCCATCATTGGTTTGGCAGGGGTCCATACGTGCGGATGAGGCGGTTTTCATAATTACTGCCGCCGCACCGTTTGCGTAACACCCAACCATACCCGCCGCACTTTCTGTAGCCGGACAGGAAGCGACAATAATTTGCCCCCTGAGATCGTAACCCAAAAAGTTTGTTTTTATGATTTCCTCCGCTATGGTTTTTTTATTTTCCCGTGAAAGAAATAGAGTTTATATTTTTTCCCTTTCAAAAACTTCTCAATAGCCTTAGCCTCATTTGTCCAGTATATGCGAAATGCTTCTTTGGAATTATAGACATCTTCAAAGTCTCTGTATTTTTCAGGGAACTTCTTCCTGATAAGATCAAGAACACGCTTTTTGTATCCTCCCCGCAGGTTAAGATTTTCTAAGCATATTTCACGGGCATATTTTTTTGCTTCGGTTGCCACCGCCCTCCAGTCAGAAAATAAAGGGAAAATTGGTGAAATAAACGCGTACACGGCAATTCCTGCTTCGCTAAGGATACGCATTGTATCCAATCGTTCTTGCGGGGATGGGGCATGGCGTTCAATACTGCGGGCGAAGTCAGCGTCCGTTGTGGAAATAGAAATGCCCACTCTGACATTAGGTATCTGAGTAAGCAAATCAATATCCCGTTTTACCAGCGCGGACTTGGTAAGTATCTCGACTTTTATTTTTGTCTTGTTTCCCGCAAAATATTTGAGCAGCTCCCGGGTTTTTTGGTATTTTTTTTCGAGAGGGTTGTAGGGGTCTGTGGCGGAACCAAAGAGGATGCACCGCCCTTCTAAATTTTGCGGCCTGGGCAGGGGATAACCTTCCTTAATGTCCATAAAATCTCCCCACTTTTCATTCCCATGGCCTGTAAAGCGGGACATGAACTCGGCGTAGCAGTAGACGCATCCGTGGTTGCACCCTATATAGGGATTGATAACATAGTCCGCATCGGGGAGTTTTGATTTGGTAATGATGCTTTTAGCTTCAACATGGTTAATAATCATAGATCCTCCTTATTGATGGCAACAGCCATTTTCGCCATACAAGCGATGGCTGCCAGGACAAAGACAGCGGCAAAAAGTGAACTGATTTTGAGATCTCCGCATATAATAAAAAGTATCAGGCAGGAAGCGACTCCCAAAGCATGACCGAGATTCTCGGAGAAGTTCTGAGCATCTTCATTGTAGATACCCCAATTTTTTCCGAGACCTCCTATACAAAATTCGGTAGTTCCTCCAATACCGGTCAGAAGATAGAGAACGATCTTCAGCGGCAGCGATGGCGCAAGATAAAGGCCTGTGAGAATAAGAACCAGCAGTGAATGACCAAAAAAAAAGACTTTGCGGAGATCTTTCACCTTCCTGTAGAGGAGGGGACTCAAAAGATATACGATCCAGCTCAGGAGGAAAGCGAAAATCGCAGCGGCCTTTCCTCCCCGTTCAAAGGCGACGATAAGGGCAGCGTAACAGTAAACAAAGTAATGCATCTGATGAAAAACCATAACGATATTAAGACCGTTAACACGGGGCAGAATGAAGCGGGCTTTTATGGCAGGAACACGGCGCAGTACAATGAAGGCAAACAGAACGGTGAGAACCGTTGCCGCCATGATCAAATTTGGCGTACAGAAAAAACCCAGGGCAAAACCCGCAATTCGTGCACCCCGCTTAAGCATTTTGGGGGCGCCGCTTTTCATAACGCTTCTGGCGGACTGTATACATGCTGAGACAGAAACCGTTCCCAGGAGGCTCGCCGCCAGGACTGTGGCGGGAGGCAGGGGCAGCAGGACAAATGTAAAACAAAAAGCGCCCAGGAGCCCTGAAGCGATAACCACGGACTTGGGTAATTCCAGAGGACGGGGGACAAGGTTCCCTATCTGGTAACAGAGGGCGCAGGCGAGAGCCCGTATTATGGTGGATGTTACCACCTGTGTCGCCTCCGGCGCGGCTGCCCGGGTGAAGAGCGAAGTAAGCCCCATCATGAGCGATCCTGTCTCAAAAAAGCCTGAGAGAAAACTTAAGGCATAGAAGAGGGCCATTATACTGTTTCCTTATAATTGAAGGACTCACTTGTTTCGGGTTTATGAGCGGGAACATCCCCTATGGCACAATTACCGCAGTAGTCCAACCAATAGCGGGTCCTGGAACCGGAAAGTATCTTCCCGATACTCTCTTCCGTCAGGTTTCCCAAGTAGAATTTATCGTCGAGGAACCTGCCTGCCATATCAAGGCCCCAGAAACATGAAGTGACCCTGCCATCGGGCAATATGCCGATGGAGTGCTTAACGCAACGGCAAGTCCCCGGTTTTTCCGAACCGGGCATCAGGTAGTGGATATCGATCTTCGGTTTGCGGATAGAGGAGTTCGCCGCGTCCATTGCCATGATCTTCGCTACTATTCCCCGGCAGTCATCATCGGAAAGTTCAAGCTCCGGGTATGAGACACCTCTGCCGGAAGGAAAGAATTTGAGTATACTCCAGTTATTGATACCGGCTTCGCAGATCCATGCGTAGAGTTCTTCCAGGAGGCCGTTCTTCCTGTGCTCGGTAGTGGTTACGGTTTGGAGACCTGTTTCGATTCCTGCTGCAAGCAGGATCGCAGCGGCTTTGGCGGCGGTTTTGTGATAGGCTTTGGGGCGCCAGGGGAAATCACGGTCAGGGTGGGTATCCATAGTCATTTCCACATCGGAAACCAAATGCCTGAGCCGGCGGGAAAGCTTGTCGTCTATGTATGCGCCGGAGCAGGAAATACCAAGGTTCTCCCGGCCCAGATTTGCGGAAAGCCGCTCTATCAAAGGGAGATGATCCTTTCTGTTAAACATGACTTCTCCGCCTGAGAGATCGACCCTGTACCCGCAGGATCCAAGCTGATCGGCCACACGGAATTTCTCTTCCAGGGACATCTCGGGAAGGCAATTTTTGGGCCCCGAGTCCATGCAGCAGAACTTGCAAGTCCAGGGGCATTTGCCGGTGACGTTCCAAATAACCGAAAGCTTTTTTGCCGGCATGACGTTCTCCTTTGGGTCGATGGAAAGTTCCGCCCCTGTCTATCTATGGTCAAAGATCCCCGGATTTTTTTCGGAATTTGTCTTTTTTTGACTAATTTTTAGTACGGTTCCCGCCTTCAATCTTTACAAGTTCTTCAACGGTGGTTACTTCAAACTTTTCGCTCAAACAGAATGGGCTTTGGAAGAGAGGCGTCTCCACGGAAGAGATCCCGCCTGTGTTTTTTCTGATGAGGCAATAGAAAGTATAGTTTTGCCCGGATGTCTTAACACCGATAGCCAGGGGGGAAAGATCCATAGGGTCATTAAAAATGAAACGAAATGCAAGACAATTGACCTCCAAACTGCCTTCTATGTATAATTTTCCGTGGATGTTTCCGTTGTCTATCGGGAAGTGTCTGGGGATGAGTGGGTAGGTTTCAATAGTTTCCATTTTTACTCCTTTCATACTTTGAACTTTGAGAGTCGCTCTTATAAAAACTGTCAAATTGGAATACATTTTTTAGAAAAATTATCGCTTTTTTTGGCATTAAAAGTTCAGGAGGATCTATGAACGCAATGGCTGTTGCAAGGGAGCTCAGTTCGATGGAATTCGCCCGGATTCTTTCAGTCTATTTTAGGGGTCTTTTTTTTAAGCCTCCGGCCTTCGAGACCGAAGGGTTACATCCCGGCATGGGGAATTATCCGTTGGAAAAAGAGCTATTTATTCCCTACCTCAAGGAAAAAGGAGTTATAGATCTGCGTAAAATGGCCTTCGGGAAGCCCTTCGGCGGTCTCTTTCCCCTGGATGCCAGGACGAAAGATGCCGATGAAGAATTCTGGCCGGATCTTGAAAAGAGCGTTCGCAGATCAAAGAAGACAGGCGGCTTTATCAGGGTCTTCGTTGAAAAACAAGACGGTCATTTTATTAGCAGGACGAAGGCGTTCCTGCCGGGCATCGCAGAGGACGGAGATTTTTCGATACCCGAAGATTTTTTTATCTACCTTGCCGGCAGTGAGGTATTTCTTTACGCCAAGAGGGATGAAAAGAACAATATTCGGAATCTCCGCTGGGATTTTGACCGCCTTGAGCCGCCCCTGGTTCATGCGTTAAGGCTGCACAAACGGGCCATTTCCGTTTACGATGCGTATGAATGGTACGGTGAAAAAACGTACACGTCTTTGGCTATCGGGGCGGCCGAATTTCCCGGGGAAAAATGTCTCCATCTCCTCATACAAAAAGGTAACGAACGCTGCGTTGATGAGGTTATCAAAGCCTATCGGAATTACATTGAGCAAAAGTACCACAAGAAAACACCCCCCACAGGCAAACTGTTTCTTGCGATCTGCCAGATGCTTGAAACACCCCATGGCAGGATCAAAACCATTGATGAGATCAAGAAGATGGTTTTTGGCAGCATGAAGCGGCGGAAAAATGACGATGGCCCCCTGTCGCCTCAGGATATTCAAAACATTAAAAATGCCGCCGGGGATATAGCCGTATATCTTGATGAAGACGAGCGGGAAGATCTGGAGGCCGCCATGAGAGAGGGGATACCGAAAACCGCCGGAGAGCTTCAAAGGCTGTTTTCCAATCCTTCGATAAAATCCGCAATTGACGTTAAACGCCTTGCCACTATCGAAGAAGTTTTCCATAAAATAGAAAGGGATCTTTCCCTTGACGCTTTTCCGGCCGGCGGAGAGGGGCCCGATCTTTACGGGATGCTGGAAGATGAAAGGCAGCCCCTTCCCGAAACAGAGTTTTTGGAAAACTGGCGAAGCGGGATCGCGACGCGGTTTCTGGAAAATGATTTTAAGGCCCTCTGCCTTGAGAGCATTGCCGCCGAGTTTGAGGGTGAAGAGGATTTTACCGGGTATCTGCGGCAAAAAACCTGGAAGGAACTAGCGGAACTGCTCCTGCCCTATGCCTCACATTCGCCCAATACAGAGAGCGCTTTGTACCGGGACTATTGCAGGATACGAAGTATACCGGATCTCCACCGTGAAGAGAGAGGAAAACTCCATACCAGATTTGCCAAAAAAATCAGAAGCGTCTTTGACTATGTAAAAAAAGAAGCCGGAAACGACGTTAAGGAGGCATGGGATGAGCAATAAATTCGAAGGCGCCGATTTTCTTGATTCCCTGTTGCTCCGTTTTCATATTACACTGAAGGATATCGCCGATTGTGACAGTGTCCATCACGGTGAAATTGAGAATATGGAAAGCATCTTTGATATTGAAAGCGCCGAGGATGCCCGGTGTATCCTCACCGTGCCCAGGCTCCTGGACCCCCTGGCAGCGGATGACATAATCGCGTATCTGCGGGACGAGGAAAAAGGAAACCCGGCCATGGAAACGGCTGAAGACGATTTTGAGACGTACAAAATATTGCTGGCCGCAGCCTTTGTGTTTAACCCCGCTTTCTTCGCTGCCGCATGGAACTGGTGTGCCGCGGTAAGACAAGAGCTGCAGAAACAAAAGAAGGGATCGGTTGAGATTGTCATTTTTGGGGAACCGTATTTTGAGTCCGGCGGAGATCCCTTCATTGAATACCAGGCCGCTTCCGGAGCGGAGCCCGTCTGGAGGGACTTTGGCGAGTATAAGGCGCCTCATCTGGGCCTTATTAAAGTCTTCTGCCTGGACACGGGAACTTTTCACTACTTTATGTTTACTTTTTATCCTGAGGCGCCTGTACCCGAATATCTTCTTCAGCCTTATAAGATAGAAGTGGAATTTGTTACCCGGGACAATGTGAGCCATACCTTGAGCGCCATCAGCGAATGGGGTGGATCCGGCAAGATGGAATCCGGGCCCAGTGAAAATGTAGACTATAGTCCGGGGCTTACAATTAAAAAGATATGGATTGGGCCGTTGGGGGAATTATCGTGAAAGAAGACACGTTCTTTGTTCCCGTACTTGAAAAAGGCAAAGACGGAACCTCTGTTTGTTCACTTTATCATGTCCGGACAATCAACGGCGGAATCGGCGGAATCGGCGGCGTTAAGGCATTCGGTGATTATTTGACCGCATGTTTTAAAAACCTTCGTATGGAAGAACTGCCAATAGTTATGGTCAACATCCTCCGTTTCTCCGATAAAAAACCGATGAACAATCTCACCGAAAATACACGCTCCGTCTTTTTGGGGCTCTTTATCCAAATTTACCGCCGTCATCTTCATCTTAAGTATCAGGATGATTGGAATTCAATTACTGTTACCGGTGATCTTGTCCCACTCGACGGCAGAACGAATCTTAAGGCGGCGAAGGACATTGCCGGGAAATATCAGGGAGTACTCGACTATGCGGATCAGCGTTCCGATAAAGAAAAACATCTTTTCCTTTATATAACGAACGGCGATCCGCTTAATCTTAAACCGCGATCCAATATTGAGATCAAGGTTTTTGGCCCAGAAGATTCCCTCTTTGCGCTGCTCTATTTTATTTTTGGTCCTGCTCCCCTGGAAATTGACGAAAACAGGCTCAATGAACAGCAAAAGGTACTGGTTAAAAATATCAGCGGCTTCCGGTATATACGTCCCAAGGGCTTTTACGACATGGAAGAGCGTGTGTGTGACCGGTTCTATAAAGGTTGCTTTATCTACGGCGAAGGGGATACGGGGAAGAGTTCGTGTGCCAGGGCGCTTTCGGCCCTGCTTTTAAACAGAGGTATGATCTATGCTCCGTTGTGGATACAGGTAAGCGGTAAATTGTATGATCGTCGATCTAATAGTCCTTCACAGGATGCAGACAACCGCGATGACTATCTTGAAGATTACGATAATTCCGAGGAACAGTATTTGATCGTAAAAATCCGCACGGAATTGACCAATGCCGCCGCCGGTGTATTGGTAAACACTCCGGAAAACAAGCGCTATGCCATCGTACTTGATAATCTTGAATTTTCCCCGGATAAAATTAAAAAACTGCTGAACTCCTTAAAGAACGTTACGGCTTCTCTTTTCAGGCTTGCGCCCTATATCATTGTTACCAGCAGGTCCGCCTGTGACGAAAATTCGCTTGATGATTTTGGCATAAAGCTGCAAAAGGCGCCGGAACTCGGCAAGGATTCCATTTCCGCCTATATCGACAGCCTGGTTGACGGCAGGGAGTATAAAGACAAGATAGAACGGGGCAGGCAGAGTGCGGAATATTATTCCTTTTTGGAAGAACTGTACGCAAATTACCGCTGGTATCCCGGAGTAATAAAGACGCTCATATCCTTCTTGCGGTACGAAGAGACAGACGATTTATTGGTGGCGGCAAAACAGCTTGGAACCGGACAGAGCACTATACAAGACAAGCAGAAAGAGATGTTTTACAAGGTCTTTACCTACATGGACGAAACCGCGCAATGTCTCCTTTTTACTCTTATGGGAATGGGCAGCCCCGGCAGCAGCCATGAAAGAGATGAAATATTTAGTCGAATGTCTAGACTGTTTAACAATTTAAAAAGCAGGGAAACAAAAGAGCGTTTCGGCAATGCCCTGGGGAATTTACTGGATAGTAACTTCATCTACAGAGAACAAAACCATTCGAGTTACGGAATAAAAACACTGCCCTATCTGCTTTTCATGTTCAATGAACATTTTAATGGCATTGAACTGGTTTCCGGAGAAAGCGTGAGGGAGTATGTACTTGCGCCCTGCTGGAAGTTTTATATAGCCTTGGAGCATGATCAGCCTTACGCTGTTGTTAAAAAGCTCCTGGATCAGTACTCAAACGAAGAGTTGATGCTTGATAACGATGACTTTATGCTTGCCGCTGAAAAGTTTTCAAGTCCTGACAAGCTCGATCTTCTGCTTGAGCATGGCTGCG
>JAITLC010000051.1 GCA_031278095.1 Treponema sp.
ATCAATGGCCTTATACGCGGTAAGGCGGTTATCATTATACTCAAACAACCCGCTCTTTATAAGCACCGCTATTTTGGCGTATATGAATTTCAGCTCCATCATATCCCACCTCAAAGAACTCTGATATCAATACGGCTACCTTATATTGGAACTTCCGGGCTGTCAATCTCAAATCCTTCAATTTGCAATGTTCTTATTTCAGTATCTCTATTGAATCAATTCCGATGGAACAATCCGGAAGCGCCCTGTATTCCACCGCAAACTGAAGCGTTTGAACTTCATCCCAGGAAAAAAGGCCTCTGCCTTCAAGCCAGCGCTGCTCCGCGTCGATCCAGGCCCCATGTTCCGTCATGTCCGCAAGAGGTATCCGTATGGTATGCCATGTTCCGTCCGGGGGCAGAATTTTTTCAGTGACTGCATAGCGGATCCTCCATGGAATACCCGGAGCGTTTTCACCGTCGATAAAGCGCACATCAAATTCGACAGCCTTATCCGTTCTGACCCTGAACTGCAGCGCAAAACCGTTTTCCGCAAGATACTTCCAGTCTATGGAACCCTTGAATGTAAAAGTAACACTATCATAGCGGGCAAGGTTCCCCCAGCGGATGGCGTATTTCCCGTCGGCAGAATCAGTGTCATACAAATCAAAAAGGAAACTTTTCTGACGGTAGTGCACCGTGATGTTTTTTTCCGGATAATCGTCATAGATGGTAAAGCTGCCGTTTATCGCTTCAGCCTTCTTCTGTATAGGCGGCGTAAAGGCGAGGGCTTTGACCACTTCCACATTCAGATCCGAATCGATGCTGCCGCCCTGCCCGGTTTTATAGAGGCCGAAATCACCGTAATAATCCCAGCTTGTCCGGGAGATGCGTCTTTCATCCAAAAGGCCGGCTACAGTTTTGTACCAGCGGACACGATCCTCCTGAAGGCAGTTACCCATCTTTACGCCGAATTCACCGCAGAAAACCGGAACATTCCGTTCCCTTGAAAACCGGACTGCCTTGTCAAGGGCGGCCGCAAGGGCGGCCGGTTTTGCATCGCGTGAATACGTGTTTTTAAAATACGGGCCGAGCCCTGCGGCAATCAGGCTTCCGGGGATGGAAGGCATTGTATGGGCGCCCGAAGGGAAGGGCAATCCCCTGAGTTCAGCCATGGAAGGTTCGGCCCAGTCCTGTCCCTGATGGGTAAAATAGTAGGGATCGTAAAAGTGAAACGTATAGAGTAGATTTTTATCCATATAAACGGGAAGCTCTTTCAGGGAGTCAATCGAATTCCATGAATAGCCGCCGACAATGATAGTGTGGACAGTATCCCTTGTTCTGATGGCGTCTATCACCGCTCCCTGGACAGCTCCCCAGCGGGTGGCGGAGATGCCCCCATAGGGTTCGTTGAGGATCTCATAGAGTACAAATTTGCTTCTGTTTCTGAAATGATCCGCCATGTGTGTCCAGACCGGAACAAGAAAACTGTCAATGTCGTCCGGGGTAGAACCGCTTGACCCATCTGAAGAATGGTTATCAAGAATGATAAATATTTCATACTCTTCGGCCCAGCCAACCACCTGATCCAGCAATTCCAGAAACAGGGGATCGGGTATATAAAAGGGCGCCGGGCCCGTCATTTTATCAAGCTGAATCGGCAGTCTGACAATGTTGATACCGAGACATTTCATATCCCGGAAATCTTCCCTTGTAAATTTCCTGAACTGTATCCCACGAGCGGAGCCGGTATATTGAAACCACCCGGAAAGATTGACGCCGCGGAAAAAACCGGGCTGCGGATACTCTATAATAGTGGGACTTTCCCAAAGCTTAGACTTTTGGGAAAGCAACCTTGGATTTTGAGGAAAAAGCGGACTTTTGCCCGTTTTTTCCAAAGCCATTTCCGAAGAAACCTGAGCTTTGGGAATGGCTCTAGTATCAGCTCCGCAGTTGTTCTGAATACTGTTACAGGCCCCAAGAATGGAAAATGAAATAGCTGAAATTAAAACAGATACCGCCTCCCGCATCATCTTGCCTCCTCCCGGAACATTCCGGAACCTGCCGCCGGGCGAACAACTCTTATTAATCCTTATATCCCATAACCTTAAAGACTTGCAACCGGCGGGACAGAGCAATATAGTTAAAGCATAGATCAGGCACATATAAACGGTCTTCGGGAGAGAATAAAGGCACGTATCAGGACTTTCCGGGAGGAGACCTTTGCATCGGGAAACTATTTCTTCCCATACCCGAGATAGGTTTCCATGAAGAAAAGATTTCCCGGGGCCATTTCGGGGAAACAGTATCTTATTGCCGAAGGATGTCTCGATGATGTCGATGCCGTACTCTCTGTCATGTGATGAATCCGGATCCCCACCGTCCCCGCGTCTTTTTTGATGCGGGAACCTCGCTAACAGGCTTTCTCCACAGGCGTGTCGAATTCAGGGGGAAGAATGCGCGTGCGGGGGCCGCTCCCCGCCTGGGGAGAAATGCCCTTCACGGGCAAGCCTTTCCCTATATATGATTATCAAAAGGTTTGTGTTCTCTGGTTTTTGTGTTTTTTCGCCGGCGGTTACAATATGGACAGTAATACCGATATAGCGAGTAAAAGGTTTATCTATCCGATCCGGGGCCTCTGCGGCGAAACGGATACTGGAAAGCATTGCACGGGCGGCTTGTTCGGCTTCATAGCAGCGCCATTTCTTTCCTTCGGCAAGAATTCCAGTTGACCGGGTAATGGCATATCGATGGGCGTTCTCATCCCAGAATCGGGCGTACCACACCAGCCCGGCCTGGGTTTCCTTTAGATACAACGCAAAAGGCTTACAAGCTTTTTTCGGGCGCATACCTACTCTTTCCGGCAAAAGTATCACTTTTGCCTTTCCGTGTGATATGCCGCCCGCTTTCGGGTAGGCTAATTCCTTGCTATATAAGCAATTGGGGCATGGGCGATACCGGATTTGAACCAGTGACTTCTACCGTGTGAAGGTAGCACTCTCCCGCTGAGTTAATCGCCCAATAACCGACTTTGACTTTTAATATGGTACCCAAAACCCTGGAGGGCGTCAATTACTCGCTTAGCCTTCTACCGGGGGGATACAGTTCTTCCCAGAGGGAGGGTTCTACGGCATCTTTGTCAATCGAAAGGTAGAGCTGGGCTTCGTAACTCGGCTGGGGATAGAGGGCGTTCCGGGAGTTGAGATAGGCCAGGTTGATGCCGGGGGTGGAGAGTTCTCCGGCGCCGGAACGGATCATGCTCACGGGGTCACGGGAGAGAGCGTCCCAGGCGCGGTCGGATTCGGCGTAGAGTCCCAGGGCCCGGGAACGATAGCGAGTGTCTCCGGTGACGAGGGCCAGGGATTCCAGAGTCACTCCCATGTTGTTACGGGCGATCATGAGTCTTTCGGCAAGTTCAATGTATTCGGGTCTGTCATTGGGCATCACTTCCGGAAGCCGGGATCTTTCATTTTCCAGAAGATCCAGTAGTCTTGAATAATAAGCTTGAGAAGTATGGAAATCTCCCCGCTGGTGGGCTGCGTTCCCCAGGGAATAAAGTATTCTGCGGTTAAGGGGGAGTTCCGCGGATGCGCTAAAGAAGCTCTCCAAGGCAGGGCCCCATTCCTTAAGCTGATAGTGGGCTCCTCCCATGCGGTAGAGTATTTCCGGCGGCGCATAGCCGTCCTGACGGGATATTTCATAGTAACTCAATGCCATTTCCATGTCGGATGATTTGGCAAAGTACTCAAGGTTACCAAGGTCTGCATAGATTCTGCCGAACCGGGCCGAACGGGGAATGAGTTTCCGGGCTACCGCATCCTCGTAGAGTTCCGCAGCATTCAGCAATGTTTCCTCTGCGGGAAAACTCTGTCTGGCATCGATAAGGATTGTTCCGTACATCTGGTGAGCGTCTATCTGATAGCAGAGTCGGCACACGGATTCTTTTCTGGCAAGTTCAAAGGCTTTTATTGCCGCTTCCAGTGATTGTCTCTCTTCATGGGTATTGCCCAGATAGTGATAGTACCGGGCCAGATGATAGTAACCTTCGGGAAGCCGGGTATCCTGCCTGAGAGCCCTGAGCAGTATATCCCGAATACCTTCGATGCTTTGAACCCATTCGTCGGGTACTCCCCGCACCTCTTCTGTCTTCTTGTCCAGATAGTAACCGCCCAGTTCCGCCAGGGTATCCGCGGAGATCTTCCGTTTTTTATCGGCATCAAACCAGACCTGCAGGGGGATAACTTCCTTGAGCTGATCGGTGCGGATAAAATATTTCATCATCCGTTCCACCACAAAATCTTTCCAGCCGTAGAGTTCCAGAATCCTGGCATAGGCAAAACGTGCATCCTCGTAGCGTTCCTTTTCAACCTCGCCCCAGGCCAGGGCATTGTCTCCCAGGGTCAAGAGGGCATCAGGATCGTTGGGATGATAGTCCAGAATGATCCGCTGGAGCAGTGTCTCTGCCTTGGAATAATTTCTGAGATAGTAGGTTTCCAGATGGGCATAGTCCAAAACACCCTTCTTGTCCCGGAAATAGGTAGTGAGAAGTTCATCGTACTTTTCTTCTGCGTAACGGTACTGCCGCTTGTCCCGGAAAGCTTCTGCATAACGGTAGAACCACTCTTTTTTACGGTGGATTCTGAAAGCCTGGTTGAACCGTTCATTTGCCCGCTGGTATTCTCCTGCATCGATCCGTTCAAGACCCGCCTTATAGATCGTTTCCGCCCTCATGGGTTTATAAATAAACTGATAGACAAGGTAAACCAGGGAGGAAGCAACCAGGGCTATCATAAAGAAGAGCCCCAGCGCGGGAAGAAATTTATGGACAAAAATATAGGGGAAACTGGCCTGTTCCGCTTCCAGGGCTTCTCCGGTTTTCTTTTCAAACCCTTTGGGAATGGTGATCGTTTTACCCAGGATATTTCCCGCCAGTACGGCCGTTTCCTTGGCGGAAGCTCCCTTCACAAGGAGCTTGATGAGTCTGGACATTTGCTCCGGCGCTACCGCCTGTTCTGCAATGAGTTCCTCACAGGCAATCCGAAGATTGAGGGGATAAGCGGCCAATGTACCCTGCAATTGCTGTAATTCTTCATCGGTAAGTGAGATCTCTTCCACTTCTTCCGAAGCTTCAGGCTGGAGACGAGCACGGGCAACCGGAGTACCCAGAGGAACATTACTGCCAAAAACATCATCAATACCGGAAAGGGCAAAATCATCCATCCCCCCGAAAGCGCCTGAGCCGGAGGAACTGGTATCGTTAAAATCAATGTCGTCCGGGAGGGCGGCCCCGCTGGGATTGAAGCTGTCCCAGGTATCCCCGGAACCTGACTCCATTGGCACCAGTTCTTCTCCGAAACCCGCTTCACCACCCATCTCAAAGACGCCTGCATCGCCTCCGAGATCAAGGCTTTCTTCATTACCCAGATCGAAACCTGCATCCAGAGCGGAATCCTGACCTTCGGCTTCGTCAAAGGATAAAGATTCAAGGTCCTCGTCTCCGGCGGAAGCATCCGTTTCACCGCCCAGATCAAAGCCTTCAAAATCGCCCGATTCATCGTCCTTTGCTACCAAGGGCACATCTTCAACAGGGGAAAGATCCTCCAGTGGAGCGAGTTCGTCTACTCCCTCTTCGCCGCCCAAATCAAGACTTGAGTCCTCCATGCCGATCCCGCTATCCGGATCGGGAATCCCCTCTTCTCCCCCCAGATCGAAGAATTCATCTTCGCCGGGAGCGGCTTCAAGATCATCTGCAAGGCCGTCAAGAAGGCCGTCCGGCAAACCAAAATCGCCTTCACCGGAAATGGCCGGTTCTTCAGCCGCCAGGATTTCTTCGGGCAGGGCTTCCGCCTCTTCAGGAAATCCCGGCAGATCTCCAAAATCGGAGCCTCCAGGGGTATCTTCCGTGCCGGGAATCGGCAGATCATCGGGAATAGTATCGAGAAAAGCGCCAAAATCAATATCTCCGCTTTCATCATCTCCTTCAATTTCCGCCGGAGTCCCGGGAGTTTCCCCAAGGTTGAGAGAATCAATGCCAATATCGCCGAAATCCCCCGGCTCCCCTGTAAGGCCAAGGCTGCCGAGGTCCATTTCGTCGTCATAAGCCAAACCAAGATCGGTAGAATCCGCGGAAGAAGGAACCGGTTTTTTTTCGGGTCTTAGGGAAGAGGCGGGCCCTGAACCTGCGGCACTTTCGTGATCGGGGAATTCTAGTTCCTCATAGGAGGTTCCTTTCTCCGCAAGGACACTAATTTCCCCGCCGATGTTGCGAAAGGAGGAAGAAAAATCCCGAAGCGCTTGCAATGATGGCATATTTAGATATTTATG
The DNA here is from genome assembly GCA_031278095.1 of Treponema sp. Lineage (GTDB taxonomy): Bacteria > Spirochaetota > Spirochaetia > Treponematales > Breznakiellaceae > JAIRNJ01. The sequence goes on from JAITLC010000051.1 coordinate 6,303, forward strand.
TATCGGCCGATAATTGTAAAGAATATATGAAAAGGATACTAATCCCGTTTCTTTGTATCATTATCCCCTGTATATGCGTTCAGGCGGTTGATCTTGAGTCCTATGAATTCATAGACAGGTTGCTCTCCATGCCCGGCCCCGGAGCGCCGGAGATCTTTGAAGATGCGGTGATTTTTACCGCCTCATCCTCCCACCGGCGGGTTGGTGTTGCCTTTGGTTTTGAAGGTTTCTCCAGGGTACACTGGTTCAGAAAACTTCTTGTAAGTCAGGATCCCCTGAACGCTCCCATCCCGCCGGGCAAGAAGGTTCCCGATCCATACAGGGATTCAGGCATCCTTTTCTATGTGCTTCAGCTTCCAAAAGATCTAGATGAAGTAGATTACCGCCTTGTTATAGACGGACTCTGGACTACAGACCCGGCAAACCCTCTGATCCGCAGCAGTGGAGAAACGGCTTTGGCCTATTCATACATACGCATACCGCAGAGGGAAACAGTTCCAGGCCCCCTTCAGGGCCCGCCGGGAAGCCTCTCCTTCTCTTTCAAAGGACCGCCCGGAGAAACGGTAACGGTAGCGGGAAATTTCAACAACTGGGATCCTTTTATGTATGACCTGAAGGAAGCCCCGGCGGGAAACTACAGTCTCCTGCTTCCCCTGCCCCCCGGTACATGGCAGTATGTTTTTTTTCACCGGGGCGAACGTCTCCTTGATCCCTACAACCCCCGCAGAGCCTACACAAAAGACGGTAAAACTGTCTCGGAAATCGTAATACAATAAGCGCCGAGGCTGTCCCAAAAATTCAGTTTTTGGGACAGCCTCCGTCTACAACTCTTTTAAGACTTGAAAAACATTGAAAACTTTGCTATATTTTGTCAATTATAGACCTTTAGTGCATGAAACGAAGCTTCACGTTCGATTCAATTTTTAAGGTTGGCAGTTTTTTCATTCGTAAGGAGTATGAGAATGGGCATCGACATTACCAAGATGCGGAACATCGGTATCAGCGCACACATCGATTCGGGGAAAACAACCCTCTCGGAGCGCATTCTGTTTTATAGCAATAAAATTCACGCCATTCATGAAGTCCGGGGAAAGGACGGTGTTGGGGCTACGATGGATCACATGGAACTGGAACGGGAACGGGGTATCACCATTCAGTCCGCGGCTACCCAGGTTACCTGGAAGGATTATACGATAAATCTTATCGACACCCCCGGACACGTGGACTTTACCATTGAGGTTGAACGTTCCCTCCGGGTACTGGACGGGGCAATTCTCGTGCTCTGCGCGGTTGGCGGGGTTCAAAGCCAGTCCATTACCGTAGACCGGCAGCTTAAACGCTACCATGTGCCCCGGATTGCCTTTGTGAACAAATGTGACCGTACCGGAGCCAATCCCTTCAAAGTGAGGCTGCAGCTCCGGGAAAAACTGGGGCTCAATGCGGTGCTTATCCAGATCCCTATCGGGCTTGAGGACAAGCTTGAGGGTATGGTGGATCTTATCACCATGAAGGCGGTCTACTTTGACGGAGATCAAGGTGAAATGATTCGCTATGCGGAGATCCCTGCGCATCTCAAGGCTGATGCGGAAAAATACCGGGAAGAACTGCTGGATGCGGTTTCCATGTTCTCCGACGAACTTGCGGAACTCTACCTCGAAGGGAAGGCAATCCCCGAAAATCTGTTCCATGGGGCTATCCGGAAGGGTACTCTGTCGGAGAAATTTGTTCCCGTTATGGTAGGTTCCGCCTATAAAAACAAGGGGATTCAGCTCCTTCTGGACGGAGTAAAAAATTATCTCCCGAATCCTTTGGAAGTTAAAAACTTCGCCCTTGACCTTGAAAACAATGAAGAACAGAAGGAGCTTTCCTGCGACGAAAAAAGTCCTACGGTAGCCTTGGGTTTCAAGCTTGAAGACGGTCAGTACGGCCAGCTTACCTATGTGCGGATCTATCAGGGCGCCTTAAAGAAGGGCGATGAACTTCTCAACACCCGCGCCCGCAAGCGCTTCAAGGTAGGACGGCTGGTACGGATGCATTCGGATAATATGGAAGATATTACCGAAGGATCGCCGGGGGACATTGTGGCTCTCTTCGGTATCGACTGTGCTTCGGGTGACACCTTCTGCGGCGGCGGCCTTAACTACGCTATGAGTTCGATGTATGTGCCTGAACCAGTTATCTCTCTGGCCATCGATCCCAAGGACAAAAAAAGCGCCGATCAGATGGCCAAGGCCCTGAACCGCTTTACCAAGGAAGATCCTACTTTCCGTACCTTTGTAGATCCTGAATCCAACCAGACGATCATCCAGGGTATGGGGGAACTTCATCTGGAAGTCTACATAGAGCGGATGAGGCGTGAGTACAAATGCGAGGTTGAGACAGGTATGCCCCAGGTTGCCTACCGGGAAGCTATTACCCGGCGTGCCGAATTCAACTATACTCACAAAAAACAGACCGGCGGTTCGGGCCAGTACGGTCGTGTAGCAGGCCACATGGAGCCCTGGGACGGCGGCGACTACGAATTTGTGGACAACATCAAGGGTGGAGCCATTCCCACGGAATACATCCCCAGCTGCGACAAGGGCTTCAGGGAGGCGAGCAAGAAGGGAAGCCTCATCGGATTCCCTATCGTCAATATCCGCTGCCTTATCAACGATGGTCAGAGCCATCCGGTGGATTCTTCGGACATCGCCTTCCAGCTTGCCGCTATCGGCGCCTTTCGGGAGGCCTATCACAAGGCTAAACCCTGTATTCTGGAACCGATCATGAAGGTTGCGGTTGAAGGGCCCACAGAATTTCAGGGAAATATTTTTGGTTCAATCAACCAGCGTCGTGGTATAATATCGGCATCGACCGAAGACGGGGTGTTTAGCCGTGTGGAAGCGGAAGTCCCCTTAAGCGAGATGTTCGGCTATTCCACGGTACTCCGTTCCCTTACCCAGGGTAAGGCCGAGTTCACCATGGAGTTCCTCAAATACGGCAAGGTGCCCCAGAGCATCAGCGAGGTGCTTGTAAAAGAGTACGAAGAGAAAAGGCGAAAAGAACGTTCCTGAGGAAATACCGGGGAAAAGCGATTATTTTCTCCATATATTAAAGTTGGAAGGAAAGACAAATGGTAAAATCAGAATTAATCGCCCGCAGTCCGGTTCGGATATTTGAAAAGTCCATCCATGGAGGACTTAAAAGCGGCGAAGTGGGACTCATCGTTTCATCCAGCGGCATCGGGAAGACCAGTGTACTGGTACAGATTGCCCTGGACAAGCTTCTGCAGAACAGGAAGGTTATCCACGTGTCCTTCACCCAGAATACCGGTTATGTGCTTGCCTGGTACGAGGATATTTTTGATGAATTCATCAACCGGAAGAATCTGGAGAATGCCCAGGAAGTAAAGAATGAAGTTACCAAAAACCGGGTTTTGATGAATTTTAACCAGGACGGGGTTACAGGCGATCAGGTTCTCAGGAGCCTCAGGGCGATGATTTTGGAAGGAGGCTTCAAGGCCGAGTCTATCATCGTGGACGGCTTTGATTTTAACCGGATGGATCGTTCCCGGTTTGAGAATATTAAAAATGCCGCCAAAGAACTGAATCTTGAAATCTGGCATTCCTGCACGGTGAGGGGAGAAGGCCCCCTCTGGGACAAACAGGGAATCCCCTTCATCATCAAGGACTATGCGGATCTGGTGGATGTTATCATCCTGCTTGATCCGAAAAGCGATCATATTGAGTTGACGGTTTCCAAAGATCGCAGCAACGTCAAACTTGAGTCCATGGCCATGCGGCTTGATCCCAAAACACTGCTTATTCTGGAAGGTTGAAATATAGCGCTTCCGCTATGCCGTCCTCGTACTCCAGGATGATCCCCATATCCCTCCGTGTTTCCATGCTGTGTTACTCCTGAGAAATATGGGATGTTGTCGGTGTTATGATTTATACCTGCAGCATCAATAGTCCCGGCCGGGATCCTCCAGGCTGGGGCGGAAACGAAAAGGACAGTCTTTATGAAGCAAAACCGGCGTTTCTATATCATCACCCTTCTCATCTATATTGACATGATCCTCTATGGATTCATCAATTCTTCCAGAAGCATAGCCTACCCCCTCATAAAGAATGAATTCGGTGTTTCCTATGACCAGCAGGGGCTCATGGTTTCGGTGATCGCCGTTTTCTCGGTAATCGCATGCATCGTTGCGGGTATCATTCTGGGGCGTTTGGGGTTCCGTAAATCCCTAATGCTGGGCTTTACCCTTATCCTGAGCGGGATGTTTTGCTTCCGTGTGGCGAACGGTTTTCTCTTTGCTGCGACAATGTTTCTGCTGATACAGATGGGCCTTGGTTTTTTTGAGATAGGCCTTAACGGCATGGGGGTTAGCACCTTTACTGCAAAATCCGCCCTTATGATGAGCCTCCTGCACTTTTTCTACGGCATAGGAGCAATCATCGGGCCGGCCTACGCGGGACTGATGACCGGCAGCATGGGGAAAAACTGGCGCTACATTTATTTTTCCGGCCTCTTCCCTGTCCTGCTTCTGGGAATCTTTACCTTTATTGTCGCTCCCGGAAAGCGGACACAGTCTGTACCGAAAAAAACCGGGCCCGAGGAAGGCGATTCGCCTCCCGCCAAAAGACTTTCCTTTTTTTCGGCCCTGAAGGAACCGGTGGTATGGCTTTTCGGCATAACTATGGGTTTCGGTTCGACAGTAGAAGTAGGAACCACCAACTGGAGCGCCCTGTACCTGCAGGATGTCTACGGTTTTGATCCAAAGATCCAGGGAGCCCTTTTTGTTTCAATTTTTTATATTCTCTACACTGCTTCCCGTTTTCTTTCCGGTTTTATAATCGAAAAGATCGGCTACCTTAAAAGCATCACGGGCGGCTGTGTAATTGTCTGCCTTATCTTTGCCGCAGGTTTCCTTCTGGGGGAACGGGGAATCTGGATACTGCCGGTTTCAGGTTTCTTCATCGCCATCCTCTATCCTACCATGCTGGCCCTGAGCATCCCCGTCTTTCGGGAAAACGCCCAGGCAGTAAGCAGTGTCATCATACCCATTGCCTTTACCACAAACGGCCTGCTCCAGTACTCTATCGGTCTTATCAACCGTTTTATCGGAGCGGAGTGGGGCTACCGAAGCAGCCTCGTTTTCAGCGTACTGACCTTCTTTCTCCTCCTGGCAGTGAGAAAAAAAGTAAAAACGATAAATCCGCGTTCCTATTTGTAATTCACCATATCGTTCGCCCTCTTCCGGCTTGAAGCGGCGCTGACCGCATCGACTCCCGCCTGAACCCTGCCTACCCGCACCAGGGCCACGGCGCTGTGGCCCGAGGGAAGCCCCAGTTCGGCCTTGAAGCGGCTGTTGATGGTGTCCATGGGCCCGGTATAGATCCTGGAACCATAGCCCAAAACCTGGGCTGCAAGGTAGATGTTTTCCGTTGCCAGGGCGCAGTCAAAAATCTGGCTGCCATTGGTTTTGCCGTCCCCAAAACTTGAAACGACAATAAGGACATTCCCGTCCTGACTCTGGGGAACTATCTTTTGAGCCAGATCAGGATTCTGCACGACGGTAAAGTACCAGGGCTGCTGGTTACGGGCGCTGGGTGCACGGATTCCCGCATTGATGATGGCATCCAGATCGGACCTGGCGATTGAACCTGAAACAAAGTTTCGGGCCGCATGGTGGTTGACAAGCGCCTTGAGTCCGGAATTATCGCTGTCTTGGGCAAAAGACGTCATGATTACTACCGCCAAGAGTACAAGGATCATTCCTTTTTTCATGTTTTTCTCCTTCATAAGATGAATAAGATGGGCTAACCGGGTTAACGAACAAGTCTATCTAACCCTATGGAGAAAATTGCATTTGCATAATTCGTCATATGATAAAGAATCAGCAATTTTCTCCGAGGAACCTCTGGAAATCAAACCCGGGTTTCCAGAGGTTTCCATTATACTACAGGAGGAAAACGGATACAACAGAAAATATCTACTGCTTCTTAACTTAGAACCTGAAGATTCCCTTGAACCAAAAACAACTTAAATCTTTGTAAGGGGCATAGCTCCCCCGGTCATCAATACCGCCTGAAAAAAAATCGCTTCCCAGGGAAAGGCTCAGGGCGTCGGTCAGGGCGTATTCGGCAGATACGCTGCCTACGCTGTCGAAGTCAATGAGATCCAGGTAATACCAGGCCGAACATTTAAGGGTTTCCCGGAAAAAAGAACGGGCAATTCGCAGACTCACGCCATTTTTCCGCCAGGGCCTTTCGGTTCCGCCTGAGTATGCATCCGTCAACATATCTTCGTAATACTGGGCTGAAAGATTCCATACCGAAGGGTTCCAGTCAATACCCGCAAGCAGTTTAAGGTTCTGTTTTTCAACGGGCCTTTCGGTCTGTCCGTCTGCCAGAATGGCTACCGTGTCCTCAAGCGGACGTTCATAATACCCGCCTCCAGTCCAGGCCGTTTCCAACCGCAGGAGGAAATCACCGATGGGGATGCTCGCATCCGCCCCGGCGGTGATTGTTCTTTCATATTCCGGCAAAAGTTCAAGACCGGTTACAACCGGAAGAGTACCTATCAATTTTTTTTCCATGAAAGCAATGTCGTTCCAGCCGTAAAACCCCATAACGGAAAGATCTGCCGCAGATGTATACCAGGAAACCCGCAGCCCGTATTCCCCATTGCGTATGGTCAACGGAAGGGTCTTGTCCTGTAGTGAAACCGGCAAGGCCGCCCCGCCAGCATCGACCGATGAGGGATAAAATACTGCGTAGAGAGGATTCTGTTCACCGGGGAGGCGGGCAGGGCTGAAGATGGGCAGCCACAAAGCCTCAATCGCCAAGGTCTGAAACGAATACCGGAGTTTGAAGCCGTCCACTGCGAGACGGCTCCCCGCAAAGTCGATCCCTGCGTAAGCCGTTAGGTTTTGGGGACAGACCACATCGGTAAGGATAAGGCCGTCCGCGGCGCCCCAGGATACGAGCTGCCTTCCCAGCCTGAAACTGAAGGCCCCGGCGCCCCAGTCAAGCCAGGCCTCATCCAGAGAAAAACCGGTGCGATCCGGGCTTACACCGTTATACTCCGCGGAAAGGGAAACAAATGCCGAAGCCGCTCCGACAAAGGCGCTGATTTCCCCGGTAAAGGCGTTACGGGAATCGGTCAGCCCCGAATCCTTTGCAAAAGGAATGGCCTGAAGCGTTTCAACCGATCCATGGAGCTCTACTTCAACCTGGGCCTGAAGCAACGGTACGGCACATAGCGCCAGTACAGCGTATAGCAGTAACGCTGCGGCGTTCAGCGGCAGCGCCGTTAGCCATAGCCCGCCCTTCACCGCAAATTCCCCCGTTCCAGAGTGGTAACCGAAAAAAGAGTATCGTCCAGGGGGATGTTAAATTGGATCTCCGACATTTCGATAAGCGTAGAATGTTTGTTCTGCACATTGATCATTTCCATTTTAAGAACTGTCCAGATATCGTCTATTTTCTGAATTCCGGACACCCGCAGTGTTTTAAGGAGCTTGCCCTGGCGGTCATAATAATCCGCCGCAGCAATGATATCCGAATCCTTGCGAACCCAAATAACACGTCTGCCGTAGGGATCGTTTCTGTCTTTGGGTTTAGCCTCCACTATCCGGCAGGCTGTGCCGTCAATTGATTCCTCACCCTGGAACGCAAAAGTATCCCTGGCAAGACTACGGCTTCCCATATCCTCGTAGGTAAAATCGGTTCCCATAAAATCATCGTTTTTTCCCGAACCGGTAATACGCCGTACCCGTCTCATGGCCGGAAGGTAGAGCCACATATCATCGTCTCTGGATTCATCATCGTAAGAAAAAGACAGATAACCCGTTCCCGCCACATCGCGGGGACTTTGAAAGACCATGAGAATTTTGTCCGTATCCCCATAGTCTTTAAAATAATACGAAACTTCCCGAACCCGGGGAGCGCCCCTGCCGCTTGAGAGGGTCATGGTGAGTTTGTATCGGGCCGTATCCCCGGTATACCGTTCATCCGCCAGGCGCATAATATCGTAGCCGCTTAATTCCTGCGAAAACACAGCAACTGTCCCGAATACGAACAGAAATAGAACCACTGCAAAAATACTAAAACTGCTTCTCTTATTCATAACTCTTCCTTTTTCGACTTCTTATTCTGTGGTTAAGTATCGCTATTCATAAGACCTCTTCCTTAACGGTTTCAAAACATATATCAAGAGCGGCGTAAGGGTATAATCCGCGAGCAGGGCTGACGTCATCCCGATAATAGCCAGAACCCCTACATGGAAGAGCATTGCTATGGGGCTTAAAGCATAGACCGCAAACATGGCGCAGAGTATTATCGTGGTTGTCCCCAGAGTCCGGCCTATTTTGGCAAAGGTATCCAGCACTGCCTGACCGTAGGATTTTTTCCGTTCCAGTTCCAGATTTATATGGCTGATAAAATGGATCGTGTCGTCCACCGCTATCCCCAAAAGCATGGGCATGATGGTCATGGTGAGCATGTCCAGGGGAATTTTCGCGTAACCCATGATTCCGCCGATGATGATAACCGGTGCAATATTGGGGATCATTCCAATGAAGGCTGTTTTGATACTCCTGAAAACCAGAGCCAGAAAAATAAAGATGATGAGAAATGATCCGGCAAAGGATTTTAATTCCCCGTACACCACCTTGTTGTTCATCTCCGCAAAACTAGCGATCATCCCTACCACTGCCGCGTCTTCTTCAGGAAACCGGGTACGGGCGGCTTCTTCGGCGGCCTTGACGTTTTTTGCGATTCGGTTACCGTCATAACCGGTAAGTTCCACCGTCAACACCGCGGTGGAAAAATCCTCGCTTATCCGGTTGAAGAGATCCCTGCCTCCGGAAATTTCATAGAGGAAGAGTAACTGGGCAAGCAGGTCAGGATCATCGGGGATCGTATAAAAGGCAGGATCATCACTATTCAGAGTCCGGTACATTTCCTTGACAATTTCTGTTACCGAAGAGATTCGCGGCCTTGTACCGGAAATCTTGGTCAAGTCCAGGGCGCCAAGATCCGCTGCAAGGGAATCCAGATCCCGCATCTTCTGTGGGTCTTTGAAAAAGTCAGGTTCACCGGAATTTACCATCACCGTATAGGTGTAGAGGGAACCGATTTTGGCGTCGATTATTTCGGCGAGCCGGTTGATGTAGGGGATCTTTTTCCCCATGAAAGAAAAATAATCCAGGTTTACCGTCATTCTGAAAATGCCGGGAATAAAGGCGGCAATAAAGAGGAAGGCGATGAGGATCACCGGCTTCCGTCTTTTAAGCAGCAACTCTCCAAAGCGATAGAATTTCTGTTCGATCCAGGTTCCCGAAGGATAGATCTCCAAAGGGGATACGGACGGGACAGTCTCTATGTTCCCTGATAACTCGCCCGGCGGAATGTCCGGAACATTTTTTTTCGGCTTCCCAAAACTGAAAAGAACCGGAACCAGGAGGATCACGTAGAGGTAGACCGCAAAAACCGTGAGGGCGCTGGTAACGCCCACCCAGCGCAGGGCGCCGATACCGGCAAAGAGGAAGGAGAGAAGTCCGCCCATGGTGGTAACGGCGGTAAAAAGTATGGGCCAACCCGTTTCCCCGGCCGCAGCGATAAGGGCCTCTTTCCGGGGGGAGACGTTTGGCGAAGTTGAGTTTCGCTGAAAGTTCCACTGCCCCGGACGGCGAAAATGGAATTTGAAAGAGTTCACCAGGTGTATGGCGTATCCGATGGAAAGGGCCATGGAAAGCAGAATGGGCAGGGTCATGAGGTTTGAATCCGCGGGAATTCCAAGCCGGGCCATGTACCCAAAGACCGATCCCACGCCCCCGATAATAGTCAACACCGGAACCGCGATGCCCCTGAATGACCGGGTAAAGACAATGAGACAGAGGATCGCCACAACAAAACCCCCGATAATCCGCTTAACGGTCTCGGCCATGACGGTCTGGTTTTCTTCCCATTCGGTATAGGCTATGCCCGCGGGCTTCAAGGTGTATGGGGCAACACCGCCCTTGGGATTTTGCCATTTGGGGTCGGTGATAATTTTCTGTGCGGCCTGCCCCACGGAATACATCTCCCTGGATTCATTTTCGCCCTCGTAGCTGTAAAGACTTAAGGAAAGCCAGGTTTCCCGGCAGTCATCAGAGACCAGCATATTCACCAGCGAAGAGCGGGACATGATATAGGCGCGTTTTTCCTCCATTTCCGGCCCTGCCTGAGGGATTCCGTCCTCAAAAGGACTGCGCACTTCAATGCCTTCGTCTGATCCCATGGAGATGGATATGTCTGTTAATGATCGCAGTTCCCTCGCATAGGGAACCTTTTCCAGGAGTTCCGCCCCCAGATCCCGAATCATGGTGAGCACGCCGGGATCAAACACATCATCAGCCTGGATCAACACAAGAACCTGGTCTTCGTTGCCGAACAGAGCCTCAAAACGCTTTGTATTGATCTCTATGGTGTCATACTCATTAAACCATTCGTCCATGTTGTCATTGGTAGTCATCCTGGGAAGCCCCGCGAGGCCTATAAACGTAAAGATCGCCAAACCCGCAATAAAGAACCACCGGTACCGAATCTGGAAAGCGGCGAATTGGGCAAAACGCCGGTTAATACGTCCCTGCGGGCCGCGAGTGTATGGAATTGAGTTGTACGACACCTCTTCCAGCGGCTTGTACATACCATCAATTTTCATAAAACTTCTTTCTCCCTACACATGGCTGTTTAAAATGGTTCTCAACGTGTTACAACTCCCCGAATGGGCCTGTACAAGGGCAATTCCCTTGCGGGCGGCGCTTTTTTTGGCTATTTTGACCATGTCATGGGCAACCGGATTGGTAAAAAGAATAATGAGATCCGGATCTCCTATGAGACATTCCAGATTACACTTCTTCTGTGTGAAAACCTTGGCTTCACAGTTATATTCCTTACAGATATCCTTGTACCTGCAAACCATCCGGTCATTCCCGCCGATAATTACAACGCTGCTCATGTTTCTCTCCTCCTTGAATATGGCTATGTAAAGCTGTTCCAAAACTTCAATTTTGGAACATACTTGTGTTAGACAATACTTACATTAAGTTAGTCTAACTAAACATATTTGTCAAGAGAACTAAACCTGTTCGGCAATTTTTTTGCCTTTTCTTCCCCGGCTTGTCCCGGCATAGAAGCAGGTTTTTCTCCGGAAAACGCCTGGAGCGTCTTCGGGTATCCGTGTATGATGACGGAATTGCCCATGAAAAGCAGGGTACTTGAGCCAAAGAAGCTATGTATATAAAAGCCAATCCATTAGGGAGACGCTGATTAAATGACGCTAATCGGCATTCCCCCAATTTAAGGCTGCTGTTCCAAAATCCAACATTTTGGAACAATTTCCCTTGACATATCCCATAGGCTTATTATACTATAATTTATATAGGTTTACTATGAAATGCTATCAAGGAGGATTTCATTATGAAGAAACGAATCTGCAGAAACAAGTTTCTGTGCTTCTTTCTGGTACTGACGGCGCTGTCCGCCGCTTCTCTCCGGGCCGGTGCTAAAAAGGACACAGGAACCCCGGCTCCCGTTGTAGAACCCGCCGCTCCTTCAGGGCCGGTACTTTCGGGGAAAAAGGTCATCGTGGCGGATGCCAATTCCACCCATCACCTGAATCTCTATGTGGCTTACGAAAAAGGCCTCTTTAGTAAGCGGGGCCTGGAAGTGGAAATTCAGCAGACCAATTCCGGAGTTGCCGCAGTAGTGGGAGGCGAAGCGGACATTGTGTTTAACTGCCCCACGGGAGTAATTACCCCCATCGGCAAGGGCCAGAACATTACCATCATCGGCCAGGTGAAGATCCCCTGTACTTCGGTACTGGTCGTGCCGGTAAATGCGCCGATAAAGGACCCCGCGGATCTCAAGGGCCAGCAGCTTGCCGGGCTTTCCACTACCTGCTGCGCTGTTATCGCTATCAGGGATTCGCTCAAGGAAGAGTACAACACCGAATTTGAGCTTGTGACCCTGGCTCCCGGTGCAGCCCTTGCCGCGCTGGAAGGAAACGCCGTTAAAGGCGCCATCCTGGAAGAACCCTTCGTGGCGGAAGCCCTGCTCTTGAAGGATGCCCAGGGCCAGGCCAAATACAAGACGATCTTCGACGGCCATTCCGACGCCGATGGAGACGGAAAAATAGATGCCAACCTGGCCGGGGAGAATCCCCCCTGCCGCACGATCAATGCCAACACGAATTTCTTGACGAACCGGACTGACGACGCAAAGATATTTATAGAAGCCATTGATGAAGCGGACAAACTTATTCGCTCCAATCCTACGGCGGGTGACATTGTAGCCATTGCACGCAAATATGTCCCCAATGTTTCCGAGCAGGCAATCATCAACAGCAATCCTAAACTTGGCTTCCAGATAAAACTGGACACGACAGGGCTTAAAGGTTACGCCGATGCCCTGGTAAAACTGGGAACCATCGAAAAGAATCCCGGAGACGCGTTATTTGCGCCGCAATTCAAAGGAATCACCTGGTAGTAGTACAGGGCTGCCGTATTCCGTTTGAATGCGGCAGCCCTCCTCCGGGGCCGGTTTCGTCTCCGGGGGAAAGACCTCCCCCTTGACTAAATCCCCATTCTATACTATAATACCTATCGAAATGCTAGGAAAAACAAACCAAACTGATACCTATGAAACCAGGGGTTGGCGCAGGGTTTTCCAGGAACTCCGGGGCTTCCTCAAGAATTCCCTGGGGAATTTTTTCTCCCCGGAATTTTTAACGGTGCTGATACCATTACTGGTACTCTGGGAATTGCTGCCCCGCTGGAACATACTGCCGGAAAGCCTCATCCCGTCCCTCAGTACCGTGGTTCAGCGTTTCTGGTTTATGCTCTGGCACAAAAGCTTAGTCTTTCACATTCTGTGGAGCATGGGTCGCTTCTTTGCGGCGTTTAGCATCGCGGTAATATTGGCGGTTCCAATTGGCCTCCTCATGGGCTGGAACCTCAAGATACGTGCATACGTACTGCCGCTGTGGCAGCTTCTCTCTCCTATACCGCCTCCTGCGTGGGTACCCATGACCATCATCTTCTACGGCATCGGCTCGCGCATGCACATATTCCTCATGTTCATGGGGATCTTCTACCCCGTCCTGTTTAATACCTACCAGGGAATCAAAGACACCGATCCACGCTACCTTGCCTCGGCGCGGGTTTTCGGCGCCAGCGAGTTTACCCTGCTCCGCAAAGTTTACTTCTGGCACGCATTCGGCTCCATCATCATGAGCCTTAAAACCGGTGTGGCAATGGGCCTCGTGATGCTTATCATTGGCGAATCCTACGGCGGCCGCATGGGCATAGGCTACCTTCTGGGCCAGGCGAAAGACTACTTCGTAATTCCCGAAATGATGGTCTGCATGGTAATCCTTGGTTTCATCGGCTGGTTCCTCATCGAGATTCTAAAATATGTAGAAATAAAACTCGCCGTGTGGAAGGCGGGAAGATGAAGGGGGCCTGTTTCCGTACATTCATTGTGATCCGCCGCATTTATTCCGGCCTTCGCGCTCCAGCCTTGCTGCATGGGATGTGTAAAACTCCACAATTGAAACAAAAGCGGCAATGTTTCCGCTACTCCCCTGCCGGGGAGGCCCTCAATGATTGAAGCAAAAAGTATCGGCAAATTTTTTTCCGTGATAAACGAGAAGGGCCTGGCGGAAGGGCTCACGGCCATTCTCAACGTTTCCATCAATATACCCGATGGAAAAATAGTATCCATTCTGGGGCCTTCCGGCTGCGGCAAATCGACCTTCCTCGAAATTCTCGCGGGACTCCAGGCCCCTACGGACGGTACGATCCATATCGACGGCAAGTTGGTACTTGAACCCCTGCCTTCAACCCGAAAGGAAATGGACGCGTACAAGCGTCGCTACCGCTTTATCTCCCCCCTGGCAAACGGTGTATTCAGGGATCATCCCAAACATGACATTGCCATGATCTTCCAGGACTATGCGGTCTTTCCCTGGATGACTGCCATACGGAATGTAGAGTTTGCACTAAAGCTGCGAAATGCCGGCCCTGCGGGTAAACATCTCGGACGGAATGAGATACAGGAAAAGGCGGCCTTCTACCTTAACAAGGTAGATCTCGGTCTCTTTGCGTACAAGTACCCTTCGCAGCTTTCAGGCGGCATGCGCCAGCGCCTGGCTCTTGCGCAGGCGCTTTCGGTGGAACCGAAGATCATCCTCATGGATGAGCCCTTTGCCGCGGTGGATGCGCTGACCAGGGAGAAACTCCAGGATGAACTGCTGCGGCTTTGGGAAGAGACAAAGGATTCAAGTAACCCCATTACCATTGTTATGGTTACCCATGATGTTCCCGAAGCGGTCTATGTATCCGACGAAGTTGTTGTCTTTTCTCCCAGCCCCGGTACTATCCGCAACCGCATCCCGGTAAACGTAAAACGTCCACGGGCACGGACAGACCCGGAACTTATTGAAATTCAGGAAAGGATATTCGCAATGTTCCAGTACGATGTGAATCAGGAAAACGAATACAGTATTTAGCGAGGAGCGGTCAGTGAATAGTGAAGAAAAATTTAACGCAGACAGCAGGGGAAAGATTTATGACAGCATCATTGCTACCAGGGGAAATACGCCGCTGGTAAAACTCGGCAGACTGGGAGCCGGACTTCCGGGAATCGTACTTGCAAAAATTGAATCGTTTAACCCCATGGCCAGCGTCAAGGACCGTATCGGGGCGGCGATGCTGGATGCGGCCGAACGGGACGGCAAACTCAAGCCGGGCGGAACGGTGATAGAACCCACTTCCGGAAATACCGGTATAGGACTTGCCTTTGCCTGTGCCCGGCGAAATTACAAACTAATCCTTACCATGCCGGAAACAATGTCAGTGGAGCGGCGCAAACTGGCGCAGATGCTCGGCGCCGATGTGGTACTCACCTCCGGTAAGGACGGCATGAAGGGCGCTGTGCGGAAGGCGGAAGAACTTACAGGCCGGATCTCCGGAAGTTTTATGCCTTTGCAGTTTGAAAACCCTGCAAACCCCGAGGCCCACCGCAGAACCACTGCGGAAGAAATCTGGGCCGATACCGCCGGGACGGTGGACATTTTTGTTGCCGGCGTCGGCACCGGCGGAACAATCACCGGGGTCGGGGAAGTTCTTAAAAGCAGGAAACCCGGCGTAAACATAGTTGCCGTGGAACCCGACGCTTCGCCCGTGCTCTCAGGCGGCTTTGCCGGTCCTCACCGTATTCAGGGCATAGGGGCGGGTTTCATCCCCAAGGCGCTCAACCGTTCGGTTATCGACGAGATCGTAAGGGTTACCAATGACGATGCGATAAACACCGCCCGCAGGGTCGCCCGCACGGAAGGAATCCTTACCGGGATCTCCGCCGGAGCGGCGGTGTGGGCCGCCCTGAAGATCGCCTCCCGGCCTGAAAACTCAGGTAAAAACATTGTAGTGATACTTCCTGATTCAGGTGAACGGTATCTTTCAACCCAGCTTTCGGATCTGGAAAACTAATGTCACAAGAAAGTGGGCGCCATGGGATGGCTCTGATTGTTATTTCCCTTGCAGTGCTGACCGCCTGTTCATTACAAAAAGAAGCGGAGGAAGCGCCGATCATCACTTCGGCAAGTTATCAGCATACTCTGTATAACGGCAAGCCGCAGCCTATTGAGGCAAAAGCGGCAAAGGGTGATGTTCCGCCTTTTATCATCACCTATTTTTCTTCGGAAGAAGCATTGCTTGAAAACAAGGATGGAACTACCGAGGCTCCCAGGGAAGTGGGGAACTATTTTATACGGATTGAACGGCCTGCGGGAAATGGATACAGGCAGGGGCAGAGCATCAAGGTTGAGTACCATATTCAAAAGGCGCTTATTACCATCAGTGCGGAGGAGAAGCAGGAATTTGCCTATGACGGAAAACCAAAGACTGCCGCCGCCTCCGCAGATCTTCCCGTGGAACTGAATATTGAATACTATACCGCCGGCAGCGGTAATGCCGCGATCCTGGACGGCCCTCCGGTCATGCGGGGACAATACCGGGTGTTGATTTCCTTTGCAGGGAATGAACACTACATGGGCGCATCAAAAGAAATAGAGCTTGTCATTAAATAGTGTCTGTCCATAAAACCGGTTACTCTATGGACAGACTCTAAGATGACCATTGCCAACATCTAAAAGCCATTCAGCCGAGGCCGGTTCCGGCCAGGGTTCCCCTCCTGATAAACCTCCCCCTCCCCGCCGTACCGTAAAATTTCCCGTCCCGGACGATCACCTTTCCCCGTGAAATTGTACAGACAGGCCAGCCCTGCACTTCAAAGCCTTCATAGGCGCTATAGTCAACATTCGAATGAAGCATTGACTTACTCAAAACCGTCCGCCTGCCAGGATCGATGATGACGATATCCGCATCCGAACCGGGAGCCAGCACTCCTTTTTTTGGATACATACCAAAAATTTTTGCAGGGTTGCTGCAGCAGAGTTCGACAAAACGGCGCAGGTCTATCCGTTTTTTTGTAACTCCTTCGGAATAGAGGAGCGGCATACGTTCCTCGATGCCTGGAGCGCCCGAGGGGCATTTTGTAAAATCGTCCTTTCCCTGCATCTTCTGCGTTTCAAAAAAGAAGGGACAGTGATCGGTGGCAACAGTATCAATGTCGGCCTCAAGGCCTTTCCAGAGGGCATCCTGATCGGCAGGGCTGCGCAGAGGCGGGCACATGATATATTTAAGGCCCTCGGGAAGGGAACCGCTAACCGGAGCTTCGGCACCTGCTTTCGCTTTTTCAGTTGGCTTTCCGGGGCCGGGAAGGCCGTAGCGGCTTTCATCAAGCAAGAGATATTGCGGACAGGTTTCGGCCAGAAGATTCTTCTGCCCCCGGTTCCGGGCGGCACGGATAAATTCAAGGCCGAGCCGGTTAGTGAGGTGCACAATATACAGCGGAGCATCACCCGCAACATGCGCCATGAGTATCATCCGGTTGATTGCCTCCGCCTCACATTCTGCAGGACGGGAAAGCGGATGATATGCGGGGCTTGTTTTCCCTTCGGCCCTGAACTGTTCCCTCAGAAAATTGATTACCCCGTCATTTTCAGGATGCACGGTAACAAGTACGCCGAGTTCCTTTGCCCGTTTCAAAACCTGAAACACATCCCCGTCTGAAAGTTTGAAACCGTATGTAAGGTACACCTTGTAACTGCTTATCCCTTCGGCAGCCAAGCTTTCCATCATCTGCAGCACACCGCCGTCCACATGCTGAATAACTCCGTGGAAACCGTAATCAATGACTGCCTTGCCTTCAGCAAAACCGTGATACTTCTTTATCTGATGATCCAGCGGACAGCCTGCAGGTCCGAACGCGGGATGATCCACAATCGTTGTGGTTCCCCCGAAAGCGGCGGCCGCGGTACCGGTATAAAAATCGTCACTGGCTACGGCAATACCCACATCAAGATTGAGGTGAGTGTGAACATCAACGCCGCCGGGAACAACTATTTTCCCCGAAGCGTCAATCTCTTCCGCGCCAGAGGAGAAAATGGCAAGGTTCCGCCCAATCTGCATTATTTTTTCCCCTTCGCAGAGCAGATCGCAGACGGTTTCGGAGTTTTCGGTAAGCACAAGGCCATTCCGGATAAGGAGCTTGTCCATAGGATCATCATAATACGAAAAAGCAAAAGAGGGAAAGAAGAACGGATTAGAGTTGTCCGAAAACTTCAGTTTTCCGTCGAACCGAAGGTTCACCAACAACCGCTTAAAAATGCATGTTTCGCAGCCGGAAAACCGAAGGATCCTTGGCGGGAAACTGTAGGACTTGTGAGAGACCAACCGGGTTCTCGAACAAGTCTTTGGAATGGCAGTAATCCGTCCACGGTCATGCAGTAGAGCGAACATATCAATTGTAGTATCATGATTTTATGGATACAATTATCAGGCCGCATCAATTCAATGGTACTGTCCGCATCCCGGCTTCAAAATCCCATACGATACGCAGGCTTCTTGTTGCCTCAATGGCGGAAGGCCTTTCCGAAATCCGCTACCCCCTGGACTCCCTGGATACCCGTTCCTGTGCTGCCGTATGCCGGGCCATGGGTGCCAAAATTGAAGAGTGCCGCGGCATTGATCCTGTCTGCCCCAATCCTCCCGGTGAAACGGGAGAAAAACTCCTGGATTGGACGGTTCGGGGAAAACTTAAATTCCTGAATGAAAAAAACAGTTTTGTACCGCAGCCTTGCAATGCGGGTAATTCCGGAACCACCCTCTTTTTAAGTCTGGCATTGGCGGCCCTGGGTTCCGTTCCTGTACATTTTGACGGGGATGAGCAGATCCGCCGCCGCAGCGCAACGCCCCTGCTTGAGGCATTGAAGGGTCTGGGAGTCCGTGTTGAATCCGCGGGGGGCTGCGCTCCCATTACCGTTCAGGGTCCCTGGAAAGGAGGGCGGATCAGCCTCCCCTCGCCCACAAGCCAGTATCTTTCGGCATTGCTTCTTGCCGCTCCCTGTGCCCCCAAAGGAATTGTTACCGAAATTGACGTACCCCTTCTCAACGAAAGACCCTATATCGAAATGACTCTTTCCTACCTTGAAGGCCGGCAGATTCCCTGCGAACATGATACTAATTTTTCCTTCTTTCGTATTCCCGGCGGCTCTTCCTGGAAACCGATGACAGGAACAGTACCGGGGGATTTTTCTTCCGCCGCCTTTCCCGCCCTGGCCGCGGCGGTAAGCGGCGGGGATGCGCTGCTACTCGATCTGGATCCTGCCGACACCCAGGGCGACAAGGCTTTCCTTGACATGCTTTCCCTCATGGGCTGCGGGGTACACTGGGAGGAATACGGCGGAAGCCCTGCGGTGAGGATCGGCGGGGGAAAGCGGCTCAGGGGCGGGGAATTCGACCTCAACAAGACGCCGGATCTTCTGCCTGCGGCGGCAGCGCTGGCGGCCTTTGCCGAAGGGGACACCCTCCTCTATAATGCGGCCCATGCCCGGATCAAGGAAACAGACCGGATCGCCGTAATGAGGGGAGAATTGTCAAAGCTGGGCGTACAATGCGAAGAGAGGCCGGATGGGCTTGTCATTCACGGAGAGGGCCGCGTAAAAGGCGGAAAAATTGACAGCCGGGGGGATCACCGTATCGCGCTCACTTTTGCGGCGGCGGCCTGCGGCACAGCAAGCCCCATTACGATACACGGTTCCGAATGTGCCGCCGTTACCTATCCCGGATTCATCGAGACCGTATCAACAACTCAATAATCCGCATATGCGGGGGACGCACAGGGCCGGGATTCCCCATTATAATCGGATACTTCATTAACCCCCTTTGTTCACGGTATACTCTTTTTATTATGGATAACAGCACGCAGCAACATAACAGGCTTTTCAGGACAACCGCTCATTGGGCCGACGAAACGGCGCTCAGGATCATCAGGGAAAAGGGTGAAAAGGAACTTTACACTTGCGCCTCAGGCATTACCCCTTCCGGAACGGTGCATATCGGCAACTTTCGGGAAATCATGTCCGTAGATCTCGTAGTCCGGGCCCTGCGGGATCTGGGCCGGAAGGTGCGCTTCATCTACAGTTGGGACGATTACGACGTGTTCCGCAAGGTACCGCTTAACATGCCCAAACAGGATGAACTTGAAAAATACCTCCGCTTCCCCATAACCATGGTGCCGGATCCCTGGGAACGGGATGAAAGCTACGCCCGGCATCATGAAATTGATGTAGAATCCGTGCTTCCCATAGTAGGCATTACCCCGGAATTTCTCTACCAGTCAAAGCGTTACCGTTCTTCTATGTATGCCCGGGGCATGCGGAAGGCTCTTGAACACAAGGAAGAACTTAAAACGATTCTGGACAAATTCCGGGACGAGGATCACAAGATTCAGGGTGAATGGTGGCCAGTCAGCGTCTTCTGCGGCAAGTGTAACAGGGATGATACCGATATTGACGGCTGGGACGGCGAATGGGGCCTAAGCTATCACTGCAATTCCTGCGGCCACAGTGAAACAACGAACCTTCAAACATCCAAAGGAGTCAAACTCGGCTGGCGGATTGACTGGCCCATGCGCTGGGATTTTGAGGATGTGGACTTTGAACCTGCGGGCAAGGATCACCACAGTCAGGGCGGCAGTTTTGATACGGGCCGCCATATCTGCAAGGATGTATACAATCACGAAGCGCCGGTAAGCTTCCGTTACGACTTTATCGGCATTAAGGGTTCCGCAGGAAAAATGTCAAGTTCCAGAGGAAAGGTAGTGGATCTGCGGGATATCCTCCGGGTCTATACGCCGGAACTGGTACGCTATCTTTTTGCCGGGACGCGGCCCAACACGGAATTTACTATCTCCTTCGATCTTGATGTGATAAAAATTTACGAAGACTACGATAAAACCGAAAGAATTGCCTGGAAGCTGGAACCGGCAAAGGATGAAGCAACGTATCAGCGGGAAAAGAGAATTTATGAATTCTCCCAAACAACGGTAGACGATGAAGGCAAAACCCTTATGCCTTCAAATCCGCCCTGCCAAATACCCTTCCGGCACCTGTGTAACCTTATCCAGATTGCAGACGGCGACATCGAACAGGCTCTGGCAAATATTTCCTGTTCGGATGAACAGCTTCCCGCACTCAGAGTCAGGGCGGCCTGCGCAAAATACTGGGCGGAAGAATGTGCCCCGGATGAATTCCGTTTCCACCTGTGCAATGCCGGAGAGAAGGCGGCTTTAAGCGAAGAAGAGACAGCAGGACTGCAGGCGTTGCGGGATCAGGTGGTTGCGGGGATTGAAAAGTTTAACGACGACAAAAGTTGCGCCGAGGCGATCTATCAGGCGGCGGCAAGCACCGGTCTTGAAGGCAAAACCCTCTTCCGGGCAAGCTACCAAGCTCTCATCGGCAAGGATCAAGGCCCCCGGCTGGCAAACTTCCTCCGCTCGATCGGCAAAGAAAGGCTTATGGATATCCTTGCGGTCTATTAAGACCGCCGGCGCCGCGTTACTTTATATCAAACACACTCCGCAGCTTCAATCCTTCCGGCTTTCCGGAGAGGATCTTTACCGTTTTGGTTCCCGCGTTCATGTCGAAGTAGTTATCCGAAAGAACAAGGTCTTCGTTTTTATTGAGAATCTCAACACTCTTTGCATAGGCTGAGGCGCTGACAGTGATACTGTCGCCGTTTACCGTGCACTTGAGACCGGGATCCTGCCAGTGGAAAAACTTCGGCAGACTAAAGATAACCGTTCCCTCGCTGATACATTCCTTGCCATCGTAGAGATGATAGCTTACGTATTCATCATCAAGAGAGAAACCTTCGGTTGGACTTCCAGGCTTTATCTCCGGAACCATCACTTTGTCGAGCCAGAGGGAACTCAGAGCCTTTACCTTGACAGGGATAGTCTTTTCCTTCAGTACCTCGGCGTTCCTGTCCCGAATTTCCCATTTTACCGTAAGCTTCTGGTCTTTAGGGGTTTCGTTGGCAACAGAAAGACGGAAACTTTTTTCGATCTTTGCCTTTAAGAGCGGTTGCTTGTTGGCGTCAGGATCCTGGGTCAAGAGGCCTTCCTCATGGCAGGAGATCATCAGCGGCTGGAAGAAACGCCGTGCGTAGTAGTGCAGCGCCTTCCAGCGGAAGTAGTAGTCCACCGAAGCCCAGGAAATTACCGGCCATATATCGTTGAGCTGCCAGTAGATGGCTCCCATGCAACGGCCCCGGTTACGGCGGAAATGCTCCACCCCATACTTAATCGCCTCGGCCTGAAGAAGCTGGGAAGCGTAGATCAGCGTTTCAAAACTGCCGGGGTAAAGAAAAGTCTGATACATATAGTTCATAATCTTCCCGTTTGCCGCATTGTTCCGCTGGTGCCTTTCCATCACATAGCTGAAAAAATTCCTGTCCCCGGGTTCGGTAAATGCCTCGACGGTTTTAAGGGCAGGGAGAGACTGAAATCCGAACTCGGAAACATAACGGAAGAAGTAGTTCCGGTAATCACTGAAAGGCTTGTTTCCATGCCATACATCCCAGTAGTGTACATCTCCCCGGTCAGGATCGTTGGGCTTGTCGAAGCTTCCTCCGGAAGAGGGACTGGCGGGCCAGTAGAAAGTCTGCGGATCGTATTCCTTCAAAAGCCGGGGGAAGATGTATTCATACATCTTGATATAGTCGGCCTTCTGTTTTGGAGTATCCACCCACATGTTCTGATCGACAAACATCTCCATTTCGTTGTTACCGCAGTAAAGCCCCAGAGAAGCGTGGTGCCGGATACGCTTTACATTGTCCGCCACTTCGGCGCAGATATTTTTGTCAAAGTCATCGGTCAATTCATACACCGCGCAGGCAAACATAAAGTCCAACCATACTACAAGCCCCAGTTCATCGCAGATATCAAAGAAAAAATCATCGGGATAATAACCGCCGCCCCAAACCCGGACTGCATTGAAATTCGCTGCGATGCACTGTTCCAGCAGTTTCCGTGTCCGCTGTGGATTTACCCTGGAAAGAATATTGTCCTCGGGTATGTAGTCTGCGCCCATGGCAAAAATGGGAACTCCGTTCACCTCAAGGGCAAAACTTTCACCCCATTTGTCTTTCTTGATCCGTATGGTCATGCTGCGAAACCCATAGCGGCGTTCCCAGTGGTCAACTTCCCTGCCCTTGTAGAAAAGTGTTACTTTCACCGTATAGAGGGGATGCTCTCCAAAACCATTGGGCCACCAGAGTTCAGGCTTTTCAATGGTGATCTTCTTGGGCGGCTTGCCATAGTCGGTACTCTTGCCCTTGGGACTAGTAATGGTGAGGGTGTACGAAAGATCCCGTTTCGAAATCCGTTTACCTCCTGTATCCAGGCTTACCTTTACCGCAAGGTCTACCTTGCCCGCCCGGTGTTTCTGGCTTACATACACTTCTCCGATACGGGCCGCGGTAATGCCAAGCAGCTCTATGTCCCGCCAGATCCCCGCATCGGGAAGCCGGGGGCCCCAGTCCCAGCCGAACATACAGTGAGCCTTGCGGATCTGGGGAAAACCGTCCAGGCACTGATCGGAACCCATTGTCTTGAGCTTTGAATATGCGTCCGCAACAAATTTTACAGGAGAGTGAAAAACAATTTTAAGACTGTTTTCCCCTTTCTTGAGCTGCTTCTTTACATCGAATTCCCAGATCCGGTGCATGTTATCCGCATTCCCCAAAAGAGCTCCGTTCAGATAAATATCGGCCAGGGTATCAAGACCATTACAACGGAGCAGCACTCTGTCGCTTGCCAAAAGATCATTTTGTACCTTGAATGAACAGAGGTATTCGTAGTCTTTCTCCATCAGGGCAAAGGCATTGTCTTCGTTATCCCTCCAGTAGGGATCTTCCATTTTTTTGTTTGCCAGAAGATCCGCATAGACTGAACCGGGCACCTTTGCCTGGAGGTATGCCGGTTCCCCTGCCTGTTTCATCTTCCAGTTTTCGTGAAGTTTCTGAATAATCATAAATACCGCCTAAAGAATTGACTGCCTGCATTACAACATATACGTGAAGCTGTTCCAGAATCCGGTGATCCGGCAGGATCATAATTTTGGAACAAGCTCTTGTATCATGTACACCTTGTACGGCTACACCTGGATTTTACTGACACACATAGGCCCCATCAACGATGAGATCACTACCGTTGGTATAACCGGAACTGTCCGCCGCAAGGTATATCACAGCTCCTATGAGTTCTTCGGGATTACCCATGCGGTGCATGGGGATCAGGGGCATCCAGGCATCTTTGAGTTCCTGAGGAGTGTCAACGCTCATGGGGGTGGCAATGTAACCGGGAGAAAGACTGTTTACCCGGATGCCATAAGGAGCCCATTCCACCGCCAGGGAACGCGTCAGATGAATGATCCCCGCCTTGGAAGCGTTGTAGGAAGCCTGCCACTGGGGAACATTGACAATGGAACCGGACATGGAAGCCATATTGATGATACTCCCCTTTATCTTCCGTTCCTTCATGATCTTCCCCGCGGCACGGGCCACGATATACTCCCCGGTGAGATTAATATCAATAACCTGCCGGAACCGATCGACATCGTGTTCAAAGGTATCTTCGTGAATACAGACACCGGCATTGTTAAACACAATATCCAGGGAACCGGAACGATTCAGTATCTCCGCCAGGGCCTTGTCCACCGACTTTTCATCGGTAACATCGGCAATAAGACTGTAAGCCTTACCCGGAGGGACGCCTTCCTCCTTTTCAATAAGCCTTACCGTTTCATCAGCCCCGGTACGGGAAATAATAGCGATCTCCGCTCCTGCCCTGGCGAGGCCGATGGCCACCACCTGCCCTATACCGCGTCCGCCGCCTGTAACAAGGGTGACTTTATTTTTCAGGCTGAACAGGCTTTCAAGATAACTCATGTCTACTCCCCATATGAAAATTTAAAATTTTGTTTATATGCGAGACTGTTCCAGAATCCGGCAGGATCATAATTTTAGAACAGTACTCTCTATTTAGCATCTGTCCACAAAACCGGTTACTTTGCAGACAGACGCTATTTAACCGAGCCGAGTATCCCCGACACAAACCTTCTCTGCTGGGTAATAAAGATCAGCAGGGTGGGAATGGTGCAGATACTGATGCCGAGCATGAGCATACCGTAATCGGTGGTATAGCCCTGGGTCATACTGGCAAGCAGTATGGGCATGGTCTGGGCTTCTTTTTTTAGCAGGATAATCATGGGCCACAGGTAGTTATTCCAGGCGCCCATAAAGACGATGATCGCGGCGGCGGCAAAAGTAGAACTCATCACCGGAACATAGATCCGCATATAGATGCCGAATTCACCAAGACCGTCCACCCGTGCGGCCTGCACAATCTCCATGGGAAAATTGGCGGAATTCTGCCTGAAAAAGAAGATGAGAAAGGCCGTTGCAATACCGGGCAATACAATCCCCATGGTGGTATTGAGCAGCTTCATCTGGCTGAACAGCCTGAACAGGGGTACCATTATCGAGGCAAAAGGCACCATCATGGAGAGGAGGAGGATTGCCATGAGTCTGTCCTTGGCCTTGTCCCGGTAGATTTGGAAGCCGTAACCGGCAAGGGAACAGACAAAGAGGCTGAGAAGCGTAGCTATCAGGGCGTTTCTGAGGGAATTCCCGAAGGAGAAATGCAATGTATAGGTTGTGGTCAGGGTCTTCCAGTTTTCCAGAGTATTAAGACCGAAGAAAAACCGGCCCCGGACTACTTCGACGCTTTTATTGGTGGCGGCAAGAATCATCCAAAAAAATGGAAAGGCGGCAATAACTCCGGCCACGGTAAGAAATAGATACATGATAAGGGGCGTAAAACCATTCCGCGTCTTCATTGTTTCTTGTCTCCTATTTTCATCTGAATGAAGGACAGTACCGCTACCATGACAAGGATAGTATAGGAAACTGCGGCGGCATACCCAAATTGCGGCGCATAAAGGAATGAAAGGTTGTATACATACTGCGAAATTGTCTGGGTCGCGTTCCCCGGACCGCCGTTGGTCATGACCTTGGCTTCGTCAAAGAGCTGCAGGGTTCCGTTGGTACTCATGATCGTAGTTAAAAGAATTACCGGAGCCAGCAGGGGGACTGTTATCCTGAAGAAGGCCTGGATCGCATTGGCTCCGTCGATCCGTGCAGCCTCATATACCGATTTTTCTATGGTTTGAAGCCCCGCAAGATAGAAGATCGTATTGTATCCTGTCCAGCGCCAGGTTATTACCGTGATAATAACACCCTTCGCCAGGATCGGGTTGGTAAGCCAGTTAATGGAAGTGGAAATAACGTGAAGACGCGTCAACATTAAATTGATAAAGCCGTCCACCGAAAAGAAAGACTTGAAAATGATCGAAGCCGAAACAAGACCGGTGGCGCAGGGCAGAAAAACCAGCGCCCGGAAAAAACCTTTGGCCTTAAGCCGCGGACTGTTCAGCATGGAAGCGAGGATCAGGGCCAGAACAAGCATGACCGGCACCTGGATAATAAGATAGATAAAGACGTTCCGCACCGCTACCCGGAACTGGGTGTCCTGCAGCAGTCTGAAGTAATTATTAATGCCCGCAAACTTCAGGTTGTTACCCCTTCCGCTGGAGAGGGAAAGGATAAGAGCCTGAATCATCGGGTAAAAAGACATGAAGAAGATAAGGAGGGAGGCGGGCGCAACAAAGATCCAACCCCACAGTTTTGTTTTCTTTTCAAGGGTGAATTTCATGTACCGCCTCCATTCCTTAGGTTTTACTGGTTAATAATAGACTCCACGTCCTTCTGGGCAGTGGCAAGCGCCGAATCAACAGATGCGCCCTGCAGAACACTCACCAATGCGCGTCCCACGGCGTCACGTGCCTCATAGTTATAGACACCGTACTTTACCTTGGGCACCTTACTGGCATAACTTACCAGATCTTCGTAGATCTTCTGCCCGCCGAAGAAGGGATGAGGTTCGCCATACACTGTGGAATCCGCAGCGGGAAGCCAGGTGGAAATGGCGCCGGAAGAGGGAAGAATGGTCTCATAGAATTCCACACTACCCGCCCAGACCTTGTCCAGAAGATCCATGGCCACATCGGGATATTTGGAGTTGGAAAGTACCATCCAGCCTGAACCGCCCTGGCTTGAATAGTTCACCGAATCAATGGTTCCAAACTTGGGGGTATTCACTACGGCCCATTTCCCGGCCTGGTCGGTGGCGGGAACGATGGAACCGATGATCCAGCAACCCTGAATGGTGGATGCGGTCTGACCGTTATTGAGGCTGGCAATGTATGCGTTCCAGTCGGCTACCTGAAGGAGGACGCCCTTGTCTACCATTTCTTTGTAGATTTCCAGCGCCCGTTTGATAACCGGGTTTTCTTTGACATAGGGGTTTCCCTGATCGTCAAAGAACCATTTCCCAGCGCTCTGGGTCATCAGCATGAGGATATCCGACCCGCCGGTTGTGGTGGAAAGCATGGCTACCCCGGTCTTCTCCCTAACTACCTGTCCCTGTTCAATGAACGTTTCCCAGGTAATGTCGTTAAAGTCTTCAACCTTGTAACCGGCCTGTTCAACGATGTCCCTGCGGAGGAAGGTAGCGGTAGCGCCGTTATCGAAGGGCACGCCGTAGTTCTTTCCTTCATAGGTACCTACATCCAGCTTGAACTGGGCAAACTTGGAGAGGTCAACCTTCCCGTTCAGGGGGAGATATGCATCGGGATAGGTCTGCACAAAGCGCTGGATGGAATTGTCCTGGTTAAGCAGAATGTCCGGCATATCGTCGGTCTCACCGGAAGAGAGGGCTGTGATAACCTTCTGCTCAATCTCGGTAATATCCATGACATCAGCCGATACATTGGGATGATCCCGCTGATAGATCTTCACCGCTTCGTTCATGGCGTACACATTGAACATGGGATCCCAGCACCATACCAAAAGTTTCACCGGCGCATTGGGATCTACCGGAGCCGGAGCCGTTTCTTTTTTGCTGCATCCGATGATAGCAACTGCCATAAGCAGGACTACCAGGATAAGTAAAGCTTTTTTCATAATTCCTCCGAAATTGTAATCAGATGCCGTCTGAAACATCATTATGGAGTAGTATAAGGGGGTTTAAAGAATTTTGCAACCATATTTTTTCAATCTCTTTCGGGAGATAAGGAGAGAATATTCAAATGGAATTCCGGTTTTACCTCTTCTTGGGGTATTTTCCAAGAGCTTGTTCCAAAATCCGGTGTCCGGCAGGATCATAATTTTGAAGCGGGCTCACTTGACAATTTGATTCATGGATCTATCATCAATAATTATGGATAACAACTTCCCCCCTATTTGGGAAAACCCTGAAATTCAGGGAATGAACCGGCTGCCCATGCGCAGCCCGCTTTTACCTTTCAGTTCGGCCGAAGCCGCTGTTGCCGATACGGCGGCTGGGCCCGAATACCGTGATCCCGGCAAAAATCCCCTTTATTTCAGTCTGGACGGCCGTTGGAACTTCAAACTTCTCCCCGGGCCGGGATATTCCGCCGGGGCAAAAGGCGCCGATTCCTCCGAAAAGGAAGATCTCTCCTGGGTAAAGCCGGAATTCAAGACCGAAGGCTGGTGCACCATAGCGGTTCCCGGTACCTGGACTCTCCAGGGTTTCGATAAGCCTCACTATACCAATGTCCAGATGCCTTTCCAGGCAGTCCCTCCAAAGGCCCCCAGGGATAATCCCACCGGTCTTTACCGCCGCAGCTTTACCGTTCCCAGGGCATGGAAGGGAAAACGAGTGGTGCTCCATATCGGCTCAGCGGAAAGCGTGGCCCTCGTGTACATTAACGGAAGTTTTGCCGGCATGGGAAAAGATACCCGGCTTTCCTCGGAATACGACATAAGCTCCTTCATTACCGAAGGGGAAAATACCCTTTGTATCAAGGTAGTCCGCTACTCCGACGCCAGCTATGTGGAGGATCAGGATCAATGGTGGTTCGGCGGCATACACCGGAGTGTGTTTCTCTACGCTACCGAAGACTGCTACATCAAAGACATAAAGGCCGTTCCCGGAACGATTAACAATGCGGGTGAAGGGAAACTTTCCATGAAAGTAAGTATAGGGGGTAATGTCCCCGAATCCCGAAGTACCGGAAATGTTCCGGTTACCCTTAACAAAGATACAAGGCCTTTTGCCATTAAATATGCGGTGTATCCCTTTTCGCTGCCGGGCAGCCTTGCCGATGCGGAACAATTTGCCGCAGAAACAAAGGCAATCGTTACCGGAGAAAAAGAGTTCTCCTGCAACTACAGGCTCAACAGCAATATTGCGGAGATTGAAGAATCGGTTCCCGGTGCAAAAACCTGGTCGCATGAGTCGCCTGCTCTCTATGTAGTTTCCGTGAGCCTGTGGAGGGACGGGCTTCACCTGGAAAGCACCGCATTCTGTACCGGCTTCCGTTCACTGGGAATAGGCAACCGGGAACTGAAGATCAACGGCAAAGCCCCCCTCATCAAGGGTGTTAACCGCCACGAACATGATGAGCAGAGGGGAAAAACCCTCTCTACCGAAAGCATGTTAAAGGATATTATTCTGCTGAAAACGCACAACTTCAATGCGGTGCGCACCTGCCACTATCCCGATGATGAACGCTGGTACGATCTCTGTGACCGTTACGGCATATATCTGGTGGACGAGGCGAATATCGAGAATCACTGTTTCTTCGAACAGTTATCCTGGGACAGCGTCTGGAATTACGCGTACATGAGCCGAATACTCAGGATGGTGGAACGGGACAAGAACCACCCTTCGATCGTCATCTGGTCGCTGGGGAATGAAAGCGGCGACGGGGACAATCACAATGCAGGCGCCTCATGGATACGCCGCTACGATCCTTCACGGCCTATAAACTACGAAGGCGCCATCAGGCCGGAAAAAGGCCAAGGATCCTTTACCCTGGATTCCCTCAACCGGAGCCAGGGCCTTACCGACATTATCGGGCCCATGTACCCGGAAATAGAACTCATCACAGACTTTACCAAGTACCGCAATGATTTCCGGCCCCTCATCATGATCGAATACTCCCACGCCATGGGGAATTCAAACGGCAGTCTTTCGGATTACTGGAAGGCGATTGAAAACCACCATGGGCTGCAGGGCGGCTTTATCTGGGACTGGATCGATCAGGGTATTGCGGCGGCAAGCCCCGACGGTAAAAAATACTGGAAGTACGGCGGAGACTTCGGGGACGAACCTTCAGATTACGACTTCTGCCTTAACGGCCTCATCCTGCCGGATCAGAGTCCCAAACCCGTCATGGCTGAATGCAAGCAGGTGCAGTCTCCGGTACGCCTCAAGGCCCTGACGGCAAAACCTTACAACACGGTTTCCGGCAAGCCCTACAGTTTTACTGTGGAAAACCGCTACGATTTTTCGGCTCTGGATTGTTTAAGTTTGCGCTGGAAACTCTGTGTTCTCCAAAATCCTCTGGAGGGAGAAAAGATACTTGTAAGCGAAGAGAGGGTTCTGCCCCCCATCGGCCCCGGAGAATCCGCCGAAATTGATTTTCCGGTTCCTCCCGGCTTCAAGCCGGAAGATTACGAAGGTACGGTGTATATACACGGCGACTTTGTACTTAACCGGGATCTTCCCGGCATGGAAAGAATGCCTTGGGCGCAGAAGGGTTTTGTGGTCGCTTTCGCGGAGGCCATCATTCGGGAAAGCCCCGCCTCTGTAGTGCTGGCCGCCGTACAGGGTAGCGGTAATGCCGGGGCTGCGGAAGAATTTGTAAAGCTCCTGAAGCCTTCCCTGTACCGTGCCCCCACGGAAAACGACGGGCTTAAAACCTACAAACATCTTTTGAATGATCCCGCCGCAGCCTTCTATTTCCAGAACAAACCCATGTTCCACTGGTTCAATATGGATCTTCTGCACATGCGGATAAGTGGAGAAAAAACTGAGAAGGTTTCTGAATCCGTAAAGTACAGCGCCGTCTTGCTCTGCGGCAGCAATGCTGCACCGGATTACAAAGACCGGAAGCTGGGAAACTACAGTTGCGTTTCAACTCCTCTGGAGGACGGCGCATTCATGCTGGATATAAGCTTTGACCTTGACCCCACGCTGCCGGAACTCCCCAGGGTGGGCGTCAGCGCAGAGATCCCCGCCGCATATTCCACAATACACTGGATAGGCCGGGGGCCGCACGAGGCCTACTCCGACCGTCAGGCGGCGGCTTTTCTGGGCTGCTACTCGGGAAGCCCGGCGGAACTGGAAACCTCCTACATTGTGCCCCAGGAAAACGGCAACCGCATCGGGGTACGGAGCTTTACCCTTTTGGCCGGCAGCCCTCCTGCGGGCAAGGCAAAAACCTGGACCCTGTTCGCCGAAGAACCGATCAGCATCAGCGCCAGCCGCTACAGCCTGGAAAACATGACGGATGCGCTGCATACTTGCGATCTCAAGGATCTTATGGCAGAGAAAGGAAGCTATCTTCTGTACATTGATATTGCCCAGCGGGGACTCGGAACCGCCGCCTGCGGCCCGGACACCAGGGAAGAGTACCGCCTCAGGCCGGGGCTCTACCGTATGAGGCTCTATATAAAGGCATGAAACTGCATTTCAAGCCATTCCCAAAAGCCGAAGTTTCGGGAAAGCCTCTTTCATGTTAGGTTAAATTTTTAATCGGCAAGAAGCGCTTCAAAGGCGGCGTTGATCTCGGGGGTATCCCACTTGATGCTTCCCACCACAAGGGCCAGCGCCGCCCCGTCCCGGTCAAGGATGAAACTGGTCGGGAAGGCATAGATCCCGTACTCCTCGCTGATATCTCCGGACTTGTCCATGGCTGCGGGGAAACTGAGTTTGTAGCGCTTCATGAAGGCCGCCACATCCTTTTCGTTTTCCTGCACGTTCACCGCAAGAATTTCAAGACCCCGGCTCCTGTAGCGCCGGTAAAGACTCTCCATGGAGGGCATTTCCTGGCGGCAGGGGCCGCACCAGGTTGCCCAGAAGTTAAGGAAGACTACCTTGCCTTCAAGTCCCTTGAGGCTTATGTTTCCTCCACCTGAAAGCGGAGCGCCAAAACCGGGTACATACGTTCTTTCCTTCAGCACCGAAAGCCCCGCCTTGGCGAGGACCTCCGCCATTGCGGGAGATATTGTCTTCCCGGCTTCCGCGAAGATTCCTTCCGGAATAATAAAAACAAACAGCAGTATTCCTGCTGCGATCATATTCTTTTTCACTATATCCCTCTTTACTAAGATTGTTCGGAGACTTCAGTTTTTCGGGCAATAACCACGTAAAAATATACGTTCCACAGCCGCGGAAACCGAAAGTTCCCTGGAGAAAAACTGCAGAACTTGCAAACGAACCGCAGGTTAACAGAGAACCAGCCGGATTCTCCTCACAAGTCTAATATACATAAATCCTTACCGAGCGTCAAGCCTTGCGGTGTTGCGGGTTTGTAACAATAATTCTGCTACATCCGGAATTCGCTGCCCAGGTAGACTTCCCGTACCATTTCGTTGGCAAGGATCACATCCTTGTCCCCGCGGGCAACAATGGTTCCGTCGGCAATGATAAAAGCCTCGGTGGTAATCTCCAGGGTATCCCGCACATTGTGGTCGGTAATAAGGATGCCGATTCCTTTTTCCGCCAGGCGGCGGATGATCTGTTTTATCTCAAATACGGCGATGGGATCTATACCGGCAAAAGGTTCATCAAGCAAAAGGAATTTGGGTTCCGTGGCCAGGGCTCTGGCAATCTCGGTACGCCGCCGCTCGCCGCCGGAAAGGGTAAAACCGGGCTGTTTCCGTATCCTGCCGATACCAAATTCTTCAAGCAAGGCTTCCAGCCTTTCTTTTTTTTGAACCTTGTTTATGTCCTGGCGGGATTCAAGAATTGCCCAGAGATTCTGCTCAACAGTAAGCTTGCGGAAAATTGAAGCTTCCTGGGGCAGGTAGGCAATGCCCAGCCGGGCGCGGCGGAACATCGGCTTGTTGATAATATCAATGCCGTCCATAGTAACAATACCGCCTGAAGGTTTATAGAAACCGACAATCATATAGAAAATTGTAGTTTTCCCCGCCCCGTTGGGGCCCAGGAGTCCGGCCACTTCACCGTTGTGCATGGAAAAATTAACACCCCGGACAACTTCCTTCCTGCCGAATTTTTTCTTGAGATCGCTTACCGAAAGTATGTGAAGTTGCGATGGCTCAGACGAAGCAGGCACCAGATACGAGAGGGGACCTGACGAAGGAAGCATCCAGGGGGAAGTTTGATCCTGCAGCAGGAGGGGAGGAGTTTTTTTTTCATCATTCATTATTATTTTTCAGCGTTCCCGAAACCGCTCCCTCCATGGTAACATCATCGGTGTCAAGATCAACCCGTATGCGATCCGCGCGGAATTCATCATCTTTTTTAAAGACTACGGGAAAACCCGAAAGGTCAAGGAGTTTTTCCTGACGGCGGTAGACTGCGTATTCGGAACGGCAGACCATATCGTTCTTGAAAAGCCGGACAGAGATCTGAAAAACAGTAATCTCCGCTTCATCATCATACTCGATAAAACGGCCCCTGGCGACAATCTCGTTCTTTCTGTCCTCCAACGTGGCATTTCCCTCAAGCCGGGCGACCTTGAGCTTGCGATCATAACGCAGCCGATCGGTACGAAAGACTATCTCTTTTTCTTCTTCGATGCCCTCAACCCCGCCGGTGCAGTCGATAAACTGGTTGTCGTCTCCCTGGATCTCTATCCGGGCAGCCTTGAGGAGCAGGTTATCGGAACGCACCTCCGCATTTCCGGTAAGCACGGTAATTTCCCGACCCACAGCCTTGGAACCCTGCATACGGTCGGCCTTAAAAGTAAACGTATCCGCAAAGGGATAACAGGGAAGCAAAAAAATCACAACAGCAAAAAAAACTTTTCTCAATTCCACCCTCATTCCTCAAGAGATGCTTCAATCACTTCACCCGGCTCTTCGTCCTCTTCTTCATCCACTGTTCCCTCTTCGCTATTCACCAAATCTTCCTCTCCTTCCTCTTCCTCCTCTTCGTTGTCGTCATGAATGTAGGTACCGGAAAGCCCGCCTTCAAAACCCCAGGTACGGCTGCGGGCATTGGCGCTAAAACCCCGGCCCGAAAAACTGGTGCCGTTTTCCCGGAGTATCCTCACCTCATCTTCAAGATTACCTGAAAGCACACGATCCTTGTCATGCCAGTGAAGCCGTCCGGTTTCAACGGTAAAATCTTCGGACTGTACGGAGATCTGTACTCCGTCTCCCAGTTCAACATTGCCGGATTCCAGTTCCACCTCTGCTGTCCCCGCCCGGCCTCTCGCGTTGATCTCTTCTCCGTGCCGGTCAAACTGTTCAAAGGAAAAATTTTTGAGATCAACGACCTGCTTATCCTCGTAACGCTCCACCAGTTCCGCCATAAAACGCACCTGGGGGTCGCTTTTCCGTACCCTCACATATTCTACATCATTCATCACCAGATCCGGCCGCTCGCTCTCAAGCTCCTCCGTGCCGCCGTAGTCGAAAGAACAGGCAAGAAAACCAAAGAGTAAAAAAAAGAAGGGCAGCGCATATTTCACGGCAAAATCCTCACTGCGCTCCTTTGGCGCGTACATCCCGTGCCGCGGCAATAAAGTCCCGAAAAAGAGGAGCGGCGGAAGTAGGCTTGGATTTGAATTCCGGATGGAACTGCACGCCCAGACCCCAGGGGTGATCCGGCCATTCCACGCACTCCACCAGTTTACCGTCGGGGGTAAAGGCCGCAAGCCTCAAACCCGCAGCGGACATCTCCTGACGGTAGCGGTTGGCAAATTCGTAACGGTGCCGGTGCCGTTCCCCAATGTTTTTATTACTATAGGCCGCCAGAATAAGAGTATTCTGTTCGGCAACACAGTCCCAGTTTCCCAGCCTCATGGTGGCCCCGTAGGCGGTAATGTCTTCCTGTTCTTCCATAAGACTTACCACCGGGTGCCGGGTTTCCTGATTAAACTCGGTGGAATCCGCATCCTCCCAGCCCAGGACATGGCGGGCCCAATCTATCACCATGATCTGCATACCAAGGCATACACCGAAATAGGGCACCTTGTTGACCCGGGCCCATGCGGCAGCCTTAACCATACCGTTGATCCCCCGTTGTCCAAAGCCGCCGGGCACAAGAATCCCATCAACGCCGCCGTCCTCCGCCCCGGGCCCCAAAATGGAATCTACATTATCCAAACCTTCCAGCCGGGAAGAATCAATTTTAGCAAGCTCTACTTCGACGCCCCCTTCAAGGCCGGCATGGAAGAGGGCTTCATACACCGATTTATACGCGTCGTGGAGTTCCATGTACTTACCCACAATACCGATCCGTACCTTGCCTTTCCGGGCGGCAAAACGTTCCATCATGGAGCGCCATGAACTCAGGTCTGCATGACGGCTTTCCACACCCATCCGGTTCAGCACCACCTGATCGAGTTTCTGTTCCGAGAAGATCAAGGGGATCTCGTAGATGGTGGTACTTACATCGTAGGAGGTAAAAACAGCGTCGGGGGCCACATTGGTAAACAGGGCGATCTTGCGCCGCGTGGCTTCGTCCAGCATCACCGGAGCCCGGCAGATAAGAATATCGGGCTGAATTCCCTGTTCCTGCATTGCCTTGACCGAGTGCTGGGTAGGCTTGGTCTTGAGTTCCCCGCCCGCCACTTCGGGAAGCAGAGTTAAATGAACGGAAAGCACATTTTCCCGGCCCATTTCGTGGATAATCTGCCGGGCGGTTTCCAGAAAGGGAATAGATTCAATGTCTCCTACTGTTCCGCCAATCTCCACAATTATTACATCGGTATCGGGATCTTCCTTGGCCACCGCAAGAATCCGGGCCTTGATCTCGTCGGTGATATGGGGGATCACCTGGACACAACGGCCCAGATAACGGCCTTCCCTCTCCTTGCGGATTACCGCCTCGTATACCTGCCCGGTGGTAATTGAATTGGCTCTGGAAAGAGAGCCTTTGGTAAAACGGGCATAGTTTCCCAGGTCAAGATCCGTCTCGGCGCCGTCATCGGTAACATACACTTCCCCATGCTGGTAGGGACTCATGGTTCCTGCGTCTACATTGATATAGGGATCGCACTTCACCATGCGGACATTCAATCCCCGCCCTTCCAACAGTGCCCCAAGGGAAGAAGCGGCAACGCCCTTCCCCAAGCTGGAACACACGCCGCCCGAGACGAAAATAAACTTGTTCATGTGTCCCTCCTGAGGGGAACCTTCGCTCACTTTCGTTCGCTCGGGGGAATGTTCCGGGCCGCGAGCGTAAGGAAATTGACAGTACGACGGGGTTGTCTGGAATTTGGTTACTTCCCGTCCACCCCTTGTGCATGTATAAGAATTATCTCAATCGCCCTTGTTTTGGTCAATATCAATTTTCCTCATTGACATTTTTATCTGGATTCATAGACTAGATATTATGGGTGATGTTGTATTTTTTAACGATGCCGATTTTGAGCAGTACCGGACACTCATATACAATGAGAGCGGTATCAATTTTACGGCCTCAAATAGATCTATTCTGGAGAGTAGGCTCAAGGAACGGCTGCGCGACAGGCCCGGGGTTACGGTAAAAAATTACTATGGCTCCATTACCAAAGACAAAGAAGAATTCAAAAATTTTCTTGACTCCATAACCACTAATCTTACCCGGTTTTTCCGGAATCAGGCCCATTTTGACGCGTTGGAACACTATGTGGTTCCGGAGTTGATAAAAATCAAGCGAGGGGGTCTTACCACCTTCAAGATCTGGAGCGCTGGCTGTTCCACCGGAGAAGAGCCCTATACCATCGCCATGCTGATGAGCGAGATCCTCCCCCCGCCCTGGAAATTTGAAATTGTAGCCAGCGATATAAGCCTTAAATGCCTTATGACTGCCAAGGAAGGCTTTTATGCCGACACCCGTATCGCCGGTATCCCCGATCCCTACCTGAAAAAATACTTTAACAAGGCGGAGGGAGGCTACAAGGTCAAACCGGATCTGATGAGCAAGATCCGGTTTGATTATCACAATCTTAAAAACGATTCGGGTCTGCGTAATCTTGATGTGGTTTTCTGTAGAAATGTAATAATCTATTTCGATGAGGCTGCCCAGACCACGGTCATGAGCCGTTTCTGGGATTCCATGGCGTCAAAATCCTTCCTTTTCATCGGTCATTCTGAATCTCTGTTCGGTATGGACACCAAATTCGAGTTTATCAAAACCCAATGGGCAACTTTATATCGCAAATTTACATAACCGGAGCATACCGTGGCTGACGAAATTCGTGTATTAATCACAGATGATTCTGCATTGATGCGTAACCTTATCGGCAGGATGGTGGAAGCCACGCCGGGTCTTGTGGTTGCAGATAAAGCCATGAATGGGCGTTTTGCCCTGCAGAAGATTCCCCGTGTAGAACCGGATGTTATCGTCCTGGATCTGGAGATGCCCGAAATGAATGGCATCGAATTCCTCAAGGAACGGAAGAAGATGAAGATCTCCGTTCCGGTGGTCATTCTGTCTTCCATTGCTGCCCGCGGGGCGGAGATAACCATGGAAGCCCTTGCCCTGGGAGCCAGTGACTTTATCCAGAAACCTTCAGGCTCGGTGTCGGAAGATCTCCATGTAGTAAAAGATACCCTCGCCAGCATGCTCGTAGCCTACGGCAGCGCATACCGGCGCAGCCAGGGCAAAAAAGTTCTTTCTCCCGGCCAATATCCCAAAAAACTGGAAAGCGCCCCTTCCAGTATTGAAAGCATCCTCAATCTCAAACCGGTTAGTCCTGCCAAGGCGCCGGTGCCCCTCCGCAAGCCCGGTAAAACAGAGATAATCGCCATCGGCATCTCCACCGGAGGCCCCGATGCCTTACGGACGGTTTTTTCCAAACTTGATGCGGACCTTATGGTTCCTATTGTTGTTGTTCAGCACATGCCTCCGGGCTTTACCAACGAGTTTGCCAAGAGTCTGGACAGGATATGTCCCCTGGAAGTCAAGGAAGCCGAAGACGGCGACCTGATAAAACCCGGACGGGTTCTCATTGCCCAAGGAAATAAACACCTGGAAGTGGAAAAAAAGTCTCTGGCATCAATAGCCCATCTGTCCGATGCTCCCCCGGTTTCAGGTCATAGACCCAGTGCAGACGTACTTTTTGAGTCTGTTGCAGAATCCTACCAGAATCACGCCCTGGGAGTGATCATGACCGGCATGGGCCGGGACGGGGCTGAAAATCTGGGAAAGATCTATCAGGAAGGGGGCATGACCCTCGGGCAGGATGAGCATAGCGCCGTGGTGTACGGCATGCCCAGAGTGGCTTATGAACTGGGCCATGTGATGGAACAGGTTACCCTGGAAAATATGGCCCGCAGAATCTGCGATGTGGCTAAGGCCGCGAGATAGTCCAGCGGTTATCAACTTTTTCACACCGGGAAGCCTCTATATTCATAATTCGACCGTCTTCGGAGGCAAGCTTCAACTGCCCCAGAACCGCATTCACCTCAATAACCTTCCACTGTTCCCCTTCGACGGAAAGCCGCACTCCCTCCTGGGGCATAAGCCGCCGTTGTTCGTTGTAGAAATTGTGTTCATAGGACAGGCAGCAGAGAAGTCTGCCGCAGGGGCCTGAAATTTTCATGGAATTGAGGGAGAGATTCTGATCTTTGGCCATCTTGATGGAAACAGCCCTGAGTTTGTCGCATACCGAATGGCAGCAGTAGGCCCTGCCGCAAACTCCCAGACCGCCGACTACCCTGGCTTCGTCCCGTACCCCAATCTGCCGCAGTTCTATCCGGGTTTTGAACACGCCTACAAGATCTTTTACCAGTTCCCGAAAATCCACACGGTTTTCGGCGGTAAAGAAAAAAAGTATTTTGGGCTCTTCCAGAAGATAATGCACCGATACCAGTTTCATATCCAGCCGGTGGTCTTCAATCTTTTTCCTGCAGACGGAGAAGGCTTCCGCCTCAAGCTCCCTGTTGCGCCTGGCCTTTTCCAGATCTTCGTCTGAAGCAGGACGTTCAATAAGGGCTATTTCTCCGGAAACCGTGCCGCCGTTACGGTTCACTGGGCCTATCACCTGGGCCAGATCCCTGCCGTAACGGGTAGGCACCAGCACCATATCACCGCGGCTTAAAGGATCGCCCTTGTAAAAAGCGAGAAAAGTATCATGGGAATAGAAAAGCCTCAAGCGGTAGATGGGCGCATCAAACCCCAGCGTATCCTGCCCAAAACCGACAATAACATCTTCCGCATCTGCGTCGGAAGGCCTGTCTTCCAGAAAACTTATATCCTCATCTATCCCTTCATAATCATCGCTCATCACTGTACCTTTCTTTTCGGGAACTATCCCGCCATTAGAGTTATTCGGAAACTTCAGTTTTCCGAATAACAACCGAGGCTGTTCCAAAACTTCAGTTTTTGGGACAGCTTCCTTGGGGAAACGCTGATTAAATGACGCCAATCAGCGTTTCCCTGTGTATTTGCTCATTTCATTGCGCAAATACCGCATTAAAGCAGCACTGATTTATTCTCGATTGAATAAATCAGTGCTTCC
>JAITLC010000111.1 GCA_031278095.1 Treponema sp.
CTGGGATAATTCTTTGCGGCGCCTACAGAAACAACCCAGTCAATCCGGGCTTTGGCTGCGGAGATGGCGTCATTGGCTTCCTTGATTCTCAGTTGGAGGGCTACATATTCATCGGAAAGCTGGGCATAACGGAGGGCTTCGGCCGCATAGGTAGCCGATACATCATAATCGCCTTCATCGTAGGTCTGTTTGGCCATCCTGTTGAACCTTAAACTTTCGATATAATACTGATTGTTCCGGATACTCCTGGGAATAACCGGCTCTGCATCGGTATCTGCGGCGGCCGCCAGGGACGCAACCGGAAAAAACACCATCGGTTCGGGCAAAAAACCGTCGCCCAAATCCCAGAGGATCTCGGCTACCCCTCCAAAACCGGAAATCGGAGATTCCGGATATTGTTCGGCAGCGCCGGTAAAAAATTCCGGTAAACCCGGTTCGGGCAACCAGGACGTAGAGACAAGATTCTGTGCAAAAACCTGCATCCCTGCAAAACAGAGAATCAGCAGTAAAAGAAAACCTTTACTCCTCATAATGAACCTCCTCCTAATATTGCCTCAGCCTTTTCTGCATTAGCTTCACTTTCCACCATTTTTTCATCGGCCTTCCGGATTGCGTTCTCCGCGGCCTGCCGTTTCTGTTCTGCAATCCCCCGGATTGTAATAAAACGGGATTCCGCATCGACAAAGAAATCCGCCGCCGCAGGATAATCTTCCGCCTTAAAGGCAGAATTCCCCTGATCAAAGATCCGGGAAGCCGCCTCAAAATCACTCCGGACAGCCACATTCGCCTTGAGTTTTAAGGCCTCCTGCCGCTTATCCGCCGAAGCGGCGCCTTTTTCCGCGGCATAAGACTGCCAACCGGTATTAAGCACCAAATTGTAACGAAGACGGGCTTCTTCAGCCTTCTCCTTGGCGCTCTCCGGATCCATCGCCTCATAATCCGCAATGGCGGAAAGTCCCGCCTCATCGGCCCGGTCAAAATTTTCAGGATCGTAGCGGATAAAATCGCGATCTTCAATCTCCTGCCGGACATAATATGCAGTGCAGCCGTCCACCAGGGCTTCATACATGTCTACCGCCTGAAAAGCCGAAGCAATAGCCCCGTAGTAGTCTTTGTCTTCATACTTCGTCTGGGCCTCCAGAACGGTTTTATCCGCCATAAGCAGATAATCGGGGGCAAGATCCCCTATACCCGCCGCAAGGGCGTCTTCCCGTACGGAAATAATCTGATCCTCCCGTACCTGGGCATAAAGCGGCAGACTCTGATCGATCAGGCTCTGGAAAGAAGCTGCCGCGGTATTATTCGCAGCGGCGGCTGCCTTAACCTGTTCCGGAGTATCCCGCCGGGTTTTTGATTTGGCTTCATTATATTGGGCTTCGGCGGTATCCCACTGATCGGGAAACCATGAAGGGCCTTCGATATCAATTGCAAACTGACGAAGGCGCTCCAGATCCGCTACCGACTGGTCAAGGGCACTTAAAGAGGCCTGATCCGGCTGAGTAATTGTTTGAGATGGGGTGGTCAAACTTTCGGCAGGCGG
Source organism: Treponema sp. (assembly GCA_031278095.1). GTDB lineage: Bacteria > Spirochaetota > Spirochaetia > Treponematales > Breznakiellaceae > JAIRNJ01. The sequence goes on from JAITLC010000111.1 coordinate 1,541, forward strand.
CTCCTCGCTTGCCGTGGGAGCACTTTTACAGGCCAGCGTCACAAGAAGAACCGGCAATAATAGAATCATTAATCTGACATATTTCATATTTACTCCTTATTTAGATTTAGTATATCACTGAGTTTGTTCCAAAAGCTGAAGTTTTGGAACAGCCTCCATTGTTAAAACATCAGATTGTCATTCAGGTTTCATCTTTTTAGAAGTATAATACCTAACTTAAGCGGAAACAAGGGTTCATACGAAAAGAAAAAATTGCGAAACGCCGATCGGCGCCATGTAAGGGATGAATTGTATGCAGGATTCATAACAATTTATACCTTCTTTGTTCGTTATTTACCCCTATTAATTCCGATTACATTATTTCGCGGCAGGGACAAGCCCCCTGGGTATGAACCCCCGCCTTCCGGTCGGCGTTTCCCTGTGTATTTTGCTCATTTTATTGCGTAAATACCGCATTAAAGCAGCACTGATGTATTCTCGATTGAATAAATCGGTGCTTCCTTAGCCCTGCGAAATTGCATGTTTAAAGAGGCTCTCCCAAAACTTCATTTTTTGGGAGAGCGGCCTTAAATCCCGTAGTTTTGTAAGGCTAAAAGCCTGAAAAACTGCAAGACAGGCTTTTTATGGCTTTTTGGGTAAGAGCGTCACAATATTCGTTGAGGGGATTCCCCGCGTGCCCTTTAACCCAGACCCAGTTCAGAGGAAGGCCGGATGAAAGAGCATCCAGACGCTGCCAGAGTTCCCTGTTTTTTACCGGTTCCTTTCCTGCGGTACGCCAGTTATTCCGTTTCCAGGAGTGAATCCACTGGGTGATGCCCTTTTGAACATACTGGGAATCCGTGTAAAGGGTGATTTTTTCCACAGTGAGATCCAGATAAGGCAGTTTTTCCAGGGCGGAAATGACCGCCATAAGTTCCATCCTGTTGTTGGTCGTGTCTTTTTCCCCTCCCCACTCTTCCCTGATGGGTTTTTTCCCCCCGGTAATTATATAAGCCCAGCCGCCCGGTCCGGGATTCCCCGAACAGCCTCCGTCTGTATAAATTTCTACATCCATAAAGCCCCCAATTAAACCGATTATGCCATAAATTTTCCATTTTGGTATTGCCGTTACGGACGTAATTTAGTATTTTATATGGGAACCCTTTTCAGGGCGTATCCCGCAGGACGGGATACCTATTATTAAAATATACTCAAGAGGAGAGTAGATTATGGCTAAACAGTTATTGTTCAATGAAGAAGCCCGGCGCAAGTTACTTGCCGGAGTTGAGCAAATTTCGAAGGCAGTCAAGGTAACGTTAGGCCCCAAAGGGCGCAATGTCCTTCTGGACAAGAAATTTGGCGCTCCGACCGTTACCAAAGATGGCGTTTCCGTAGCAAAAGAAGTGGAACTGGCAGACCCCTATGAAAACATGGGAGCTCAGCTTCTCAAGGAAGTAGCCACGAAAACCAACGATGTGGCGGGAGACGGCACCACAACCGCTACCGTTCTGGCCTACTCCCTGGTAAAGGAAGGTCTCAAATCCGTAGCCGCGGGCATGACCCCCATTGAGCTTAAACGGGGCATCGATAAAGCCGTGGAAATTTCCGTAGAAGAGATCAAGAAGAATTCCAAGGATATCAAGGACAAGGAAGAGATCTCCCATGTTGCAAGTGTTTCCGCCAACAATGACAGCGAAATCGGCAATACCATTGCCGATGCCATGGAAAAGGTCGGCAAGGACGGCGTCATCACCGTGGAAGAGTCCAAAACAATGGATACTTCCATTGAATTTGTGGAAGGTATGCAGTTTGACCGGGGCTATATTTCGGCCTACTTTGTTACCGATCGGGATACCATGACCAGCGTATACGAAGATGTATACATTCTTATTCATGACAAGAAACTCTCCAGTATGAAGGACATGCTGCCCTTGCTTGAAAAAGTTGCCCAGAGCGGCAAGCCCCTCCTGATCATTGCCGAAGATGTGGATGGTGAAGCTCTCTCTACCCTGGTAGTGAACAGCCTCCGGGGCACCCTCAAGGCCTGTGCGGTCAAAGCCCCCGGGTTCGGCGACCGCCGCAAGGCCATGCTGGAAGACATTGCCATCCTCACCGGAGGAGAGGTGATCTCCGAAGAACTCGGCCTCAAGCTGGAGAATACCGAAATTTCCCAGCTCGGCAAGGCAAAAACCATCAAGATTGACAAGGATAACACCACAATCATCAATGGCGCCGGCAAGGCGAAGGATATTCAGGACAGGATTGCCCAGATCAAGGCTCAGATTGAAGATACCACTTCCGACTATGACCGGGAAAAACTTCAGGAGCGGCTTGCAAAACTTGCCGGCGGCGTGGCCGTGATCAATGTAGGCGCCGCTACCGAAGTGGAGCTGAAAGAGAAAAAGCACCGGGTGGAAGACGCTCTTTCCGCGACACGGGCGGCCATTGACGAGGGAATCGTCCCCGGCGGCGAACTGGCTCTAATTCAGGCGGCTCTCGCCCTGGACAAGGCCGATGTTTCGGGCCTTACCGACGACGAAAAAGTCGGCTTCAAGATTGTGAAGCGGGCTCTTGAAGAGCCGATCCGCCAGATAGCGGAGAATGCCGGGCTTGACGGCGCCGTTATTGCCGAGAAGGCCAGAAGCGAAAAGAAGGGTATCGGTTTTGACGCTGCCAGGATGGAGTGGGTGGACATGGTAAAAGCAGGCATCATCGATCCGGCAAAGGTTACCCGTACCGCCCTGCAGAATGCGGCCTCCATTGCCAGCCTCCTTCTCACCACCGAATGCGCCGTCACGGACATTCCCGAGAAAAAAGATCCGCCCCCCATGCCCGGCGGCGGAATGGGAGGAATGGGAGGAATGGACTACTAAGAAAACAGGCCGGCCGGGAAGTAACCAAATCCCGGACAGCCCCGTTTTCTCTTTTACCGGAGTTTGCGGCGCATTGTGCTCACAATGCACCGCAAACTGTGTGTTTTTATCGTGACCGGAAAAGGCTTGGCGCTATTCGTTCAGGTTTTTTTGTCCGGAAATCTTGGTATGGGGAAGCTCTCCGGCGCCGGCGGATTTTGGGACATCATTCTGCTTCGCAGTCAAAAAACATCCTTGGAAATCTAGTAAACATGAGTATTTTCATGTATAATTGGAACCTGGAGGTTCTAATTACTATATTTCAAGCATGCCTGTATGCAGGGAGGTGTTATGATAGAGGCGCAAAATGCTGTTACTTTCGAGATTGATGATGAAGAGATCGCCGTAAAGGAGATGCTTGATCAGCTTGATCTTGAAAAACTCAAATCCCACAGCCTGGGGATAATAGTCTGTTACCCTGAATTCCTCAATACCGGAATAATACAAAACCTCTGTAAAGCTTTGCCCTTTGATGTGATCGGCTGTACTACTATCGGAAACGCCGCCGCCGGAGAACTGGGCGAAATCATGCTGAGCCTTATAGTGCTCACCGGTGATGAGGTGATCTTCTCCGCCGGAGTTACCTCTTCTTTAAGTGCGGAACAGGACAGCCCCATAGGAGAAGCCTACAAAAAGGCCTGTGAAGGAGGTGAGGGGAAACCGGCCTTGGCGCTCGTTTTTGCTCCCTATATTGTCAGCCTGGGCGGTGATGCCGTTGTGGAGAGCCTTAACCGGATCTCCGAAGGCATTCCCCTTTTTGGAACGCTGGCCGTTGACTCCTCAACTAACCCCAGGAAAAATGAAACTATTTTCAACGGAGAATGCAGCAAAGACAGGCTGGTCTTTGCTCTGCTTTTTGGGGATCTGCACCCTTCTTTCTTCACGGCTTCCATTCCGGAAGAGAAGGTCCAGAAAAAACGGGGTATTATTACCAAATCATATAAAAATGTCATCATGGAGGTGAATAATATGCCGATCCTTTCCTATCTGAAGGATCTTGGACTTCAGAGGGAATCGGGAGGCTGGGAAACCTCTTCCTTTCCGTTTATGATCGATTATAATGACGGTACCAAACCTGTAGCCCGTTCAATCTATGTGATTACCAAAGAGGGCTATGCCGCCTGCGGCGGTTATGTGCCGGAAAACGCTACCATCTCCATCGGGGATATCGGCTATGTGGATGTAGTCCGTACTGCCGCCGATGCACTGGAAGGAATTCTGAAAAAAAATACGGGTTCCGTACTCCTCCTGTTTGCTTGCCTTACCCGGTATCTGGTGCTGGACGCCAATACCACTGCGGAAATGGAAAAGGTGAGAGAATGTATAGGGCAGCAAAAAAAGTATCTGTTCTGCTATTCAGGCGGAGAGATATGTCCTGTTCGGACGGAAAGGGGAGAACTGATCAACCGTTTTCATAACTGTACTTTTACTGCATGTCTTATATAGTGTCTGTCCACAGGGGCTTTTCCAAAACTTCAGCTTTTGGGAAAACAGTCTTGGATTTAGAGGAAAATCGGGCTTTTGGCCGCTTTTTCCGAAGCCATTCCCGAAAAAACCTGAATTTTGGAAATGGCTCCGGAAAGCCGGTTGGTTTGTGGACAGACCATTTTAAACAGCCTGTCCGTAATGTGTCTACATTATGGACAGACATTATATAGGGGTTGGGAATGGGGGATTTGCCGGAAACTGTCCGCAGAGACGCAGAAGAAATCGCCTTCCTCCGCAAGGAACTGAAACGTGTTACCAGGCAGGCTGAAATGTCCCAGCGGACTCTGGAACGGATCAGGATCACCAGTGTTGCAAAGGAAAACGTAGACAATATACTCAGGACAGAAAGGCTGAGACAGGATCAATACATGACGCTGATCCTGAACTATAGTCCCGAAATTTTGATTCTGTTTGATGAAAAAGGATATATTCTCTACTGCGCCGATATTTTCCTCAAAAAAACCGGAATAAAAAAATTCAGCCTTATCGCCGGACGAACCTTTTCGGAAGTGTTCGGCAATTTTAGTGATGAAGCCAAACTGGAAAAGTTAAATCATATTTTCAAAAAATCAATCCAGGATCATAAACCGGTAGTCCTTAAGGAACAGATGGACATGGGCGGAACCGGCGGCATGAGGGATTATGAGCTTCTTTTTACACCCATGTTTGATGAGAAAGAAGGGCATGAGGGCGCCCTGATGATCCTGCACGATACTACCGAGATTCAGAATGCCGTAAAACGGGCGGAGGAAGCCAGTCGGGCAAAGTCCAATTTTCTTGCCAACATGAGCCATGAGATCCGCACCCCGCTCAATGCAATTATCGGCATGGCGAATATCGGGCGGCCTGCATTGGATATAGAGCAAAAGAATTACTGCCTGGACAAGATCAAGGGAGCCTCCACCCACCTTCTGGGTGTAATCAACGATATTCTTGATATGTCCAAAATTGAGGCGGATCACTTTGAACTTTCCCCCGCGGAATTCAACTTCAACGGGATGCTGCACCGGATTGTTGATGTTCTCGAATTCAAGCTGGAAGAGAAAAAACTGAAATTTGATTTCTTTATCGATCCTGCCGTTCCTTCCCATATCATTGCCGATGATCAGCGGCTTGCCCAGGTGATAAGCAATCTGCTTACCAATTCCATCAAATTTACGCCGGAATACGGCTCAATCAGTATCGCAACAAAATTGCTGAAAGAAACAAAAACGGAGGAGGGAGAGACGCTTTGTACGCTGGAAATAAAAGTACAGGATACGGGAATCGGTATTTCAGAAGAACAGCGGTCAAGGCTCTTCCGTTCCTTTGAACAGGCGGACAACAGCATATCCCGGAGATTCGGCGGTACCGGACTGGGGCTGGCGATCTCCAAAAAAATTGTAGAATTAATGAACGGGGAAATCAGGCTTGAATCGGAACCGGGCAAGGGCTCCACTTTCATCGTTACTATCCGCATACCGAAAGGCAGCATAAACAATGCGTATGATGCCCCCGAAAAAGATCCTGAAGAAAAAAACCGGGATCAGAATTTCAATGGCCGCCGGATTCTTCTGGTAGAAGACATTGATATCAACCGGGAAATTGTAAGAACCGTGCTGGAACCCACCGGTATTATTATTGATGAAGCGGAAAACGGAAAAATTGCCTTTGAAAAATATGCTGCGGATCCACGAGGCTACGATCTGATCCTCATGGATATACAGATGCCGGAAATGGGGGGTTATGAATCTACCCGGCTCATTCGGGGCATGGATATAGGACAGGCAAAAAGGGTACCCATCATCGCCATGACAGCCAATGTATTCCAGGAAGACATTGAACAGTGCCTTGCTGCAGGCATGAACAGTCATCTGGGTAAGCCTCTTGATTTTAATGAACTCCTGAAGGTATTGACTCAATATCTGGGATAGTTTTTTTTGAACGAAGCCGGTACCTTGATTGGGCTAAACATACCGAATTCTGATTACATTATTTCGCAGCAGGGGCAAGCCCCCGGGTATGAACCCGGGCCTGCGAATCAAGGTACTAGTCCAGAATTGTTATCTCTACCCGGCGGTTTAGGCGGCGGCCTTCTTCTGTGGAGTTGTCCGCAAGGGGTTTCTTTCCTCCCCAGCCCTTGTAGAAGAAACGCTCTTCGGGGATGCCCCGTTTTACCATTTCATCAACCATGCGTTTTGCACGCTCTACGGAAAGTTGTATCTCTCCTTCCGGACGCCCCACCGATGCCGTGTGTCCTTCCACAAGGAAGCTCTTCTGTGGAGCCGTCTGCAGGGCTGCCGCTATGGAATCCAGGCGGTCTTTTTCTTCCGGCAGGAACTCTGCGGAATCGGGTACAAAGCGGATGTCTTTTACGGTAAGTTTTATCCCTTCCGGTACGGAAACAACTTCGATGTTTTTTTCAAATTTCTCCGGAGGAATATGCAGTTTCTTTTCCACTTCCGGTATGATGGTTTCCCGGTTGAGGGGAATGCGTGAATCGTTAAAGGTGAATGTAAAGCCCCGGAAACGCAGCGTAGTACCGTCAGTAAAAGTGTAGGTTTCATCAAGAATATCCCGCATCATGAAAGGGAGTGAATCTTCTACACGGAGGAGTATTTCTACCGTGTGGGAGCCCTGTACCCGGGAGAAGAGACGGGAACCTGTAGGTAAACGGACGGCATATTTTGCAGAAACTCTGTGTACCGGAATTTCTTTGTATGTTTCCGTTCCGTGGTATTCATATTCGGCCAAAAAGAGAAGCGCGTCCGCTTTACCTTCATTCAGGGGATCTGCCATACGGATGCCGGGAGCTTTCCACCGTGCGCCGGGCCGGATTACTCCGGCGGGAAAGGCAGGAAAACCCCGCAGGGCCGGAAGGCCGTTATCCTCTTCGATTTCCATCTGTCCGTCGGGGAAAACCCGGAAGCTTACCGGGATCACATCATCCACCGCCCTGGCGCTCTGGCGCATATCTCTCAGCGTCTCTTCAAGAAGCAGAAAGTTCCCCCGGTAAAGAGCGATCCCTTTACCCTCAGGATAAACCGGATTGATCGAAGCCCGGACTTCCCGGTAAACATGACCGGTATATTTCCCGTTATCGTAACGAGACCAGTCGGATCGCTCCACCATGGAAAAAGGTCCTGGAGCACTGTTTTTGAATGCCGCCTCCCCGGCATTTTGCTGGGCCAAGAGCGAAACCGGAAGAAACAGGAGAAACGCTAATTTTGACACCTTGTAATTACCCTTGGGCTTGTCCCAAAAACTGAAGTTTTGGAACAGCCTCCCTTAATGTATTATCGGACAAAAAGTAAAAATTATCGCCGCTTCCGGTTCTTTCAAGGAAAAAATGGGTATTCCGGATTCAGTGCTTCCTTAAAAGGCTGGATGCCGGACTTGTCCGGCCGGCCGATGCTATGGATCAAAGCCGGACTTACCGGTACAGTGGAAAAAGCAGATGATGGAACCGCCGGGATCTTTCCCTATGGACAAAACTTTTTATAAGGTAGTCTGTCTACAATGTCATTAGACTTGTTCGATAACCCGGTTGGTTATCTCACAAGTCTTGCATTTTTTAGTGGAATTTGTTCAGAAACTGAAGTTTCTGAACAACTCTATTATAGACAGATACGAATTAAGGATCCAATTATGGAAAACAGGAGTGAAAAAGAATATCTCCTTTCCCTGCTTACCCAGTTCAAGCTGAACGGAAGGGAACTGGAAAGGCTGGAAAAAGAAATCCGTATCCGGGAAGGCAGGATTGAACTTGCCGGAAAAGCGGAAAAAGAGGATCTTGTTCTGGAGGCGGAAACGGAAGCCGGGAAACTCAAGGCAAAAACAGAAGAGCTAAAAACGGAAACTGCAAATCTTAAAGCCGAAATCGAAAAGCTCCGCGGAAACCGGGAACTTTCCGCGGAAATAGAATTGGCTGTGTTAAAATCAATAGTGGAAGGCGGGGCTGGAGACCGGCCTTCCCCTTCGGAGGTTGAATCATGAACCGTGTCCCTCTTTTGCCGGACAGGAGCCGGCCCCTTCTCTTTAGCCACCGGGGTTGTTCTTCCCTGGAACCGGAAAATACCATGGCCGCCTTCGGAAAGGCCAGGGAACTGGGCGCTCCGGGCATCGAACTGGACATTCATGTATGCGCATCAGGAGAAATGGTGGTGGCCCATGACGACGACTTCAAACGCCGGGCCGGAGACGAAAGGGCCATTGCGGATCTTAAATATGATGAAATAAAAAAAATCGACGTGGGTAAGGGAGAAACGCCTCCCCTCATCGAAACGGTGCTGGAAGAATTTTGTCCCGGCATGTACATCGATATAGAACTAAAAACAAGTCTCACCGGACACGACCCCCTGCCGGGCCTGCTGGCGGAAAAACTCAAGAGCATGGGAGAGAGGGCCCTGCATGCGGTAACTGTTTCTTCATTCAATCCTTTTGCCGTCGCCGCCTTCAAAAGACTCTGTCCCGCCGTTCCCACAGCCGTCATCTGGAGCGTGGACAGGGAGGTGCCCCTGCTGTTCCGCTGGGGTTTCGGGCGCATCTTCTCCCGCTGCGACTATCTCAAACCGGTACACCTTCAGGTAAACAGTTTTAACTATTTCCGTTTCACCCGTATCGAAGGCAGGCCCATGGTTCCCTGGACGGTGGATGATACCGCCCTGGCGGCAAAGCTTCTTTCAAAGGGCTGCGAGGGAATCATCACCAACAGGCCCCAGGACTTTAGATGAAGTCAACTCAGGATTCCGCATCCAAATCCTCACTGTTGAAACACGGTTCCATTCTTTCCCTTTTAACGTTTGTTTCCCGCATACTGGGACTTCTCCGGGAGATGACCAAGGCAAGCCTTCTGGGAACAAGCGCCCTCTCCGATGCGTTTTCCGTAGCCTTCATGATCCCCAACCTCTTCCGCCGTCTCTTTGCCGAAGGCTCCATTGCGGTGGCCTTTATCCCCACATTCAAAGAGTATCTTCTGAACGAAGAAGCGGGAAAGGAGGGGGCCGCGGAGGAACGCAGGGAATTCCTTTCCTGCATATTTACCTTTCTCACGTTTTTTGTAAGCCTGGCGGTGATGATCGGCATCCTCATCACTCCCCTTATCGTACCTGTATTCGGACTGGAGGAACTTGACGAAACAGTATTACTGACGCGGATCATGTTTCCCTTTCTGGCCTTCATCTCCCTTGCGGCTCTATTCCAGGGCATCCTCAACAGCCTGAAGATCTTTACTCCGTCGGGGCTGGCGCCGATCCTGCTCAACATTGTAACGATTCTCTGCGCTTACGGCCTAAGCCCCTTCATGAAAAATCCGGCCCGCGCCCTGGCTGCAGGTATCTTTATCGGGGGCCTTTTGGAAGCGGCGATACAGTTCCCCTTTGTGCTGAAAAAGGGTTGCGCATTTTTCTTTGTAAACCTCAAACGCGCCCTCGACAATCCCGGTACACGAAAGGTACTGCACCTTGTCGGTCCCACGATCATCGGCATGGCCGCCTACCAGATCAACGACCTTGTGTCCACCGCCCTGGCGGGAAACGCGGGAGAGGGGGTGGTATCAAGCCTGCAATACTCCCTCCGCCTGCAGGAACTGATCCTGGGGGTTTTTGCCGTTTCCATAGGAACAGTGTTACTGCCGGATCTGGCGGAGTACGTAAAATCGGGCCGCTGGGAAATATACAACGAACGGCTCGGCGGTGCAATGAATGTCATCACCCTCATCACGATTCCCATCACCTTCTTTTCCCTCTGCCAGGGTGAAAACCTTATCCGCCTCCTCTTTCAAAGCCGTCGCTTTGACGAAGCTTCCGTCCGCCTGACGCTGGCAGCCTTTCACTTTCACATGCCCGGCCTCTACTTCATCGCGCTGAACCGCATCCTGGCCCCGGCCTTCTACGCCCAAAGCGATTCAAAGTCCCCTACCATTGCAGGGATCATCTCCTTAGGCTGCAACATCAGCCTGGCAGTCTTTCTGGCAAGGCCCCTGCGGGGTTCAGGCATCGCCCTGGCCCTGAGCCTTTCAAGTGTAGTAAACACAGTATTGCTGTTAGTATTCCTGAAGAAAAACAGAAATATTGCGCTGGAAAAAACGATCCGCTCCGCCCTTGCCTACATGCTTAAAATGATACTCTTTTCGGCGATTGCTTCTGTTCCGGTGCTTCTGCTGAATAGTTTTTTTGTGTCCCTCTTTGCAGGCCGGGGCCGCATCATAAGTTACGGCATGCCCCTCGCCGCCCAGTCCCTCATCTTTGCCGGCATCGGACTCCTCCTGCTCCTGATCAGCCGGGACAGGCAGATTCGGGGAATTGCCGGGATGATTAGACGGTAATCCATGCGGGGTTCATACCAATATACTTTCATTGCTCATTATTCACTCACATTATTCCAGTTACATTATTTGGCAGCAGGGGCAAGCCCCTGGGTATGAACCCCGTCTGCGAATGAAGATAAGGAAACGTCCCTAAGAAAAGGGAAGGATCAATTCCGGTATCCCGGGAATCGGCCTCCGGTTCTATCCACACGGGGCCCGGCCCGGGGCCGTTTACGGTATCGGCGTGAACGATAAAGCTGCCTTTACCGCCGGCATTTGTTGTGGTCATATAAAATACGCCCCTATGTTTTCGCGGGGTCGGTGCGTAGATCCCTTTCGAAGCTTTGCATCCCGGAAGAGAAACCTGCTCATTGCCTAACAGGCAATAGCCGGTTCAACGCCAGTTTACCAGATTTTTTGAATGATAAACCGGCACGCCGGGGAAGAATTCAAAACTTGAGGTAACAAGATAGAAATCTTCCCCGTCGCATCACGCGCTTGGGTCAGGATTGAAACCCGGAATAACAGGGTTACGATAGGCGTACACGGTTTCTCCTTCCCCGCTATGGCTTTTTACTTTTTGTTTTTATAAAACGCACTGAACTGCTTTTGATATTCGGCCACATATTTGTCGATACCGGCGTTTTTAAGCCGCCGCAGAAATTCGGGGTAGGCCGCGTCGTAATCGGTAAAACCCAGAACGATCTGCGGAGCGTATTCGTTCACCACCGCGGTGATCTGAGCGTATTCCACCTTTACCGGTTCGGCGTCAAAAATAAAACCGATGTCCTTCTGCAGTATTGCCCCGT
>JAITLC010000138.1 GCA_031278095.1 Treponema sp.
CTTCTTCCCAGGGAGAAGGCGATAGAACGCATGGATTGACCTTGTTCCAGGGCGACGGCGATCTCCTCCCGCTCTGCGAGGGACAGATGGGCATAGCATTTTTCCTGATTTGTGCTAGAATTGACCATAACGGCATTACTCCTTTTGATGAGGTTGGGGTAAACACCATCATAAGGGTTTTGCCGTTTTTTTATAGCCCTGGTCTGGGATGGCTATAGCCGCCCCGTACAGGGGCTACTGGGCTAAGTGTTGCACTTCAGGGTTGAACGCGGGAGGGGCGCAATTGTTTAATGTTAAATAATTTTTTCATTGGGTACATGAGCCTGTTCCAAAACTAATTGACTGTGCGCTCAAGCGCACGATTTTGGACCAGGCTCTTGCAGTTTCTCAGGCTTTCAGCCTTGCGAAACTACGGATTTTAAGGTTGCTGTTCCAAAACTGAAGTTTTGGAACAGCCTCACATATAAACTGAGTGCATACAAACTGCTAACGAGTCTTGCCTGTTTGTATTTGCCTGCAATGCGCTTTTATCACGCAGCACGAGCAGAAAGGGCTGATAGGGCGGCAAAGCTGCTGACCGTAAAGTACGAGCAAAGGGTTAATGGGTTTCCAGTACCTTTCGGGCAGGATAATTCTCAAGGCCTGCTCCGTTTCGTTCGGCGTTTTCGCGGACACCCAGCCGGCGCGGTTACTGATCCGGTGTACGTGGGTATCCACACACAGGCCGCTGAGGTTGTATGCCTCGGCAAGCACCAGATTTGCGGTTTTCCTTCCTACTCCGGGGAGGCTGAGCAGAGTGTCCATGTCGGCGGGGATCTTGCCTGCGTATTTTTCCAGCAGGATCGCCGCTATCTTTTTAAGGTTTGCCGCCTTGGTACGGTAAAAACCCACGGGGTAGATAAGACGGGCAATCTCTTCTTCGGTAAGGCCGGAGAGGGAGGCCGGGTCAGGGGCCTTCTCTAACAGCCTGCCGCTCGACTCCAGGGTAACGGCATCCTTAGTACGGAGGCTGAGCATCGTGGACGCCAGAACCGCCCAGGGGTCCATTCGGTAACGCTCTGCAACTGTTGTTACCGCGGTAAGCTCGGCTGTGCCGGGAACTTTTTCCGTCTTCTGTTCGGCGGCCAGTTCCCGCCGCAGATCCTCACGCCAGCCGTCCAGGGCTTTGAAAATAACTTCCCAATCGGGAAGGGAAGATATAGAAGGAGAAACATCTTTACTATAGTTTTTCTTTGATCTTTCCAATAATAGTTTCCTGTCCGGGCAATCCGATTTTTCCAAATTCACCGTGTTATTCCCTTGCTTTCAAGATTAATCACGGCCACTCCAAGAGGCAGACGGCGCTTGCCTGTACCGCTATGCCTTCTCCTACAGGGCCTAAGCCCTCGCCGGTTTTGCCCTTAACAAAAACCGCTTCAGGTGGAACGCCGAGAACCGTTGCCAGAGACTCGCATATCTGGCGACGGTATGGAAGTATGTGCGGTTTTTCGCATTTGACCACACAGTCAATGTTGACCATGCGCCATCCCAATGCCTGTATGCGGTTAAAGGCTATGCGTAGCAAATTCATGGAGTCTGCATCCTTCCAAGCATCGTCCGAAGGGGGGAAGAGTTCGCCTATATCGCCCATACCGATGGCGCCGAGCAAGGCATCGGTTACCGCATGGGCAAGCACGTCCCCGTCGGAGCAGCCCAGTTCCCCGCGCTCAGCCGGAATCTCAACACCGCCAAGAATAAAACGCCGCCCCTGTACCAGCCGGTGCATATCCTCTCCCAAACCAACACGTATCATAGACGCAACCTCCTTAATAATAGTATCGGCAGGAATTTACGTCCGGTAACCCGGCAAATCCTCTTTAAAGGTGATCTTACGGTTCTGGGGGGAACCCCGGATGGCGGCCACAGGTCCGCAGAATTCAGCCCAGATTTCGGCATCATCGGTGTAGTCAATACCTTCGTTCAAAGCCTTTTCCGCTGCTTTTTCATGGGCATAGAGGAGCCTCGCAAAGGCAAAGGCCTGGGGCGTCTGGGCTGTTGCCAGTTCGGAACGTTTCAGGTGCCGCCTGATAACATTATCGAGGCCTATTTCCTTGGGCGTCTCGGTGAGCGGTACAACAGGGATAACGGCGCCGGAAATAAGAACCGCGTCTATGATAGTTTCAATAAGGGAAGATTCCACCCAGGGCCGCGCCCCATCGTGGATGAGCACATAATCGGGCATATAAGCGGAAAGCAGGGAAAGCGCATGATACACCGAAATCTGCCGGGTTTTTCCGCCGGGCACAAAGAGTATACGGGGGCTTTGGGAGAAAGTCTGAGGACTGTCTAAACTTTGAGGGATTACAGAGCAGGGTGAAGCCGAAGGCCCGGCGCTGCTCTCAAAGGCGGTTCGCAAGAGCGTTGAAGGCAGGCTGGCCCTGGCTGCATATTCACCTGTTTCCGTATCGGTAGTAACGGCAATGACGATAGGGCCTATACGCGGGGAAGCGGCAAAGGCGCAAACCGCCGATCCAAGTACGGTAAGCGGCTTGCCTTCATCATCCTCCGCGCCTCCCAGGGAACAGTATTCCTTTTTGACAGTTTCCCCGCCGTTCTCATTCTGCATACGGTTTGAAGAACCGCCGGCAGTGATTATGGCTGCTATACTCATCCTACCGGGACTCAAGGCGGGTGAAGATCATAGTTTCTATTTCCTCCCTGTTTTTCCCGAGTGAATAGGAAATTTCATCCTCCAGAAGCCGCAATGCGGAGTCGTAGAGTTTACGCTCCAGAATGGGCAATTCTTTGACCTTGCTCCTGTGGTAGAGGGAACGTACAATAGTAGCAATATCTTCTACACTGCCTTTTTTCAGCAACTCAAGATTCATCTGATAGCGCATCTTCCAATCGGAAGGAATGGGCTCGTAATCTTCGCCGATGAGGGCAACAGCCCTTTCCGCTTCTTCCTGGCTTACAATGGGGCGGATTCCTAAACCGGAGGCCTTTCCAACCGGCACCAAAATGGTCATGTCGGAAACTTCGAGGTAGATGGTATAATAAAGAATCTTTTCGGTTTTGAATACTTTTTCTTCAATCGAAAGTATAGTTCCAACTCCCTGACTGGGATAAACCACCTTCTGGTCAACATGGAAATCCGTAACTATATCGCTCATTAAAGAAAGTATAGCACAAAATGATTTAAAAGTGAAGAGAGGGACCGACAATTTAACATTTACTTCTCATTTTCATCAGGCATGAACTCTTTCCGGTAATATTTTCAATGAGGCAATGCAATTCCTTTACATGAAAGGCATTGAAGGGTATACTCTCTTTAATTCTACCTATTAAAAGGAACATAACATGGAAACAAAACTAGAAGGAAGCGGTCTTTGCCCAAAGCGCCTGCAAAATGTGGACGCGTATTTAAAGCGGATCGTGGATGGAGGCCAGGTTGCCGGCGCCGGAGGGCTGATTATCCGCCGCGGCGTATGGGCATACCGGAAGAGTTTCGGGATGCAGGATATTGCCAATAAAATACCCTTGCAAAACGATTCGATATACCGTATCTTTTCTATGACCAAAACCTTTACGGTGGCGGCGGCTATGACCCTCTATGAAAAGGGGCTTTTTAAGCTCCATGATCCCATAGGGGAATTCTTACCCGCGTTCGCGGATATGAAGGTCGCCCGGCATGACAGCCGGGGCTGTATGGAATTGATTCCGGCCCGCTGCCCCATCACCTTTCAGCACCTTTTTACTATGACATCCGGTATCCCCTATCCCGGCGATCAGAGTTACTCTTCCCGTTTTCTTGCCGAGGCCAATGAAAAGGCCGCCGGGGATGCGGCAAAGGGCATATCCTTGACCACGGCGCAAATAGTGGATGCCGCGGCCCAAGCGCCTCTCTGTTTCCATCCGGGGGAATACTGGATGTACGGTTTTTCCCACGATGTACTGGGCAGGCTCATTGAGGTGCTTTCAGGGAAAAGTCTTTCCTGTTACATGGAAGAGACGATCTTTAAACCCCTGGGGTTCCATGATACCGCCTTCTATGTTCCGGAGGAAAAGCAGGGGCGGCTCTGCAAGGCTTACGACTTTACGGAAAAGGGCCTTGTGGAAATCACCGACTTGGGTACCGATGCCGGACTGCCCTTTCCCCCTGCCTTTGAATCAGGGGGCGGCGGTTTAGCCTCCACGCTGGATGATGTGGGGAGATACGGTCTTATGCTCTTAAACGCCGGTAAGCTCGATGGGAAACGGGTGCTTTCCCGAAAAACTATTGATCTTATCCGCAGGAACCACGTTGCGCCGTCCCAGCTTCAAAATTTCGGCTTCCCTGCTATGGCCGGCTACGGCTATGGCCTGGGAGTTAGAACCATGCTGGACACCGCCGCGTCCGGGTTAAACGGCTCGGCAGGGGAATGGGCCTGGGATGGCATGCTGGGTACCTGGTACTGCGTAGACCCGGAAGAGGATCTTATCGCGGTATTTCTTATCCAGCGCAGGCCCGGCGCTAATGATGATCTTCCGAAACGTTTTGCCCAAACGGTATACGCCGCCATTGACGATTGAACAAGCGCCCCGCAGGTTGCGGGGCTTTTATGTGAATAGACCTTAAGTTGCGGGGCATTGCAGAGACAATTTTTTTCTCTTATAAATCTGATAAAACACAATGAACAAGATCGATGTTATGATCCACGAGACAGGATAGCTTAAAATAACCATCTTCAATGTCCGCCGTAGCGGAACTACGAATAAAATCCAGAAGATCCGGCATGCGCAGGTCCCCAGAAGCGTCAGCAGCATGGGCTTGAATGTTTCCCCTGTTCCGCGGATCGTTCCAGACAATACCTCTCCGGCTATATAAAGAACATAGAGCGGAGCCAGAAACCGCATGATGGAGGCGCTCAGTTCTATAACTTCAGGATCGTTCACAAACAAGCGCCCTAAAGGAGCGCACGCCAGGTACAAAACCGCAGCAATAGCAAGAACGGGAACCAGCGACATGCCTATACAGACACGCGCCCCGCTCCTGATCCTGCCATAGAGACGGGCGCCGAAATTCTGAGCCGTAAAAGTGGAAATAGCGGCGCCAAAAGAATCCACGATGAGCCAAATTAAAAAGTCCAGTTTTCCGCAGATTGCCCACGCCGCAATACTGTTTATACCAAATGAATTGATATTGGACTGGATCATCATATTGGCGACTGGATACAGAGAGGACTGAATGCCTCCGGGCAGGCCCAACAGAAAGATCCTGTGCAGCGCGCCCCTGTGAAAACGGATGTTTTTCCACTCTATCCGGCAGGGAAGACGGGTTCGCCGTAACGCGCCGATCACCAAAACCACGCTCAGCAGTTGGGAGAGTACCGTCGCAAACGCGGCTCCCGCCGTATGCCACTGGAACAGTCCTACAAAGAGCAAGTCCAAAAGCACATTTGTAGCGCTGGCCGCAACCAAAAAATAGAAGGGTGTCTTAGAATCCCCTACAGCCCGAAGGATGCCCGCGCCGATGTTATAGGTCATGGACATAACCATTCCGGCAAAATAGATTCTCGCATAAGAAAGGGTGTAAGCATAAATATCATTGGGGACTTTCAAGAGGTGAAGGCATATTGGCGACAGCAGAATACCCCCTACCGATAAAATCAACCCGCCGGTAAAGGCAAAGGCCACCGCAGTATGCACCGCTATAGACAGTTTCCTGCTGTCCCCGGCGCCCAAATATTGGGAAATGATAATAGTTGCCCCTGTGGACAGCCCAACGAAGAAATTAACGGGTAGTTTGATCAGACTGTATATGGCGTCAATGGAAGCCAGCGCATCTTTCCCCGCAAATTGGCCGATGATGACGGCGTCTACTACGGTATAAAGCTGTTGAAACAGATTCCCGGCAAGAATAGGCAGAAAAAAAATTATCATTTTTTTCCAAATGATCCCTTCGGTTAAATTATATTGTTTTTCCATTGACTTAACTCCGCCAAATTACTCTATGGGGGACTCTTGGCAGGTACATTCATGGCTGCCGATAAAACGGCAGACGCAATCATTGTGATATGATCAACCAGAGACACCGGGAAAACGAAATGGGATATGAACAGGGCAAAATCGAAATGTTAGCCAAAAAGCTGCGGCCGGTTTCTTGCACCAGAGCGCTTTTTTGAAAAATCGGGCGGGCGGGAATTGAACCCGCAGTCTCGTGGTCCCGAACCACGCGGAATAGCCTTTATCCTACCGCCCGTAAAACCTAATAATAGATTTTTATATCGATCTGATCAATATGGTAATCTCCCGTTTATATACTTTTTTAAAGTATTACGGGGTGAATTTACCATCACAATTTTGCTGTATCCCCATCCCTATGAGGGGATTGAGCCTGTCTTTCATCATAGAACGTTCCGGCTGTATGCGACGGTTTGGCGGTTGCGATAAAGGGGCTGTAAAAGAAGTCCCCGATTCGGCGGGAGGGCGCCGGCCCGCTTCAGACCGGTTATACCGTAACGGCCAGACCCTAACGAAAAAAAGAG
>JAITLC010000050.1 GCA_031278095.1 Treponema sp.
AAGATTATAGAATCGAATATCAAACCTTAAAAAGGTGTTTATATAACCGGGAAAAATAGTGTATAATTATGATAACTGTTAATATGTGGAAAAAAGCTTATCTTTTCCCACATATTATAAAATTTGTAATTATATATAGTATAATGATTTATACTGGTTTTCCACATATCGGAAGACCCTACTACAACTACTACTTATATATAAATATAAGAGGAGATAGACATGAAATTTACCTGTGAACGGAGCGTACTTCTTAAAGAAATCGCCATTGCCTATGAGATCATATCCTCAAAGAATCCTATTTCCATCTTGTCGAATATTTATCTTAATGCAGAGGATGATTCTCTGATTATTAAGGCGACGGATATAAAAGTTAACTTTGAAACCAAGGTCCCGGTAACCGTAACCGAACCGGGATCTACTACGGTGATAGGAGAAAAATTTTTGGGAATATTAAACTCCATTCCTGAAGGGGACTTGGAATTTGAGCAAAATGATACCAGGATAACCATTAAGCCTGTGGCAAAGAAGATTAAGTTTCAGCTTAAAAGCATAGCTTCTGATAAATTTCCCGAATTTCCTGTTTCCGATAATGCAGCTTCCTTCGATTTGCCCGTCAGGGATTTTAAGGATATGATTATTCAAACTGTCTTTGCTGTTTCTGATGATGAGACTCGCTACTTTATGAACGGCGTGTTTTTTGAAAAGCAGGACGATAAGCTTGTTATGGTGGCTACTGATGGCCGGCGATTGGCTTTTATAAGCAAGAACTGTAATAATGTTGATGATTTTACCGGTATTATTATTCCTCCCAAGATCCTTACCATTATTATGAAACGGGCCGGAGATGAGGGATCTATTTCTATTTCTGTAACTGATAAAACTATTTTTGTTCAGTTTGGATATTATCAGCTTTCTTCAGTGTTAATTGAAGGGCAGTTTCCTAATTATAAGCGGGTTATTCCTGAAAACCAAACTAATACCATTGTGATAAACCGCCTTGAAATGCTGGATGCTCTGCGAAGAGTTTCTATTTTAGTGGAGCAAAAATCCCGGCGCGTGTATTTGGGGATAAGTTCTGAAGTGATGACCGTTTCTTCCGAAGAAAGCGATATCGGCGACGCTAAAGAAGAAATCCCCTGCAAATATGACGGTCCTGATATTTCCATAGCCTTAAATTACCGGTACATCGAAGAGCCCTTCAAAATCATGACCGAAGAAGAAGTAAGCATACGGTTAACTGAGCCCAACAGAGCCATTACTTTAATGCCATTACCGGAAAAAGATTTTTTTCACGTTATAATGCCCATGCAGCTTGATTAGTTCATGCGGTTTTTTTCTCTGCGAACCGCCGCTTTTCGAAATCTTGCGGATGAGGAAGTAGATGTTGCGGGAAGGGACGTTTTTTTAATAGGCGAAAATGGTCAGGGTAAAACAAATTTTCTTGAAGCTCTTTATTTTTGTTCTTATGCTTCTTCTTTTCGCAGTGTCCGGGACGGAGATTTAGTCCGTACCGGAGAGAAGGATTTTTCCACCGCGGCAACTCTGAATGACTCTCTCTATGAAAAGGTATTAATTAAATACGAAGGTAATAAAAAGATCATCAGTATAGATGGAAAGCGAATCGAAGACAGAAAGGAACTTTTGTCGGTGGTCTCCTGTATTGTTTTTTGCCACGAAGATATGGAATTCGTTTCCGGTTCCCCTGAGCGGCGGCGCTGGTTTTTCGATCAGAGTCAGAGCCTTTACGATCCTCTCTATCTGGACGATTTAAGAAGGTACCGTAGAATTCTTAAGACCCGGAATGCGGTGTTAAAAGAAGGATACGGCCGGCCTGATACGACTATGCTGGACACCCTCGATCCTCAAATGGCGGAATACGGACTGAAGCTTATGAAAAGCCGGGCGGCGGCGGCGGCGGGTTTTTCGGATACCTTCGGGCCCCTCTACGAAGAGGTTTCCGGTATTGCCGGCATCACCGTACGCTATATCCCTTCCTGGAAATACCAGGATGCAGAGGAACTTCAAGATTTTCTGAGATCCCGCCGGGAGGGGGATGCCGCAGCGGGACTTTGTCTTTCCGGCCCCCACCGGGACCGGTACATATTTACCCGGGGAGACGCGGAATTTTCCGGCCATGCTTCTACCGGTCAGCGCCGGCTTTTAGCGCTGCTTCTTCGTTCTGCTCAGGCCCGGCTCTTTTCTGAAAAAACCGGGATTCATCCGGTTCTTCTTCTGGATGATGTACTTTTGGAACTGGACGGCGAAAAGCGGCGGAGGTTTCTTTTAGCGATGCCTCAATACAATCAAGCCTTTTTTACCTTTTTGCCGGAAGAGCCCTATAAACGTTACTGTAAATCTGATACGCTGGTATATCAGGTTAATGCCGGAATGATTGTCAAAATGTAAAGACCTGTTTTGTGGTTGTATTATAATGAAAAAAGCCGGAGACTTACTTTCTTCCTTTTTTGATAAAGAGATCCTCAAAACCGCCCGGGGATACTCCGTCCTTTTCTCCTCCTGGAAGGACGTAATAAATGAACAGTTTGGTCCTAAAATGGGAGACAGGATAACCGGTCATTCCCGGATTAAGGAGCTGGAAAAATTTATACTGCAGATAGAGACGGATCACCCCGGCTGGATACAGATTTTACAGACCAGACAGAATCAGCTTTTGGAAACAGTACGCCGCCGTTTCCCCTCTCTGAATATCCGGGGTCTTTCTTTCAGGCTGAGCCGGGGCGGAGAGATCCCCGGCCCCGAAAACGAAGCTGCGGAAATGGAGATTCGGGACCAGGCCCCACAGAACCCTGCAGCACCCGGCCCGGTTGTGGAAAAGGTCCCCGCAGAAATTGAATCCGGGGATCGGTACGAAAAGATCCGCGATCCTGATTTTAAAAATGTTCTTAAGCGGCTTGAACAAAGTATCGCCCAAAACAACCGGCAGTTATCCCAACGGAGGAAAGGCCATGAAAAAAAGACTTGACAGCGCTGTTCGGGGACCAGCCGGGGGCCCGGCCGGATCCAATGTTCCGGCGGGCAGCTTAAAACCGCGGAAGAAAAACTGAACCTTCGGGATCCCTACGCCGCCTGTACGCTCTGTCCCCGCCGATGCGGCGTTAACCGCCGTAGCGGCGGACGGGGCTGCTGCGGAGAAAGCGCGGAACTTCGGGTTGCTGCTGCGGTTCTTCACCGCGGCGAAGAACCGCCCCTGACGGGAGATCGCGGTTCGGGAACGATCTTTATTTCAGGCTGCACCCTGGGCTGTGTCTTTTGTCAGAATTGGCAGATTTCTCAGGACGGCATGGGGGCGGCGCTGACGGAAACTGAGTTTGCCCATATCTGTCTTGACCTTCAGGCAAGAGGAGCGGCGAACATCAATCTGGTAACCGGAAGCCACGCCGCCCCGGTCCTGGCGGCGGGTATCGCCGCCGCCAAAGCTGAAGGGCTTACCCTGCCGGTACTGTGGAATTCCTCCGCCTATGAAGGCGCCGCTGCATTAGCCCTGCTTGCGGATACTGTGGATGTATATCTCCCGGATCTTAAAACCCTGGACGGCGGTACAGCCCGGCGTTTCTTTCGTACCCCGGATTATCCCGAACATGCGGCTCAGGCGGTTCTTACGATGATGGATCAACGGGCCCTTCGTTTTGCAGAAGCCTCCCCCGCCGGACCCGGCGTACCGGCGGGAAGCAGAACGGTTCCGGCCCTGCTCTCCGGGGTGGTAATCCGGCACCTTGTGCTGCCGGATTGTCTTGATTCCACCCGGGAGGTGCTCCATTGGTTTGTCCGGCATGCCCAGGGCCGGGCCCTGCTCTCACTGATGATGCAGTACACTCCGGTAAAGCGGGAAATCCGGCTCAGTCCCGGCGAAACCGGACCGGTCCGGGCCGTGAGCAGGAAAGAATACGAGACCGTTCTGGGCTGGCTTGAGGAATTGGGCATAGAAGACGGTTTTTGCCAGGAATTGGCTCCCGGCGGCGAATGGCTCCCGGATTTCAGACAGGAGAATCCCTTCGGAGCGCTGGCGGATCCGGTTTGGCACTGGACGAAGAAAGCTATGCTTTAGGGGGAAAAGTATGGTATATTTTCTTTGATGTATACGAGGGAAATACTGCCCCCCAGGGAAACCCCTATCGAAAACGGCAGCCCCCTGGCGGGAACCTGGACAAAGGCCTTTAACGAAGTTAATCTCCTGAATATACGGAAACCTTATGTCCTTCCTACACCCTGGTGGCTTCGGGATCACCGGATTAAAGAATGGGAATCCTTTCTTATTCAGGATGATCATTATTATTTGGACGCTCTTTTTTGTAATCTAAAGCTGTACCGCATAGTAAAGCTCTTTTTATATAACAAAGATACCAAAGAACAGCTTTTTTTTAGAAAGAGGATACCCTTTCGGGGCTGGCGCCTTCCCCGTCAGTTAGCCAACTCTTCCATCGACCACCGGTCCAACGGTTTCTTTTTTCGTATCCACAATTGGCTGACGGCGGATCTGATTCGGCTGGATCTGGACATTGCCGCCTCCCGGAAACGGCCCTCTTTTACCGCCCATTTGGAATATGATATGGCCGGGCCTGTCGAGCCCCTGGTGGTAAGTCTTCTCTTCTCGGAAAACCGCAGCATGTATGCTTATAAGGCCATGGGAGCGGTCCGGGGCGATATGGTGGCGGGAGGACGGCATATTGTTTTCGATCCTGCCCGGACCAGTGGAATAGTCTGCGATTTCAAAGGCCTTTATCCCTACCGCATGCGTTCTATTTGGTGCTCTTCTCTGGGTTTTGACGCCGATAATCGCCGTTATGGTTTTAACCTGGGGGAAAATCAGACCCGGGAGACCTATAAAAACAACGAGAACGCCCTTTGGGTCGAAGGCCGTTTAACTCCCCTGCCGCCGGTAAGAATTACCTGTCCCGAAGGTCCCGAACAGGAGTGGATCATCCAGGATACGGAAGGCATGGTGGATCTTTCTTTTGCACCGGCTTTGCCGGTAAAAAACGGCCTCAATTTGGTGCTAATCAGGGCGGAACATTATACGTATCTTGGTTTATTTAACGGATTTTTATTAAATTCGAAGGGAGAGCAAATTCAAGTCCGTAATCTTTGGGGTTTTGGAGAAATTTTCTCTGTGCGGGTATAGTAATGGCAAAAAAAGTAAAGGCGATATACGCTCCCGGTGAACTGAGCCGGACAAGAAGTAAGCTGGGCGAACTTGACCTCGAAGAAGCCAAGCGCATGGCCCAAATTCTGGGCGGTGAGGTGGGCGTAGAAAAAACGGCGGTGCAGATTGCTAAAGAGAAAAGGGCAAGAGTACGGCACGAAACCGTGGACGTGATGGTGGGCGGCAGGGGAGGCCGGAGTCGTCCGAAACACCGGGTGGAGCTGGCGCCCGTGGAGGAGGGAGCGGAGAAAAAGAGGGTTAAGGTAAAGTATGATCCGGCGGATGATCCCGCCGTACCGGTTAAAACCTCCTACCGGGAGCGGGTCAAAATGGACCGCTATGCCAGTCAAACGGAATTTGATATTAAAACCCCGGGCCAGGTTTTCTATTCAATGATCTCCATTTTTGGTGACATTGTGGATTATGTCAGCCCCGCCTTTGTAACCAGGCGGATGAACGATTACTATAAACGGATCGAGCTCTTGGTAACCTCCACCAGGACGCTCTTTCCCCGGAATAACCTGCGGCGCAATGAACGGCTCCGTAAGACCTCACCCCTTGCCTTTTCCGTCTTAGATACCATCCGGTATTGGAACATCGAACGAATCACCGAGGATCTGGCCAGAATACAGGCCCGGCCCCGGCAGGCCAAGGTAAGTGATTTTGCGGACATACTCCGGGCGGTGTATAAACCCCTCTTTATCCTGGAACATCTGGACCCGGATACCCACATCAAGGAATCCTATAAACTGATCTATAAAATTCTCTACCTGGAAAACCCCAACGAAGCGGCGAAGGACAGGTACCAGGAACTTATCCGCGCCGCCCTTTCCTCCCTGGGGACAATCCGCAGGGATGTACATTATCTGCTCTATCCCCTGTTGCTTAAAACACTCTCGGACCGGTGGCTTCCCTACGAACTCTTTTTTGTAGAACGCAAGAACCGGTTTATGGCTTTTTTGAATGTTACCGGGGAAAACCAGATCCATCCCTCGGCGGTAACTATAACGAAAGCCCCCGCCGAAGGCGAGCAGAAAGAAGAAACGCCGCAGGAACCCGGAGAGGCGGCCCCCCTTCAGGATGAAGAGGACGATCCCGAAACCGAGGAACAGCGGGCAAAGCAGCTTGCCCAGGAAACGGAAAAAAAGGCGGTGGACCGGGGACTACAAACCCTGGAGGTCCTTTTCCCCAAGGCAGGCTGGGACCGGTTTTCGCTTTATCCGGATCTCTATCCCTATTTTTTTGATGTTTTCGGCCTGCGAAAAGGTTACGAACTGCTGGCCCCCACCGATCCCCTGCAGCAGATTGCGGTGCTGATGCGGATCATAGAGGAACTTTTCTTCGGGCTCCGCTATGTAAATTTCGGGACCGTTATCGGCGCCGACGGCAATCCGGACCGGATAAGTGACGGGCTGGGAACAATACAGAACAATTGGCATAACTACGTAGAGAACAGTTTTGAGAAAGAGTATCTGCCCCGGCTCACGGAGTACTGCCGCATCCTGGATAATTCCAGCGAATCCCGTACTTCCAACTATGTCCGGCGGCTTTTGAACGAGCTTCACTGGGCCAAACGGCTTCATTTTCTGCCTTACTATAAAT
>JAITLC010000055.1 GCA_031278095.1 Treponema sp.
CTCCCCCCCCCCCCCCCCCCCGGAAGATGACGAAAAACACTTCTCCAAATACTATACCCTCCCCGAATACGGAGAAATTTCTTCCAGCGGCAGGGCGATCCTGATCTTCCGCCAGCTTCTGGATCTTGCCCGGAAGGACTGCTACTCGGACAGGCTTCCGAATTATGCCCTGAGTCTTCTGGCAATGGAAATTTCCCAGGAATTTATTGAAACCCATTTCCAGGACAAAAACAGGGAACTCAATCCAAAAATGGAAAAGATCATCGAGTGGATACGGATCAGCTACAATCTCAGAATAAGCATGGAGGAAATCGCAAAACGCTTCTCCTATAATCCCGACTACCTCTCAACGGCTTTCCGCAAATACACAGGCTATCCCCTGATGAAGTACATCACCATGATGAGAATCTCCAACGCCAAAAAGATGCTTCTCAGTTCAGGGGACGGGATCAAGGAGATAGCCTACAAGGTAGGTTTCGATGACGAGAAAGCTTTTATGAAGCGTTTCAAGCAGCTTGAAGACATTACCCCCACCACATACCGGAATGCCTTTAACCGTATTAAAATTGTCAAATAGGGTCATACCTTCTTTACCGGGAAATACACGGTATAGGGATCGTAGCCTATGCGGTAGAGCGGCAGCATACGGATATTCTTTGCCTGTCCGGTAGTTTTGAAACTGTCCATCCATATGCCCCATTCCCGCTCATTGTCCGCGGCGATGATCTCTTCCGGTTTTTCAGGATCCCCTTCAAGCCGAATCTCCTCATCGCAGAGGCCCGCAAGCACCACGGGGCCGTAGAGAAAGGCTACCATATCCTTTTTATCCGGCAGGGGCCATGCACTGATTCCCTTTTTGAATTCTACTTCGACAGTATCACTGTTCCAGGTCCTTTCAATGGAGATCCAGCCCTCCCTGTTTTTTATTGCGGCCTTTTCGCCGTTGATGCGTAATACAGGCTCTGCCTTGATCCACCAGGGAATGCGTACCTTTAGTTCAAAGGCCGCCGGTTTTTCGGCGCTCACCGAAAGAACTGTTTTGAGAATGCCCGGATTATGGGAATTCGCATTACAGATCCCGTTCACCGCCTGTATGCCGGTTACCGAGCCTGAGAGCTTTTCCATTCCGGTGAAGGTATCTATCTGCTGGCCAAGCTTTACCGGAATGCCGTTAATTCCGCAGTCCAGCGAGGAAGCGAAAAACTGGGCCACGGCAATGCCGGAACCTTCCTCATGCGTGTAGTAGATTCCCTGATCGAGTGAGGCGTTAGCCTGCACAAGTGTTCCGTGGCAGCAGAAGAAGTCTTCGGTTTCCGTACTCCAGGCCTTCTGCCCGCCGGCCCGCAGGGGGAGGAAGTAGGTGAGGAGCCCCGTATCCGGATAGGGAGATCTGTTTCCGTGGGTAAAGTGCCCGTGCCAGTAGCCCTGGGCAAAGATACCGTTGTAAAGGTTCTGCTCCCGGTAATCTGCGTACTCCTTCTTTCCCGTAACACGGAGCAGGAAATCCGCCACACGCATCATGTTATACACGGTACAGTGTTCCTGATTCTTGTCGCCGAGCCTTGAGGCAAGCTCCATCTGCGGTGTCCAGACTTCGCCCAAGGTCTGGCCTCCGGTGGCATACTGGCCGCGCAGTGTTACTGCATATTTCCAGTAGGCTTCCACGATGCGGAGCCACTTCTCTTCTCCCGTTACTTCGTAGGCCGCTGCGGCTCCCAGGATCTCGGGGATGGTGGTATTGGCATGCATGTTGGTTAACACATCTTCACCCTTCAACAGGGGATCGAAGAGACGGCCTCGGTAGTAACGTTCCATCAGGGTAAGAAAATCATTCTCTGTGGTGATGCCGTACAGTTCCGCCCAGATCTCCAGCATGCCTCCGGTTTCAACATCAAGAATATTGTCCATCTCCTCCCGGCTGAACCGGGCGCTCCAGCGGAGAAACCACTTTGACCAGGCGCGGGCTATGTCCAGAGCCAGGGAATTGCCGGCATACCTGTACATATCGATAAGTCCCATGAAGGTCTTATGAATCGTGTAATGGGGAGCCCATACCCTTTGCCCATGGGCGATACGGTCAAGGTATTTTTCGGGGATGGAAGCCGCCCATTCACCGCCGTTGGCCTTCTGACAGCGGGCAAGCTCCGCAACCATGGCGTCCGCCTTGGCCTTTATTTCCATATCCCCGGCGGCGGCATAGTGCATTGCCGCCGCGGAGAGCCAGTGTCCCGGAAAATGACCGCGAAGCTGGCAGGTGGGAGCTTCCCAGCCGCCGTGGCTCTTTAGAAGATGCATGGTAAAAGGATCGTCCAGTACAGCCTCGGCCCGGTAGCTCAGGAGCAGGGCATTGCTGTCCAGACTCATCATATAACGCCGGTTCGCGTTGCGTTTCTCAATCAAGAGCCTGTCGCTAATCTCTACTTTTGAACGGGAAATTCCTGAAAACTGCATAATAGCCTCCTAATAGAGTCATTCCCAAAACTCAGGTTTTCGGGAATGGCTTTGGAAAAAACGGCCAAAAGTCCGCTTTTTATTCTAAATCTAAGGCTGCTTTCCCAAAAACTGAAGTTTTGGAACAGTCTCTATTATTTAAGACGGGTTTTCCCCTGCTGCAAACCTGCGGAGTAATAGAATGGGTGGAAAAAATCTATATGCGGTTACGGCACGGGATCGATTCCGGAGTTTGATGCCTTTCACCCGGGAGAGACACCGTTTCGGAATACACCGGCCGGACGGCCTATACCGTCATATAGGGTTTGAGTATGGCGACTGCCTCATTGAGGTATTCGGCTCCAATCTCATCGGGTTTTTGGTAAAACATATTCCGTGAGGCGGCGCATTTGATAATGCCACGAAGCTTGAGCACTTCCTTATACGTACCGGGAAGCTGACTTTCATAGAAGAAAAGGGGCGCCATGTCTCTATAGATCTGCACGGCCTTCTTTTTATCTTTAGCCTCAAGTGCATTCCAGAGGACAACACAGACATCCGTAACATGACAGCCGGGCATATTCCCGCAGGAACCGCGGCGGTATTCTTCGATAAGATAACGGCATCCCGAACCACCGAAGATCCCCTTGCAGGAGCCGTCATTGGCATCCATCAGGGCCGTAAGCTTCAGGGTACTGGGGATGGTTTCTTCCTTGACATACTGTACCCATTCTATCTCCCTGCAGAGCCTGAGGAGAAATTCGCTGCTCATGTCTGTTCCCACCGGGGGAGAATAATTCTGAATAAAGACAGGTATTTTCCCCGCATCGGAGATACCGCGGTAATAATCGAAGAGTACATCCTCGGAAAAATTACGAGCCCGTACATAGGGCGGCATAGCGATCACCGCGCCCGCGCCAATCTCCCGGGCGTAGGCAGAAAACTTCATGGCTGTCTGTTTTGATGTAGCCGCCACACCGATAACCGTCGGTATCTTTCCTGCAGCAGTATCCACCATTATTTTGCTTAATGTCATCCTCTCTTCGTCGCTCAGGACCGTAAACTCGCTGGCATTCACGGGATACACCAGCCCGTGGGCGCCGCAATCGATGCAAAACCTGACTATATTTCTGAAACCTTCCGCGTCGATGGAAAGGTCCTCCTTAAACGGGGTCGACGGGATGGTGAAAATGCCTCGCATTACAGTCCTCCAAGTATAAAGTTACATACCCTCAGCAAAGCCGGAGGTTTGCCAGTTTTAATTATGCAGCATTCATGTAGACCGGAAGGGGGTATATTCCCTTTACGGTTTTCGCAAGGCTGTCGCGGTATTCGAGTATGCTTTGAGCCGTAAACGACTCGGAGGTATGCACACCGAAGCGGGAATCGTAAGCGCCTTTTTCATATGCCTCATTGCAGACTAAGCTCTTCAAGACGGGGAAAAGTATCTATACTCATGGCAGCTCCTTAGAAATTAAGTTTATCAAGTCTTTCCCCGAGAATGACCCGGAGAACCTTGCAGTCAAAAAGTTGCAGCTTGTCGATGGGGGATCTTTCGCTGGAAAGCCGGTACAGAGGGCTCCAGACATCCCCCTTAAAAGCGCCGGTCTCGACAAGGGAGACCGATACCCGCTCTCCCCCGTCTCTGCTGAAAGCCGCGTAAACACCGGCGCCGGCTATGATAAACTCGTCTTTCCCCCTGCGGATAGCGAAACCTCTGGCCGAGTTTTTCGGATGATCGTACCGTATTTCGATATCCACGTCGCCGAATTTTAAAAGCTCCCCGTTATCACCGTCTTCCTGCACAAAAATCTTCAGATTCGGCGTATTCTGGGCCAAAACGAAAGGTTCCATGACATCGCCTATCATCTTATATGATTTATGCAGCTCATAAGCCTCGTCACTCCACCTGCCATCTACCGTATTTACCAACGGCTCCCGCATAAAAGCCGGGCAGTTGCGGTTAATCGCCCAGGGGTCGTAGCCTATGGCGGCGTAATTTCCCAAAGCGTAAAAAACACTGCGTTCGACTCTCGATCCTTTCCCCGTTGCGCTTTCCGCAACATAGAGGGGATTGTTCTTTGCCGTGTAGGCGCTGCAGAAATAATTAAAATCTTTTTGTCCGTACTGGTAAATATCCGGTGAAAGAAAATCAATGTATTTAATTGTATCAAAATACACATCCAAAACTTTCGGTACGGGACCTCCTGAAGGATAATGCTCCCCTGCCCTGTCGTTGCGCCAGGCGGTATTAAGCCAGGCGTTCATATATACGGGTATTGAGTAAATCTCCTTGATCGTCTTTGTAAGGGAATCGCAGTACCGGGCCACACATTTCGCGGTAAAGACTTCCGCTTCCCGGCCGCTGTACTTCCCTGAATAATCTTCCTTTGTGTATTCCAGGCGGCAACTGCCGCAATAGCAGCGGCCGGTACCCAATATGCCGGTCTCATTTTCGATTTGGAAAACGATTACCGTATGCTCCTTTGAATCAACTTCCTTCAAATGGTTAAATAATTGGACAAGAGCCATCTCGTCCCGGCTGTGAGTTTCCTTTGCAGTAGGACAGCACTGGTTGGTAAACATTTCCCCGTTTTTGCCGATTACCTTCTGAAAGCGTTTATGATCTTCCCGGATGTAATCCGGCGCATAGGTCATGCATCCGTTTTTAAAACTCGCAAACCATACCAGCACGATCTTCATGTTATACTTTCTTGCCATTTCGATACGGTGATCCAGCATTTCAAAATGATATTCCCCTTCTCTTGGCTCTACCTCGCGCCAGTAAAGAAGAAGCGAGGCGGTATTAAGACCCATCTTCTTTCCGTGCTCAAAGAAAGGGTCCATGTCCCGGGGAGTATAACAGCCGTCGCAGTCCCACTGCAGGCCCAGAATAATAAAGGGCTTTCCATCGACAAAAAGAGCCTTATGACCGTTAAGCTCTTCAAGATGGGGCATCAGATTCTTTTCCATAAAATTCCTCCAAATCTGTTCACTATATCTATTTTTTCAAATGTTTCTTCACATATATGTTACGCGAATCGTTCAGCCACTCGTTGAGGAAGGCCTCCGCCTGTTCAAATTCACGTGTTCTTCTGTCCTGAAGAATAAGTGCAAGAAAAGCGTTATAGCTGCACTCTTTGGCCGCGTAGATAATCGACTCGGCCTCGGCCCGGCGGGGTATCATAACACCGGATATGATGCTTGCGGGCAGAGGATTCTCCATGAGGCCGGATATTCCGCCGCCCGAAACAAGGCCCCTGCATTCGATAACGAGATCTTCCGGAAAGCCGTGAATTATTCCGCCGCGGTTAGGAATATTCACCTGATACACCGCAGGTTTGTCATTAAGCATGGAATTGATAATGGGAACGATCTGTTCACCGCTTTGGACAGGCTCGAATATATCTGTAGCTTTGATTGCAGGATCATCTACAGCTTTCTCAATCTTCACAACTGCGGCAGCCATGGCGTCAAGGTACTGTTTCCAGCCGATTTCAGAATCGAATCCGCCCAGAGGAGTCCCGAAGTATTTCCCTTTAGACTTAAAGGAGTTGTTCTGCCACCAGGCACCAAAACGGGGAGTGTCGCCTATGGGAAAAAGACCGTAGATCTGGTACTGCTGCACCGCGGCGCGGGACATCTGGTTGTCCCCGAACGCAGGCTTGCGGGTCTTCCAGTATTTTTCGGCTTTCGTTTTGATCCATTCGTCGATGAGGGGATAGGCGTCTTTTCCCCTGTACCTGAACTCGGTCATCCATATCCAGTGGTTAAAACCGATCATGTTTGCACTGACCTCTTCAAGGGGAAGGCCCAGAACCTTCGCTATATCATGGTATCCGTAGTGGCCGTGGCACAGGCCAATGACATTGGCCTTTGTTTCACGGGTCATAAGGGTACAGCCTTCGAACACAGGATTTGCCGACTGGATAAGCCAGGCTTTTGGCGACAGGGATTCAGTTAATTTTGCTACCTCAAGGAAAAAAAGCATCTGAGGAATGGAAGCGAAGTTGGTCCCCCGGTAATATCCGTGTTTCTCACCCATCTCTCTCTGGGCTTCAGTCCAGGCATGTCCTCCAACCTGGGCGGTATTCAGCACAAAGTCCATGCCTGTTACGGCTTCTTCAAGATTCCGGGTTTTCTTGAATTCCAGTTTGACTCCGAGTTCGTCCGTGATCTTCCGGGCCAGGGCGTATATTTTATCCAGGCGCCCGGCATCGACATCCATGAAACAGACCTGACTTCCCTCAATGCCTTTATTTACACAGATATCCCGCACGATTCCGGCGGAAAACTGGGCGCTTCCGGCTCCGATGATTCCTATCTTTGCAGTATTTGCCATGATGAATCTCCTTTATTCCTTAACTGCGCCTATCACAACGCTGGACATAAAATGTTTCTGGAAAATAAAGAACACAATAATAAGGGGTACGACGACTATGGTACATCCGGCCATCATAATTTCGCGCGGAACAGCCCAGGTGGAATCCTTATCCTTTATGGTTGGAAGGATAACCATTATAGGCATAAATTTGGGATTGGTGATAAATATCCTGGGCCAAAGATAATCATTCCATTTTCCAAGAAACGTCAATATAGCCAGGGCGCCGACGGCGGGTGAGCTTATGGGAAACATGATACGGGAAAAAACCGTAAAGTGTCCTGCCCCGTCCAAACGGGCGGACTCGATAAGGGAACTCGGAAGGCCATCCATATACTGTTTCAGCATGAACATGCAAAATACATTTGCAATACCCGGAAATATCTGGACATAGTACGTATTAAGCCATTTGATCCTGCTAAAAAATATATAAAGCGGAGGAATAGTTATTTCTCCCGGGATCATCATGGCAGCAAGAAGAAAACTGAAAATGACGGCAGAGCCGGCAAATTTATATTTTGAAAAGGCGAAGGCTGCAAGGGCGGAAATGATAATTGATACGGCTGTATATATGACGCCTATAAACAGACCGTTCAGATAAGTCCGGATAATAACCCCGCCCGAATACGACATGAGGCGCTGATAGTTTTCGGTAACAAAATTGACGGGAAACCTCCAGGAATTCCGCGCCAGTTCGGTACCCGTCTTGAAAGAATCTATCAACATCATGTAGATGGGGATAATGCTGAGCAGAAAACAGACAGACAGGAACAAAAGCATGATACTTTTCTGTCCCGTTGAATTCTTCATTACCTAATCCTCCCGCCTTCCCAGCGCTTTGAACCAGATAAGGGTTACTATCAGAACAAGAACAAACACAAACCATCCCGTCGCGGAAGCCATTCCAAAATTGGCGCCGTTAATGTTGGAAACGAGTACGTTCATCATTGTCATAACGTTAGGTTTGAATTCGCTCCCTACGCTGATCAGTACCGTTGGTTCGGTATATAACTTAATCGCCCCGATACCGTTCATGATAAACGTAAAAAGAAATATCGGTTTCATGACGGGAAGCACAATCCTTACTATATGCTGCATAGTACTCGCTCCGTCTATCAGGGAAGCGTCATGAAGCTCTTCACTCACTGTCGTAAGGCCCGCCAGGAATATGACCATATACCATCCGGTAGCGCGCCATATCTGAAGAACGGCAACCATCCAGCGCTGCCAGGCGGGATCGTTAAGATAATCGATATTCAGTCCGAAAATCTGATTGATGACGCCCGTATCACGGGAGAAGATAATCTGCCAAACCAGAGCGGAAGCGACGACGGGTATTATCTGGGGAAGAAACAGCACCGGTTTGTAATACTGCTGAACACTGCGCATAAGTTTAGACTGAAGCATATATGCAAGAATGAAGGCGATTATAATAGTCGGAATTGAATGGACAATAAAGTAAAAAAAGGTGTTCCTCAGGCTGATCCAAAAAACTCTGTAGGTAAAAAGGGAGAGATAATTTTTTGCCCCGATAAATTTCATGGAACCATAACCTTTATACTGAAAGAAACTAAGTATAAAAGAATACGCCGCGGGAAACAGGAAAAAAATGATAAAGGATACCATAAAGGGGGCAATAAAAAGGTACGGTACCAGGCTCTCTCCCACATACCTTTTTTTCATCGATAACTCCTTAAACCGGGCCTGGAGTTTTTGTACACAAAAATGCAGTACAAAAGCTCCGGAGTCTGAAATGAACCTACCGATCCCAGGGATTCCCAATCTGGTTCTGAAGATCCGCCTGGGCGCCTTTCAGGGCATCATCGATACTCATGGTTTCATTGGCCGCGGCGTCGAAATAAGAATTGACAATATTGAGTTCAAGAGCTGCCGCAGGATCCCAGGGGAACAGTTTGAAAGTATCAATAGCATCAATCGTGGTTTGCATGTAATTTCCGCCTATGTACGGATCCGGCTCATTGGCACGGGGATCGGAAATCCATGATTTAAGCATGGGCACTCCGGGGCTTCCAACGTTTTTCTGCAGGAAATAACCATCGGCGTTGAAGAAGCGAAGTTTCATATATTCTTTTGCGAGATCCGGTTCGGCTGAATAAACGGGAACCACATAGATGTCGCCTCCCGCTTCGCTTCCGCCATTTTCACCGATAAACGAAGGCCAGAGAGCCGTATGCCACTTGCCCTTCTGGGCCTCCCCGGCATAAGTCGGCAGGAACATGGTATTGGAAAGCCATGTCGCGTTAGGATACGAAACATAGATTTCGTCCGCAAAGGCCTTCTCCCAGTCGGGAGTCCACTCGGAAATATCCGATACCACGCCTGATTTCCTGAGTTTGACAAAAGCTTCCAGAACCCTTCGGAAGTTCTGATTGGAAGTCAGATTGAAATTCCCGTTACTGTCCGCAAAACTGGCGTTGGTTCCCGAAAGGATCAACATATAGTTGTACATGGGATTACTTGGGCCGATGGTCCACATCTTATACTTCGGATTGATGGTCTGGAGTTTTTTGCCGGCGGCGATAAAATCATCGATCGTTTTGATATGTGCCGGATCCAGTCCCGCCTGATCAAAGATGTCCTTCCTGTAGAACCAGATTTTCGCCTTGATACTGGCGGGAACAGCCCTCGTTTTCCCGTCATACTCTGTCATCTGCCGGAAACCGAGAAGCATATCGTCTTTATAAGGCCCAATAAGATCGCTCAAATCCTGAAGAGCATCCGCTTTGGTAAACTCTCCAAGCTGTGTGTAGTTGAGCTGGTTGATATCGGTAATACTCTCGTTTGCCGCCAGGGCAAGACGCATCTTTTCGGCGCATTCAGGATCCCCTCCGCCGCCTATAAGATATTCAACGGTACATTTTTCGGCGAATTCGGGAAACTGTTCGTCAAAATACTGCTGGTATTTGACACCTGAATCAATATTTCCCCAAACCATGATACGCAGGGTCTTTTTCGCTACAGGACCGGAAGCATCCCCTGCCGCCGTTCCGCCTTCTTTCCTGCCGCATCCCATAAAGAGAACCGGTAAAATAAGTGACAATATCAAGATACACGCCTTTTTCATACAATACTCCTCGATATTAAAATTCTTTATTGTGTCAGGGTAAATTACAAATTTGAAGCCGTCAAGTCAAATTTTGATAATTGTTTATCACATTGTGATATTATTGATCCATATTTACAAAGTCTGTTATACCATGTAATCTGATACCATGAAACAAATATCCGAAGCATTGCGCCCCAAAGAAAGGCGCATAGATTTTACTCCCCAGACTTTCAGAAAAGCCCTCATGATTCTCGAATCATTTACCATGGAACAGCCGGAGCATACCGCTAAAGACCTGGGGTATCTATTTCGCCTGAGCCAGTCTTCCCTTTACCGGTATCTTTCAATTCTTGAAGAGGGGGGATACCTCGTAAAAGACCAGAGTACGGGGTGTTATACTATAGGGCTCCACATTCTTGAGCTTGGAGGCGTGGCCCTTAGCAAAATGACGTACCGGAGACACGGCCAGCCGGCCCTGGACAGGATTTCGGCGGAGCTCAACACCAACGCCAATATGGGCGTCTTCTATAAAGGCGATCTTTTGCATATCGGTTTTGCGGTCTGGCTTACGGGAGAACCGAATTATAGCGTTATCGGCAGGAAGACGCCTATCAACATCACCGCCATGGGCAAAGTGATACTGAGTTCCCTTGAGTTTCAGGATGTAAAGGATATCATTAACCGGTATGGATGGAGGCCGAGAACAAAAAATTCCATAACCAATTTCAAAGACCTCGAAAAGGAGCTTCAGAAGATCAGGGGGCAAGGTTACGCCGTGGACAATCAGGAGTGCGGAGACGATTGTTGTCTTGCGTTCCCGGTGCTGGATCAGCGGGGATTTGTGGTTGCCGCCATGAGCGCGACCACCTCGGTGGAAAGGTTCGGCAAAGAATTTGACCTTATCCTTAAATGCGTGAAAAAGCATGCTGAAGAGGTAACCTACCGGATGGGATACAACGGCCTGTATCCTGTGATCAGGGTCCGGAACATTGAGGATACCGAATGGAGCGCCTATCAATGAAGATACCCAGGAGCAAGCTCCGGGACATGAAACCAAGCCTGCGAATCGAGCCGCCTGGGACAACGGGGAACTCCATAAAGGAGAAACATGTTGAAAATAACAGACATTAAAATTTTCGTTGTCGGAAATCCATGGAAGAACTGGATCTTCATCAGGATTCTTACCGATGAAGGAATAGACGGCCTGGGAGAGTGTACCGGCGGCCTTGAAACGAAATCCCACGAGGCTTTTGTGACGGAACTTAAAAGCCGCGTCATCGGTAAAAACCCCCTGAACATTACGGGGCTCATGGATTTTTTACGGAAGACACTGTTCCTCAATTCCGGAGGCTGCGCCGTTTCGGGAATAGAAGCTGCCTGCTGGGATATAACCGGAAAGGTCTGTAGAAAACCGCTCTATCAGCTTCTCGGCGGTAAAGCCAGGGAAAAGATCAGGGTCTACGCCAATGGCTGGTATCAGGGCCCGCGAACTCCCGAAGGATTCGCAGAAAAGGCCAAAGAGATGGTCAAAAAGGGCTACACGGCTTTAAAATTCGATCCCTTCGGCAAAGCCTATAAATATATGAGCGTGGAGGACGAAAATCTTTCCATCAGGATCGTCGAGGCGGTCCGAAAAGCGGTGGGTGAAACGGTCGATATCCTCATCGAAGCCCATGACAGGTTCAGTATCTCCCAGGCGGTGCGTATCGCCGGCAGGCTTGAAGAGTATAGACCCTTCTGGTTTGAGACGCCGGTTCTTTCGGATAACTTTGAGGCGGTCTGCGAAGTCGCCCGGCGGGTACGCATCCCTGTAATAGCCGGTGAGCGCACAAGCCAGCCCCGGGAATTGGCGAAGCTCCTGGCCAAAGGCGTTCTTGATCTGGTAAACCCGGAGTATTTGGGCTGCGGCGGGATCGGCGGACTCATGGACTGTTTCGCTCTGGCAAGGGGTTTTGACGCTTTTGTGGCGCCTCACAATGCCCAGAGCCCTTATTCGACGGCGGTAAACGTCCATGTGGGCATCACCCAGCCGAATTTGATCATTCAGGAATGTTTTGACGATGCATCGGTTGAAGGCGCCGGCAGGGCGCTTTCGGGTTATCCGAAGCAGAAAGACGGTTTTATTGAGCCTGCCGATACGCCTGGTATTGGCGTTAGTTTCAACGAGGAGATTGCCGCCCAATATCCCTACGGAGATAAAAATTTCTTATGGATGTTTGATGACGGGTGGGAGCGGCGCGGAGGAGCGAAAAGCATGGAGGCATCCGGATGAAACGGCTTCAAAATAAAGTAATCGTTGTTTCCGGCGGAACCAAAGGTATCGGCGAAGGCATTTCCAGAGTCTGCGCTGCCTGCGGCGCTTTTGTCGTGCTTTCAGGCAGGGATGCCGCCTGCGGGGAATCCGTCGCTGCCGATATCCGTTTTAAGGGGGGAGAGGCGGTTTTTATCAAAGCCGATATAACCAAAACCGAAGACTGTTTTGCACTTATCGCCAAAACCGTTTCTCTCGGCGGCAGAATAGACGGCCTCGTAAACAACGCGGCTGTCTTTCCGCAGGTTCCATTGCTGGAAACCACCGAAGATCTTTATGACAGCACCATGGCGTCAAATATCAAAGGGCCCTTTTTCACTACCCAACGGGCATTAGACCAGATGATAAAGCAGGGATCCGGATCCATTGTCAATATCGGTTCCACCCACTGGAGGGTGGGACCTAAGGATATGCCGGTTTACTCCATTTCCAAAGGCGCCCTAAAGACCCTTACCGAAAACGTTGCCCTCTACTACATCGGGAACGGAGTCCGGTGTAACTGGGTTACCGTTGGCTGGGTAGTCACACCCGGCGAAATTGATAAGTTCAAAAAAATGGGGAAGGATCCCTCAACCATCAATGAAATAGCGGTAAAATCTATCCCTTCGGGAAAAGTACAGACACCCGAAGATATAGCATGGGCTTGTGTGTATTTTCTTTCCGATGAATCTGCCCAGGTGACCGGCGCGGATATAACCGTTACCGGTGGATTTCATTCGCCATGATTCATAGAGGAGGAATCAAATGCGCTGCAAAGTAATCGAAAGGATTATCAACACTAAGATTATCGCCATAGCCCGCGGCATGGAAGAGCGCGCGATCATCCCTCTGGCGGAAGCTCTGTTTGCCGGAGGCATCAGTATGATGGAGATTACTTTCAACCAGGCAAAACCGGAAAGCTTCGAAAGTACCGCGGCCGGCATCCGGGCCCTGCGGGAAAAATTCGGTGAGAAGTTACTGGCCGGAGCCGGTACGGTGATCACCCCGGCTCTGGTCGATCTGGCCTTCAATGCCGGAGCCCTTTACATCGTATCTCCGGATACGAATACCGAAGTAATAAAGCGCACAAAGAAACTCGGCCTCGTCTCTCTTCCCGGCGCCATGACTCCCGGCGAGTGCCTTACTGCCCATAATGCCGGTGCGGATTTTGTAAAGCTCTTTCCCGCATCAGAGCTCGGGCCCGGCTATCTCAAGGCGATCAGAGCTCCGTTAAGCCATATCAGGTTCCTTGCCGTCGGGGGTATCAACGAAAAAAATGCCGCCGGCTATATCAGGGCCGGGGCAGAAGGGATCGGCGTGGGCGGCAATCTTGTCAACAGGGACTGGATTTCAGCGGGAGAATGGGACAGAATTACTGCGCTGGCCCGTACCCTTGTTGAGAGTATTTTTATCTCTAAAGATTAACAATTGAGGAGAAGCCATGAAACGGATCATCACATTCGGGGAGATCATGATGCGCCTCTGCCCGGCAGGATATCTGCGTTTTATTCAGTCCAATACATGGGATGTCAGCTATGCCGGGGGAGAAGCAAATGTTGCGGCAAGCCTTGCCCAATTCGGTATGGACGCCGCCTTTGTCAGTAAGGTTCCCTCTCACGAGATCGGCCAGTGCGCCGTCAACGAACTAAGGCGTTTCGGCGTAGACACAAGCCTTGTCCTCCGGGGAGGAGAGCGGCTGGGAACCTACTATGTGGAGAAAGGCGCATCCCAGCGGGCAGGCAAGGTAATCTACGACAGGGCATACTCGGCCATTGCCCTTGCACGGCCCGGCGAATTCAACTGGAAGGAAATTTTTTCCGGCGCTTCATGGTTTCACTTTACGGGGATTACTCCTGCCCTTTCGGACAACATGGCTGAGGCAAGCATGGAGGCGGTAAGGACGGCCGGAAAAATGGGAATTCCTGTAAGCTGCGATCTCAACTTCCGGAAGAAGCTCTGGTCAGGCGAAAAGGCGGGAAAGGTGATGGAGGAGATTCTACCCTTCGTGGACATCTGCATCGCCAATGAGGAAGACGCGGCGGATGTATTCGGCATACGGGCCGAAGGCAGCGATATTGGAAAAGGGGAACTCAAGCGGGAAGGCTATGTCTCCGTGGCAAGACAGATCTGCGAACGCTTCGGCTGCAAAAAAACGGCAATAACGTTGCGGGGTAGTATCTCTGCAAGCGACAATAACTGGTCCGGTATGCTCTACGAAAAGAGGGAAGCCTTTTTTGCCCCCAATTACCTCATCCACATCGTAGACCGGGTAGGAGGCGGCGACAGTTTCGCCGCAGGCCTCATCTACAGCCAGCTTTCACTCTGGGATAATCAGAAGAGCATCAACTTTGCCGTTGCCGCTTCCTGTCTCAAACATTCCATAGAGCACGACTTCAATCTGGTCTCCGTTGCGGAAGCAGAAACACTGGCGGCAGGCAACGCATCGGGACGGGTTCAGAGGTGAGGCAGCTTCAAATAACTTCAGTCTTCCGCACAAACCCTGTTGCGGCCGCTTTCCTTGGCCTTGTAGAGACGCTGATCCGCCTTTTTGACGAGGCCGAGGATCGGATCATCCGGTGAGGGGACAAGACCGGATACCCCGATGCTGATGGTGATCCGGGTAATAAGCTTCCCGTCCAGCAGGGGAATTCTTGCCTCTTCAACCTCGGAGCGGATCTCTTCGGCGATTTGCCGTGCCGCCTCCGGTTCCGTGTCCGGCAGGAGGAGGCCGAATTCCTCCCCCCCGAGCCGGGCCGCAATATCGCCGGGTCTCCGGGCCGCACCGGCAAAGATACGCGCCAGGGATGTGAGCAATACATCACCCTGGGGATGACCGTAGGTATCATTATAGATCTCGAATTTATCCAGATCCATCACGAGAAAGGAGAGGCACCGTTTGTTACGGATGGCCCGCTTCCATTCCACCGCCAGGTGATCGTCAAAACAGCGGCGGTTCGGGATGTTGGTCAGGGAATCTGTCAAACCCAGGTGCTCGATCATCCGCATCTGGCGGAGAATCTGTAGATGGGCCCGGACTCTGGCAAGGACAATGCCGTTCTTGAAAGGTTTGGCGATATAGTCCACAGCCCCCAGGATCAGCCCCTTTTCCTCTTCCTCATCCAGCGCGGTAATAAAGATGACCGGGATAAACTGGGTATCCACCGAGGCCTTAAGCTGCCTAAGCACCTCAAAACCGTCGATACCGGGGAGCAGTATATCCAGCAGGATAAGATCGGGGCCTTCCTCCTGGGCACGGGCCAGGGCTTCTTCACCGGTCCTGGCGGTAAACACCGTGTATTCGGAAGAGAGGATCTGATTGAGCGCCATAAGGTTTGCCGGCTCATCATCGACTACCAGAATACATTCCCGTCTCTTTTCATCATTCATCTTTGTACCCATTCCTTTTGAATACCCTCAACTGTATTCAGGGCAGCAGGAAAATCAAAACTCTCAATCTGTTGTACAAGAATTTGCCCTGCTCCGTCCAGAGGAGCAAGAAGGGCCCTGAGTTCAGCCAGGTAATTCAGGCATCTGGTATTCCCCGTCCTGAGAAGGGGGATCAACTTTTCGAAGAGGGGAAGAATTTCCTCTCTTCCGGGCGCCTTTCCCGGAGTCTGGGGAGTTTCCCCCTGAACCGTATCCCTTACACAGGCCGCCGAAAGAGGCGCCGTACCGTCAGCTTCCTTATGCCCGCCGGCCGAAGGGAGGTATGTAATGCCTTTAAGCTCTCCGAGCACCGCATGCAATTCAGTCTGAAAGGCGTCCAGTTTCTCAAAAATCTCCCCCATCCGGTTCTCCGCATGAAACTTCGTTTTATGCTCGATCGAATTTTCAAGACCAGCCAGGACATCCTCCATGCTCCGGGAAATATCCCGAAGCCGTTTTGCGCCGATAAGGCCGGCACTGCTCTTGAGGGTATGGGCCAGCCTGCGGGCCTGTTTGAAATCTCCGTTTTCAAGAGCTTCCCTGACAAGGGCGCCGTCATCCCAGTGCTCCCGGCTGAAACTCTTGCAGATCTGCCCGTAGAGGGATTCACTCCCCATAGAGGATTTGAGACCTTCCGCCCGGTCAATGATCTCCGCAACACCCGGATCCCGGGTGATTCCGGCGGCTTTCTCTTTTCCCGGCTGCCGGTTCCCGTTTTCGGTAAAATGGGAGATCCGCATTCCGGAAAGCCAGGCCGCAAGCTTCATGTTGAGTTCCAGCGCGTCAATGGGTTTGGAGATAAAATCATTCATCCCGGCTTCAATGAATTGTTCCCGTACACCTGAAACCGCATTGGCGGTAAGGGCAATGATAGGCATTTTTGCGAAACGGTCTTCCTCGTTTGAAGCGAGAGCCCGTATCGCCCTGGCAGTCTTCACTCCGTCCATACCGGGCATCATGTGATCCATAAAAACAAGATCGTAGATTTTTGTCTTAACCTTCTCAAGGGCCTCTTCGCCGCTGGCTGCGGTTTCCGCCCTGATGCCGTGAACCGCCAGGAATGCCAGCGCAACCTTGAGGTTGGTCTTGTTGTCATCAACCACCAGCACCTTTGTGCCTTCGGCGGCTATGACACGGGATTGCATGATCTTCTTTTCAACCTTTTCGGGATCGCCTAAAACCAGGGGTATGAATGCGGCAAACACAGAACCTTTACCATATTCGCTGTCGAACTCGATATCCCCTTCCATCAGGCTGAGAAGATTTTTGGTGATCGCAAGGCCCAGGCCCGTACCTATGATCCCCCGGTTTTTTTCCCTGTCAAGCTGCTGAAAATTATTGAAGAGTTTGTCGAAATTTTCTTTCCTGATCCCAATTCCCGTATCCCGCACGGCAAAGGAGAGGTAGTCTCTGTTATTCCGCAGAACCTTTGTTACATTGAACTCAACCGAACCTGACTGCGTGTACTTTACCGCATTGTTGATAAGATTTGTAACGATTTGGCGTATCCGTACATCGTCGCCGTAGATCACCTGAGGGACTCCGGAATCGAAGGATGAACAGAATTCCAGATCCTTTGATTCTGCGGTAAAGCGGCTCAGGGAACAGATGTGATCGTAGAGTTCGTGCAGGTTGAAGTGTACCGGGAAAATTTCCATCTTTCCCACTTCGATCCTGGAGATGTCCAGAATGTCGTTGATGATCTGAAGCAGGGTGCGGGACATCTTCTTAATATCATCAAAAAAACTTTTCTGCTCTTCGTCCAGGTTATCGGTCCGCATGAGATCGCTCATACCGATGATAGCGTTCATGGGGGTACGGATCTCGTGGCTCATGGAGGCAAGGAAGCGGCTCTTTGCCTCGGTAGCCGCCTTTGCCGCCCTGGTCTCAACCTCAAGTTCCCGGTTCCGTTCATCCGCCTCGCGGCGGCGGTCTTCGGCGGCCTGTATGTCCCGAAGATCCCTGGTATAGCCCACCACCCGGTAGCCGTCCCGGAAACTTACCCTCACCAGGGTAACATCGCTGGAAATCCATTCCCCCTGGCTATCGCGGTGCAGCCAACTGAAATGCATTTTCCCCTTTTCAAGGGTCTGCCGGAAATTGCTCATGATTTGATCCCTGGAAAAATTACCATCCGCCTGAAACTCCGGCGAAAATTCAAAAAAACGACGGCAGAATTCTTCCTTTGAGGAAACCTTGAAAAGCGTCAGGGCCTCCTGGTTACAGTCCGTCAGAGTACCCTCGGCATCCCAGAAGGTACAGGCCAGGGGAGCAGAGTCAAACATCACCCTGATCCGTTCATCCGATTCAAACCTGAGCAGTTCCGTAATGTCCCGGTAGATCACCAGGATGCCGTCACAGCCGCCCCGATCATTCATCATGGGGCTTGAGTTGATGGAATAGTTACGAGGCTTTCCCGTACCGGTAAAATCGATACTCACATCATTGACGACAGACTTCCGCCCCAGCATCACCTTGTTGAAACGGTTCCAGCTCTGACAGATGAATTCCCGGCTTGCAAATTTTTTGTAGACCTCCGCAAAGACGACGCCCTGAATCTCTTCGAAGGCCGTACCGGTAAGATCACAGAATACTTTGGAGACAGAAACAATACGGGCATCCCTGTCCAGAAGGAGAAGCGGATCGGGACTGTTCTCCATCATGAGTTCAAGGTACTTTTCCTGTTTTGCATGATTCATACCCACTCTACAATTCCGGCAGTATCCTGTCCCACACCGTATAGAGTACGGGCTTCATGTTTTCTTCATTTGAAGTGACGGCAACCACCGCATCCTGCAGGGGCAATATCACTACATACTGACCGTCCTTGCCGTCGGCCCGGTACGCTCCATGTCTGCACGGCCAGAAACAGTACCCGTACCCGAGATCGTAATCCGGTTCCGGGCTGGTAAAACGGGTGGATATATGGGGCCGTCCGGCGGCATCGATCCATACGGGACTTACAAGCTGCTTCCCCTTCCATTCCCCCCGCTGAAGGAGAAACTGCCCGAATACCGCCAGGTCTTCAATGGAAACTTCAAGCCCCGTAGCGGCAATACTGCAGCCGTCGGCACTCTCCTGCCAGAAGGGATCGGCAATACCCAGGGGGCGGAAGAGTTTATCCAGAAGATAATCCCGTACCGTTTTACCCGTAACGGCAGTAAGCATGGCGCCTGCAAGAAAGGTAGAACCATTATCGTACATGAAATTCGTACCCGGCTCCCAGACGAGTTCCTGGTTGAGGGCTTCCGCAACGGACTGGGGCCGGGAAAATTCCCCGTGTCCCCGGGTCATGGTAAGACAGTGTTCCAGGGTAAGGGAGGCGATGCGGCCCTGAGGCTTTACCGCCAAACCCGGCAGTTTTTCTGTCACCCTGTCGCCAAGGAAGAGCTTCCCCTCCCCTATCGCCATGCCCGCCGCAATGGAGGTAAAACTCTTGCTCACGGAAAACACGTTTTTCGGCTTTACGGGAATCCAGTGGTGGGAGGCGATTCTTTTGCCGTGCTGCAGGACTATTACCCCCTCGCAGTTGAGCTTCTGTCTTTCGATTTGCTGTACAAAAAGTTCAATGTTCATATATGCACCTCTATCCAGTCTATCCGGCCTTTATTGTTTTCCGGAGCGCCGGGCGGGAGGAA
Source organism: Treponema sp. (assembly GCA_031278095.1). Taxonomy (GTDB): domain Bacteria; phylum Spirochaetota; class Spirochaetia; order Treponematales; family Breznakiellaceae; genus JAIRNJ01. Next base: position 19,233 of record JAITLC010000055.1, read on the forward strand.
GCTTTACCGGCTCCGGCCCTGTGCCGGCTTTATTATCCTAACATGCTTCGCATGCTTTTAGTTGTACTTCCTATTCTATCCAGCCTTTTAATTTTTCGTGGGCAACTTTCAGTTCCTTCACAATTCCTATGTGCTGGGGACACTTCTTCTCGCAGGCCTTACACTCCACGCAGAGAGAAGCGTCCTGCCCGCCCCGTGTCTGGAACATATAGGAACGGCGGGCGGGCTCGAAGGTATCGAACATGACGCCGTCGTTGTACTTGCTGAATACCTGGGGAATGTTCACACCCTGGGGACAGGGTAGACAGTACTCACAGCCTGTACAGGGTATGGACCTGAGATTTTCGTACTGCGTACGGACTTTGGTAAGGATACCCTTCTCTTCTTCCGAAAGACAGCCTGAAACCATGTCCGGCTTGCTGAAGATTTCGATGTCTTCCTTCAACTGCTCCATGGTACTCACACCGGAAAGGATCGTGCTTACCTCGCCGTAATGCGCCAGATGGCGGAAGGCCCACTCCACGGCGCTTCGCTTTACCTTGTAGCCGTCGTAGATTGCCTTGACCTGAGACGGCGGGAAGGCGAGGTTTCCGCCCCGGATGGGCTCCATGATCACCAGGGCGCAGCCTTTCCTGCCCGCGTGGAGGATCCCCTCTTCCGTGGCTTCCCGCTCCACATCGATAAAATTCTGCTGAATCTGGCACATGTCCCAGTCGTAGAAGTCCAGCACCTCCCTGAAGCAGTCATAACCGCCGTGATAACTGAAGGCGATGGCCCTGATGAGGCCTTCGGAACGGAATTTTTCGTATTCTTCAATGATTTTGTTTTTTTTGACGCCTTCCCAACAGTATGCTCCGATATTGTGGATCAGATACACGTCAATATAGCCTGTACGGAGCTTTTTAAGCGTCGCCTCCAGGTTACGCCGGGCATTGTCAAGGATATTTTTCCCGCCGCCCGTCTTCAGATCCTCCATGATGCCGAAAGGTTGCTTGGTGGCGATCTTTACCTTCTCCCGGCGGCCCCCTTCCAGTGCCTCGCCGAGCACCTCCTCACTGGTCAAATTATGGTAGCCGTAGGCGGTATCGAAGTAGTTCACCCCGTGATCCGCGGCATAACGGATCATTTCATACGCCTTTTCACGGTCTACTTCGGCATGATCTCCCCTGACGATCCGGGGGAGTCTCATACAGCCCATGCCGAAAAGTGACACCTCGTATCCCAGCCTGCCGTAACTGCGGTATTGCATATCGCACCTCACTTTATAAAGAGTATCTGGGCCTGTTCCAAAATTATGATGATCCTGCCGAACCACCGGATTTTGGAATAAGCTCATTTTTATCATAAAAATAGTAAATGTTAACGTAAGGTTTAAGTCAAGAATAAAAGACGGTTTTTGTCTTGTGTACTTCCGTCACGCCGCCCCTGCGGTGATGACCCGGGAATGTTCTTTATACAGAGCCATTCCCAAAAGTTGAAGTTTTGGGAAAGCCTCTACATTATTTCCGGCAGCTTGCCACCGGTATAAAGAACCTCCGGGTATGGGCCCCCGCCTTCCAATGAAGAACCCAGGAGCAAGCTCCGGGGTATGAACCCAGGTCTGCGAATCAAAGCCGAAAAAGACCCCAGATACAGTACCCGTCTTCGCTCATGACGCTGAAAGCGCAGAAACCTGTTTCCGCATAATCTCTGCGGCCTTCTTCGGCCTTTGGCCGGCTAAAGACAAAGCCGTCATAGGGTTCCCCATTGAGAAGCAATTCGATGTGAAACCCGTCATAGATCCGGTATGTTCCCGAAAGAGAGCCTGTAAACACACCGGCTTCCAGATGTACAGACAGCGCCTCCGGACTTGTGGCGTTGGTGTCATCACCGTGCCGGATAAGTTTATAGTCCCCGCCGGGCAGATCTACGGGATCAAACCGTTCCCCGGCATAACGCAGCGGCGAAATAACCGGCCAGCCGAAACGGTTAAGGGCAAAGCGCCGGACATTCATGGTGAACCAGTAATCGGGCAGGGCGTAACTTCGTACATGGTGGAGGATAAAACGGTCTTCCCCGTCCACAAGCACAGTGTTATGGCCCGGCGCCTTATAGCCCCCGGAATCCGCCGCCCTTGAATCGGTATCAAAATTATAGCCGCCCATGAGCTTCAGCCCTGCCCGGCCTGTTTTAACCAGGGCGGCATTGTTCATGTCACGGCCCCGCGCGTCCAGGTAGGGGCCTTCGATACGCCGGGAACGGGCAAGCCTTATATTGTAATCCTTCGACAGGGAACCGTATGAGACAAAGAGATAGTAATAGTCCGTCTCGGGCAGATACACGATTGCCGGGCCTTCCACGGCGGCGTGATCTCCTCCGGCGATTTTGACCGGCTCCGCAGCATCTTTAAAAAAGCCGGTTTTTCCGTCAAGCTCCGCAAGCCAGATACCGCCGAAGAAAGAACCATAGGCCATGTAGAGCCCGCCCTCTTTGGAGCGGACAAGCGCAGGATCAATGGCGTTGGGGCCTCTCCCGGCGCTGCTTTTTACGACTATTCCTTTATACGTGTAGGGGCCTTCTATGTTTTTTGATTCGGCAAGGGCAATGCAGGATTTCTGCGAACCGAAAGTGGAGGCCGAAAAGTACAACCTGTACCATCCACCGCTTTTTATAATATCGGGAGCCCAGAGTCCGTCATGGTTTGGGAGCCAGAGCCCTGCCCAGGCAATCACCTCCGCGCAGTCGTTTTTGAAGTCCCTGAACGCGGCGCCCCTGTACTCCCAGGTGACAAGATCTTTCGAACGGCGTATCTGGACACCCAGGGGATGACGGTTGCCGTTGGAGGCATCGGTGGAGAACACGTAGTAATAATCGCCGTCCGTGATAACAGAAGGATCGTGAACATTGAGTTCCCCCCAGAGGGAACTGTCCGCAGCGATTGTATCATCCCCCAGGGGCCTGAAGCCTGAGTACGGGAGTTTTGTTTCCGTTTTTTTCGCTCCCATACATGCACAAAGAATAAACAGCGGAAGCGATGCTATGCCGATACTGATTTTTCCGAACAAGAGAATATCCTTTAAATATCCACGCCAAGGCGGATGATGTTCACAAAATTAGGATTAATCACAGCCTTGCCCCCATATACACTCACCTTCGGCATTGATGACACTGAGATAAAAAATTCCGTTCTGAAAAAACACTCTGCCCTCATAGTCCCTGCCGCCATAATGCAGCCCACAGTGCCCGGCGGGGTCACAGCGCAGATCCAGGGCTGCCGGGCTAAATCTGCGGCCATAGTTAACACCGTTATTAAAACGGTCGTGAATTACAAGGCTTAAGTTCCCCGGCAGGGCCGCTCCGGCTTCGGAACAGGGCAGCGGGACCGTCCCGTCGTAGGGAACCGGAGAAAGATAGATTTGGCGGGAAGAGGAAAAAAAGATCCGGCGGATCTGCAGGAACGAACCCTGTCTAATTCCCTCCCGGCGTACATGATGTACCGCATAAAGCCCGTCCCCCATACGGAACACACTGTTGTGACCCGGAGCCATAAACCCCCGGCAACCCGGGAGCCCAAAGTTGTAAGCCCCGGCAATTTTGTCCCCCGGCTGCAGAACCGGGTCCAAATCGGTCATTTCCAATCCCTGGCTGTCCACATAGGGGCCGGTGATTTCCCCGGCATATGCAACGCAGATCCGGTAGTCATAGAAGAGGCTGCCCCGGGATAAAAAGAGACAGTAGTGATCCGCTTCCTTATCGTAGATCACGTAAGCCCCCTCTACGGCGCTATGGCGCCCCCCGGCAATTCGCTGCCCGTAACCCGAGGCGGCCAGGAAACCCTCATCATTCAGAGGGGCAATGTAGATACCCCCAAAAAAGGAGCCGTAGATCAGGAAAGGACGGCCGTCCCGGTCCCGAGCCACATTGGGATCGATGGCGTTGGGTGCGCTGAACCGGAGAGCCCAATCGCCATCGGAAGCCTTCCCGTCATAGGTCTTGAGCACATCCCCCCGGTACTCAAAGTCCCCGCCGAGTTTCTTGGCCGCCGCCAGGCCTATCATACTCTGGGAGAGACCGAAGCCGGAACTGCAAAAATAGAGCCTCCATTCATCCCCCCAGGGGACTATCTCCGGGGCCCAGAAGCTCCGCTTTCCCACTCGCTCGGCGGGGATATAGGGACCGGGAGAAATGGGCGCTATGTGACGCCGCACTTCCGCAGGGGCTTCGCTGAAAACCGGCTCTATAAGTTTCCAGGTAAGCAAATCCGTCGAAACAGCCCGCTGAACTCCCAGCACATCGGTATCGGTAGAAAAACAGTAATACTGCCCATCTTCAAAAACGATCAGGGGATCGTGAAATCTGATTTCCCCGCTTTCCAAAATTTACTCCTTTACGCTGGAAAACATGACCGACGCGATGATCCATTTTTGGAAAATTCCGTACACGATCAGCACCGGGGCCAGCAGTACCAGGGAGCCTGCCATCATCCGGGGTATGTGAGTGTTCACGGTATACTGGGCGTTGAATTTCGCGATCAGCACGGTTACCGGCTCCCAAGCCTGGTTCCTGATAAAGATGGTGGGACCCAGATAGTCATTCCAGGCGCCGATGAACCAGAGCACCCCGTGGGCGGCCAGGGCAGGTCCCACCAGGTGTAGGATGATGCGGCTGTAAATTTGGAAATAGTTGCAGCCGTCTATCTTTGCCGCTTCGATCACCGAATCGGGGACACTGGACATGTATTGTTTGATAAAAAATATCATCAGCACATTTCCGGTAAGTTTAGGCAGTATCAGGGGCCAGGGGCTGCTGAGGAGTTGCATCTTATTGAAAAGTACAAACTGGGGAATCATGATCGAGGGAAAAGGGATCATAATCATGGAAAGGAGAATAAGAAACACCGCATTTCTGCCCCGAAAACGGATCTTGGCCAGGGCGAAGGCCGCCGCCACGGATACCAGTGATCCTACTACCACCGGGGGGCCGGCATAGAGGATGGTGTTCAGAAAACCCCGGAACAGAGGGATCTCCTTCCATATTTGGGTGTAGCTGGAAAAATCCCAGGTTTGGGGCAAAAGTCCTCCCAGATAGATGTGCATCTTCGGCTTCATTGAGGTGAAGATCATCCAGATAAAGGGGTAGAGCATAATAATTGAGCAAAAGGCCAGAAAGAAAAAGATAAGAATATCAGCGATTAGCTTGAGTTTTTTCATCCCTGTTCCCCCAGCCGTTTACGGCAATCTGAATCGCCGTCAGAATAAATACGATGATTCCCAGCACAATCGCTACGGCGGAACCATAGCCCGCCCGGGAATTGCGGAAAGTGTGATCGTAGAGGTAGATCACCGTACTAAAGGTGCTGTTCCCCGGCCCGTTGCCGGTAAACATGAGCCGGGGTTCCACATAGATCTGAGCCCCGCCGATCACCCCGGTAACCAGCATGTAAAACGTTACCGGCATAAGGAGGGGCAGTGTAATGTGGAAGAAGGTGTAGAGAACCCCGGCCCCGTCGATACGGGCGGCCTCGTAGTAGGTGGGGGATATTCCCTGCATCCCGGCGATATACAGGATGATGGTTCCTCCCAGCCCTTTCCAGACCGCCAGGATGATGATCACCCACTTGGTATAGTGGGGATCCATGAGCCAGCGGGGAGGATTCTTCACTCCTATCATGGAAAGAAAGCCGTTCACCGCCCCGCCGTCGGTCATAAAGAGATACTGGAAGATAAAGCTTACCGCCACCGTGCTGGTGATCACCGGAACGTAGTAGATCACCCGGAACAGGTTTTCCCAAACCGTACCCCGGTTCATCAGAGAAGCGAAAAACAGGGCCAGGATAATACCGATGGGGATACCGATCATGTAGAAAAAGGTATTGGAAAGGCTTTTCCAGAACAGTTTGTTGCCAAACATATCGGTGTAGTTTTTAAGGCCTACGAATTTTGCGCTGAAAATTGGCTGACCCAGGGGCCAGGAGGTAAGGCTGACGTACACGGACATGGCAAAAGGGATAATCACAAATACCGCCATACCGATAAGGGGTATGGCGACAAAAGTGTAACCCCAAAGATTCTCCGCAAACCTGAGACTCCTTGGGCCCCTGCTCATTTGTTCGGGTTTAACGCCGCCTCGTCGGCAATGGCCTGGTCCAGCAGTTCCTGGGCGTTTGCCTGGATGCTCTTGCAGTAGGCCGCAACGCTCATGGGCGGGAAACCATTATCGATCTTTTCGTAGTAGGCCCAGACACTGCCCAGGCCGGCGATAAAGCCGTCCCCATGCCACATGCCATTAAAGGTATAGGTGGCGGGAACCCGTTTTCCGTTCTGGCCGGAAAGCATGTTCACAAAGACCTTACGGGATTCAGGAACATAACTGTTGTCGCTCAGGTATTCCCCTTCGGCCATAGCCTTGATATTGGGAAGCTGTCCTCCCCGCTTAGCAAGGAAACGCTGAACTTCCTCGTCGGCACTGAGGGTATAGGCCAGCTTGGCAGCCAGATCCTTGCGGGGGGACTGGCTGGACACCGAATAACCCACGGAGTCCACCCGGCCAAACCACTTGTCCTGCCGTTCCGCGATGGAAAGGTTTTTATGGGAATCGCTGATGGGCCAGGGGGCCACATCAAAGTCGAACCAGGACTTACCGGGGTTTACCGCCTCGTCATCCTCTATGGCCTGAAAAGCCCCCACATCCCAGGTGCCGCAGGGGAAGTAGGCACAGCGGCCGGCCAAAAATTTAAGGTACCCCGAAGTCTCGTCGGTAGAGGAACCGGAACCTCCCAGTTCCACAATCTTCATAAAACCCTCGTAACCTTCAATAAATTTGGGGGAATCGAAAAGTACCTTGGTATGATCGGCGTTAAGGTAATCCCCGCCGGCGCCCCAGATAAAGGGCTGGAGGGTAAAGTCCTCCCACAGGTGGGTACCGTAAACTTTGGTACTCCCCGCAGTCCTGGGCAGGGTGGGATCATCGAAGGTAAGGGCTTTGCAGAGATTGGCAAATTCGGTGAAGGTATAAACCGGCAGGTTGCCCTCCGCATCGGTTTCCGGGAAGAAAGGCAGGGTTCCGTTGGCCACCAGGGCCTCGATCTCCTTACGCCGCTTTTCGATGATCGCCCGGTTTACCGTCATGGAAGCGGCGGAAAAATCTTTGGGCAGTGCGTAGATTGCCCCGGTCCCCAGGGTGTCACTCTGTTCATCATAACGGTACAGGTTCAGGGCATCGGGCCAAATCTTCTCAAGATCGGCGGTGTTCAGGAGTTCGTTGATCGGAGCCACTTTGCCGGCCCAGACCCTCCGTTTAATGTCCCCTACCCCCAGATAGAAGACATCCGGCGCGGTGTTGGCCGTCAAGGCCGCCTCAAGCTGGGGCCAGTACTGATCCCCTGCCACGTTAAAGTTCACCGTCACCTGGTTCTGTTCCTGGAAGCGGTCGATCACCTCCTGGTACATCTTCTGCTCATGCTCCTGAGCAAAGACCCCCACCGTCAGCACCGGCTTTTCGGCTGCCCCGCCGCCGGCCTTCTTTTCCCCGCAGCCCAGAAGCGGCAGCAACAAAAGTCCCGCCAAGCAGAACAGGTAACTACCCCGTCTTTTTTGCATCGAGAGGGAATGGATCTATTTAAAGTTCATCATTTATTCCTCCTTTAAAAAAAAATATTATATATCACTTAATTCGATATTATAAATTGTTTCATAAAACGACTGCATATGCTTTACCGCCAGTAGGCGGCTCGGGATATGGACCCCACCTTCCAATCACAAGAAAGCACGGTAAGCTGAACTTGTTGAACCCTTTTTTGGACAAAATCCATACAATAGAGGCTGTTCCAATTTTTGTACGCTATTTCCAAAACCGTTTTTCAAGATGTTTCCGTATCCAGTCAGGAAACACCGGCAGTTTCCCTTTGAAATTATTCCTGAGGCTGGGGAAGGCATTAAGCGGCTTTAGCACACGGCG
>JAITLC010000106.1 GCA_031278095.1 Treponema sp.
CCTCCCCTCATCATCAAATTCGGGGACACCTAAGGGTTTTATGCTGAACGGCTGTTCTTTGCTATAGATGGCAACCCCGGAGTAGCCTGCCTTTTTGGCGCTGACCCAATAAGAAAGGTAGGTTTTTCCTTCTTTATCCAAAGGTTTGATGAGTTCTTCATCAAGCTGATCGGGCCGTGCCTTGGTTTCCTGAATACAGAGTATATCCGGAGATTCTTTCCGCAGCCAGGAGACAAAGCCCCGTTTCTGAACAGCCCGTATTCCGTTGACATTCCAGGACAAGATTCGCATGATGTATGATATATAGCAAAAGATTGAAAAGCAAGAGAGTCTATGCCGATTTTTGCAGGGGACGGCACCGAATTAGCCGAACGCACTACAGAGAAACTCAAGAAACCGGAAGATTACCGGGTTATTCTGCTTAACGATAACTATACCACCAGAGAATTTGTCGTCGAGATCCTCATGCTGATCTTCCAGAAGAGTTTTGAGGATGCAACCAGGATCATGCTTGACGTGCACCGCCGGGGCAAGGGGACTGCCGGGATCTATACCTACGATATTGCGGTAACAAAGGTCCGGCAAGTCCATGAAATCGCAAAAAAATATGAATTCCCGCTTCGTTGTATAGTAGAAGAAGCATGAAATGATTATATTATACTAAGTAGTGGTTTTTTATGGAGAGTAAGAAAATGAAGATATCGGGTCATGTACAGGCGATTATCAATGCCGCTTACAATGAAGCCAAACTGCGTAAGCATGAATATCTGACTCCGGAACATATACTTTACGCTGCACTCGCTTTCAATGATGTTCAGGATGTACTTGCCGCATGCGGGGCAAATCTTGAACAGATTAAATCCGGTATGGAAAACTTTTTTGAACAGAAGATCCCCCTTGCTGTCGATCAGGAGCCTGCCCAGACTGCGGGTTTCCAGAGTGTCATAGAACGGGCGGTAATGCAGAGTCAGTCGGCCCAAAAGCAGATGCTTGATGTGGCCGATATTCTCGTCTCTCTCTTTGATGAAGAACGAAGTTATGCCGGCTACTACCTCCAGAAGGCGGGTGTGAGCCGTTATGATCTCCTCAATGTACTTTCCCATGGCGGCGATGTGAGGGATGAGCCTTTCGGTTTCCAGAAAACCGGCCGTTCCGGCGAGAATGAAGGCGTCAAGGAAGGATCAGCCGAAGATGAGACTGCCGACGGGCAAAGGGCAAAGGCCGGCAAGAAGAGCGCTCTTGAGCGTTTTGCCACCGAGTTGACCGGTCTTGCACGGGAAGGAAAGTTGGAACCGGTTATCGGCCGGGAAGCGGAGATGGACAGGACGGTGCAGGTGCTCTGCAGACGGCTCAAGAACAACCCGGTGCATGTGGGGGATTCGGGGGTGGGAAAAACAGCCATTACCGAAGGGCTTGCCCAGCGTATCGTGGCAGGGGATGTCCCCCCCGCTCTTAAGGATTTTACCATTTATTGCCTGGATATGGGCGCCCTGGTTGCGGGAACCAAGTACCGGGGGGATTTTGAAGAACGGATCAAACGGGTAATCGAGGAAATTCTAAAAAAGGAAAGAGCCATCCTCTTTATTGACGAGATACATACCCTGGTAGGGGCAGGTTCGGTTTCCGGGGGTGCCCTGGATGCTTCAAACCTGCTCAAACCGGCGCTTACAAGCGGGAAGATCCGCTGCATCGGCAGTACCACGCATGAAGAATACAGCAAATTCTTTGATAAAGACCGGGCCCTTTCCCGGCGTTTCCAGAAAATCGATATCAATGAGCCCACGGAAAGCGACGCGATAGAGATTCTTAAAGGGCTTAAAACCAAGTATGAAGCGTACCATAAGGTTCGCTACAGCGATGATGCGGTGGAAGGCGCGGTAAAGCTTGCCGCACAGTACATTACCGAACGGCGGCTTCCCGACAAGGCTATTGATGTGATAGATGAGGCGGGCGCCTGCGCCCGGATTGAAGCTTACAAGAAAGAGAAAAACGGTGAGGATACAGAAAGAGAACTGAAGGATGTGGTGCAGACCGAAGAGTCGGTTCAGGAAGGTTCTGTCGAAACAATAGATATAGGGCTGTCCCTGATAGAATCTGTGGTGGCAAAAATTGCCCGTATTCCGGAACGTTCCGTGGGCGAAAGTGAAAAAGACAGGCTCAAAGGGCTTGAAGAGAAGCTGCGCGGGCGCATCTTCGGTCAGAATGAAGCGGTAAGCGCCGTGGTTAAGGCGGTAAAACGCAGCCGGGCGGGTTTCCGGGCCGATAACAAGCCGGTGGCAAATTTCCTCTTTGTAGGGCCCACCGGGGTTGGCAAGACGGAACTTGCCCGGAGCCTGGCGGATATTCTGGGAGTCCCCATGCACCGTTTCGACATGAGCGAGTACCAGGAGAAGCATACCGTGTCCCGCTTGATTGGTTCGCCTCCCGGTTATGTCGGGTATGAAGACGGGGGGCTCCTCACCGATATTGTCCGCAAGCAGCCGCACGGTGTAGTGCTTCTCGACGAAATTGAAAAGGCTCATTCGGATATTTACAACATACTTCTCCAGATCATGGACTACGCAACCCTGACCGACAATAACGGACGCAAGGCGGATTTTAGAAACATCGTTCTTATCATGACCAGTAATGCCGGAGCCAGGGACATGGGGAAGAATCTTATCGGTTTTGGGGAACGAATTCTCGATGAATCGGCGGTTGACGGGGCGGTTGAAAAGCTCTTTACCCCGGAATTCCGCAACCGTCTTGATTCGGTTGTCCGTTTCGGCCACCTGTCAAAGGAAATAATGGTCAACATCGTCCGCAAGGAACTGGATGCGTTCAGCGCCCAGCTTGCGGAAAAGCATGTCAGACTGGAACCGAGCGATGCCTGTATTGAACAGCTTGCCGCCGAAGGCTACTCCAGGGAATTCGGCGCCCGTAATGTGGGGCGTCTTGTGGAAGAGAAGATCAAGAGTTTCTTTGTGGACGAGGTACTCTTCGGTTCCCTGAGTGAAGGGGGCGCTGCCCGGGCGGATTACCGTGACGGAGAATACAAGATCGATATTCTGGAAAATGTAACAGCCTGACAGACCGATTATGACAATAGGCCCCGATCCTGAATTTCCCTATATCACAGAATCGGATCGTTACGTCTTTCCTCCTCCCGAAAACTGGGGTGACAGTATCATTGCGGCGGGTGGCAACCTTTCGCCGGGGATGCTCCTTTCCGCATATGAACAGGGAATCTTTCCCTGGTACAATTCGGAAGATCCGTTGCTCTGGCAGTCCCCCAATTCCCGCTTTATAGTTTATCCGGGCGGCCTCCATGTATCACGATCCATGGAGAAGCTTCTCAGGCAAAAAAAATACGAAATCAGTTTTGACAGGGACTTTCCCGCGGTGATACGGGCCTGTTCGGAAATAGAGAGGCCGGGCCAGTACGGCACCTGGATTACAAAAGATATAATCGAAAGCTACACGGAACTGCACAGATTGGGTTATGCCCATTCCGCGGAAGCGCGGCTTGACGGCGAACTTGCCGGAGGCTGTTACGGTATCAGGCTGGGACGCTGTTTTTTTGGGGAATCCATGTTTGCCGGAAAACCGAATGCCTCCAAGGCGGCCTTTATTACCCTGGCCCGCCGTCTCTTTGAAGATGACATTGCCTTTATCGACTGCCAGGTTCATACCGATCACCTTGAAAGCCTTGGGGGCGTGGAGATAAGCCGCAGCGATTATCTCAAACTGCTTTATGGAAATCTGGGTACACGGGAAGAACATTGGGACAGAAGGGGAAGCTGGGCTAAATAGAGGCTGGTCCGAAAAAATTTAAGTTTCGGGACAGCCTCTGGTTTCAGGAAAAGAAGGATACGGCGTTTTCAAAGAGATGCTGATCATGGTTTCCCCGGACATTTTTGTAACAGTGTTTACGCCAGCGTTCCGAATGGGCCATCTTTCCCAACACCCGGCCATCGGGAGAGCTGATCGCCTCTACCGCATAAAATGAACCGTTGGGGTTATAACGTCCGTCCATGGACGGCCTTCCCTCAAGATCCACATACTGGGCCGCAATCTGCCCCTCCGCGATAAGGCTCCGCATCATTGTTTCGCTGCACACAAAACGGCCTTCTCCGTGGGAAACAGGAATTGTGTGAATGTCGCCGGTTTTACAGCCTGAAAGCCAGGGAGATTTAACGCTGGAGATCCGGGTATGTACCAGCATGGACTGGTGGCGGCCGATGGTATTAAAGGTAAGCGTAGGATTGTTCGGAGGGGAAGCTTCGCTCCCGCAGGGGGCGGCGGAGGGTTCCGGGCTGCCTTCCACGATTCTTCCAAACGGAACAAGGCCCAGTTTGATTAGAGCCTGGAAACCGTTGCAGATCCCCAGTATGAGGCCGTCCCGTTTCTCCAGAAGTTCATGTATACTCTCTTTCAGCCGTGGATTGCGGAAAAATGCGGTAATAAATTTCCCTGAACCGTCAGGTTCATCGCCCCCGGAAAATCCACCGGGAATCACGATCATGCGGCTTTCCCGGATGAATTCCCCAGCCTTTTCAATGGAAAGACTTACGTCTTCTTTTGTCAGATTCCGTATGATCAGGGGAAGAGCTTCCGCTCCCGCCCGTTCAAGAGCATGAATAGTATCATATTCGCAGTTTGTTCCGGGGAAAACAGGGATAAAGGCTTTCGGTTTTCCTGAAACGGGGAAAACGGATCTCCGCGGTTCGGCTTTTTCCGCGTAGGATACTACAGGTACTGTTTCCGCGTCTTCTTTTCCCAGGGGATATACGCCTTCCAGCACAGATTCCCATGTTTTTTTCAGGGACAGAAGATCTATTTCTTCATTGCCGGTAATGATACGATATTGATCGATAGTGCGGCCAAGGAGGATCGCCGTATTGTCTGAACCGGCTTCAAGTCCGTCCCCGGCGAGTTCCAGAACAAAGGATCCGTAATTTTTAGTAAAGAGAATTCCGGCATCGATACTGTCATCCAGACTGAGGCCGATCCTGTTTCCCAGGCACATCTTGAAGATCGCCTCCGCGGTTCCCCCGAATCCCGGGGCCCTGGCGGAAAGAACTTTCTTTTCCCGGATAAGGCTTTCCACATAATCAAAGGTTTTTACAAAGCTGCCTGGCTCGCCCTTTATCAATACCACCGCGGAATGAGCTTTTTTGAATTCCGGAGAGACGATATTTCCCGCGTTTCCTGTAGAGACGGCGAAGGAAACCAGGGTGGGCGGCACATGGAGATCCTCAAAGCTCCCCGACATGGAATCCTTGCCCCCTATTGCCGCAACGGAAAGTTCAAGCTGGGCATCCAGCGCGCCGAGGAGAGCCGCAAGAGGTTTGGCCCAGCGTTCCGGATCCTTACCGAGCTTTTCAAAGTACTCCTGGAATGAAAGATAACATTCCTTCCGGCTGCCTCCCGCCGCAACAATCCTGGCAACCGATTCAATTACCGCGGAATATCCCCCGTCATACGGATCCTGTTCAGTCAGATACGGGTCGCAGCCGTATGACATGAGTGAAACAGTATCCGTTTCTCCGTTCTCCACGGGGAAGAGGGCGGCCATGACGTCTATGGGGCTTGCCTGGTATATTCCGCCGCCGGGCATGAGAACCGTTCCCGCTCCTATGGTGGAGTCAAAACGTTCATAGAGCCCCTGCTGGGAAGAAACATTGAGGTTCTTTACAAGATTTTCAAGACGCTCTTTGACAGACAGTTTGCTATGAAAACCGGCGGCGGCATGGATTTCGGACTCCGCCGGCAGATTTACTACCCTTTTCCCGATCCTTGCGCCGGCATGTTTTTCGGCGCCGTTTGTATCAAGAAATTCACGGGCTATATCAACAATGATTCTGTTGTCAAGATTCATACGGAGTCTTTCTTCTGCTGTAACTTCTGCGATTACAGTCGCTTCAAGATTTTCTCCGGCCGCATAATTGAGAAAGGTTTCAGCATCCCCGGGAGCAACAACCACCGCCATCCTTTCCTGCGATTCGCTTATTGCCAATTCGGTTCCATCGAGGCCCTCATACTTTCTGGGTATTTTGCCAAGGTCTATCTCCAGCCCCCGCGCCAACTCTCCTACGGCAACCGAGACACCTCCCGCGCCGAAATCATTACAGCGTTTGATGAGACGGCTCACGTTTTCTTTGCGGAAAAGCCGCTGGAGTTTTCTCTCTTCGGGAGCGTTGCCCTTCTGCACTTCGGTTCCGCTGTTTTCCAGAGAGGAAAGGTTATGGGATTTGGAAGAACCTGTAGCGCCTCCGCAGCCGTCCCTGCCGGTTCTGCCGCCCAGAAGAATAACAAGATCCCCTGCTTCCGGGCTTTTCCTGATCACGTGAGAGGCCGGAACGGCTCCAAGAACCGCCCCCAGCTCCAGTCTCTTTGCCGCATAACCGGGGTGGTAGATCTCCCGCACAAGTCCTGTTGCAAGCCCTATCTGGTTTCCGTAAGAACTGTAGCCTGCCGCCGCGCCCGTTACGATTTTATGCTGGGGAAGCTTCCCCGGCAGGGTCTGTTCGGGGGGGGCAAGGGGATTAGCCGCTCCGCTGATCCGCATTGCCTGGTACACATAGCTTCTCCCGGAAAGGGGATCCCTTATTGCCCCTCCTATGCAGGTTGCGGCCCCACCGAAGGGTTCGATCTCCGTAGGATGATTGTGGGTTTCATTCTTGAACATGAGGAGCCATGGTTCTGTTCTGCCGTTTACATTGACCTTTACCTTTACCGAACACGCGTTGATCTCTTCGGATTCATCGAGAGACGGCAGAAGTCCCTTTGCCTTCATGTACCGCGCGCCGATTGTAGCCAGATCCATAAGCGTAAAAGGTTTGTCTTCCCTTTCCAGTTCACGCCGGATGGAAAGATAACGTTCCCAGGCGGATGCTATTCCCGGATCATCAATTTCGACAGTTTCAATGATGGTAGAAAAAGTGGTATGCCTGCAGTGATCCGACCAGTAGGTATCGATCATGCGCAGTTCCGTGATGCTGGGATCTCTTCCTTCGGACACAAAATAATCCCTGCAAAACTTGAGATCCTCCGTATCCATGGCAAGGCCGTAACCTGAACAGAACTGTTCTATAACACCGTTACTCAGGAAACGGAAACCATTCAGAACGGCTACAGATTTTGCAGGCTCATGATCGAGGATCAGGGTTTCAGGCTTTTCCATGGAAGCCTCATGGCTTTCCACCGGGTTAATTACATACTTCTTGACGGCCTCAAGTTCCCTGCCGCTGAGCTTCCCGTAGAGAAGATACAGCCTTGCATTCCTCACCAGGGGTCTTTCACAGCGGAAAGCCATCTGTATACACTGGGCGCAGGAATCGGAACGCTGATCGTACTGGCCCGGCAGGGATTCTACCGCAAAAACAGTGCCGCCGCCTGATTCCCTGAAATTTTCGCCGTATACATGATCAAGCTGTGGTTCGGAAAACACAGTATTTCTGCACTGCTCAAAGACACTCTCTTCGATTCTTTCCACATCATAACGGTTGAGAATCCTTAAATCCGAAAGACTCTTGATGCCCAGGAAGTTCCGGATATCAAGAAAAAGCCGCCGGCTTTCAACGGCATATTCCTTCTTTTTCTCTACATGGATCCTGTATACAGCCATTCCATTGCCTTTTTACCGATATCTTTCCTGTAATACATGCCTTCAAAACGGATCTTTTCCGCCTCCCGGTAGGCGCCATCCACTGCCGCTTTCAGATCATCCGCAAAGACGGTAATGCCCAGCACCCGTCCGCCCGCGCTTACAATCCCGTCCTCCAGGGCAGTACCGGCATGGAAGATCCAGGTATTTTTTTGAGAAACTTTTTCAAGGCCCGTGACGGGGAACCCGGTTCTGTACGTTTCGGGATAGCCTCCCGAAGCCAGGACGAGGCAGCAGGACGCTCCGCTCCGGCAGCGGACTTCAATTTCAGCGAGCCGCTCTTCTTCCACGGCCTGCATGATCGACAGAAGATCCGTTTCAAGAAAGGGAAGCACGGCCTGGGCCTCGGGATCGCCGAAACGGCAGTTATATTCGATAACTTTGGGACCTGCCCCGGTGAGCATGAGCCCGAAATAGAGGCAGCCCTTAAATGGGCTCCCTTCACGGTTCATTGCGTCAATTGTAGGCAGGAAGATGGTCTTCATGCAAAGTTCCGCCATTTCTTCCGTGTAACAGGGATTTGGAGAAATCACGCCCATGCCGCCGGTATTGGATCCGCTGTCTCCATCCCCGGCTCTTTTATGATCCATGGACGAAGGCAGGGGAACAATTGTTTTTGAATCGGTAAAGGCCAGCACCGTTACCTCAGGCCCCTCAAGAAATTCCTCGATAACAACCCTGTTCCCGGACTCGCCGAAGATCCGCTCTTCCATGATCCGGCGGAGGGCCTTTCCCGCCTCATCTTCATTCTGCGCGATAAAGACACCCTTGCCCAGAGCCAAGCCGTCGGCCTTGATGACCACAGGATAACGTTTCCGCGACCTTATATAGTCAAGAGCCGAATCAACATCATCAAAGACTTCACAGGAAGCCGTAGGGATATTGTACTTTGCCATGAGCCGCTTGGAAAAAACCTTGCTCCCCTCGAGCCGCGCAGCCTTTGCAGAGGGCCCGAAGGCGGGAATCCCGAAAGCACGGATACTGTCCGCCATTCCCTGCACAAGAGGATCATCCGGGGAAACTACCGCAAAATCAACGCCGTATTCCTGTATATAGGCAAGCGCAGCTTTACTATCAACAGACTTGCCGGGAAGGCACTGAGCCTCTCCTTCAATTCCTCCGTTTCCCGGCATTGCATAGATCTTTGAAATGCGGGGGTTCTCCCTGAGTTTCTTTATGATGACGTGTTCCCTTCCGCCGCCGCCGATGACAAGTATCTTCATGTTTCTTTCTCTCCGGCCTCAATCGTTTTGCAGATCATCTCTACTGCCGCGGGGAGAAGAATCCACTCGGCCTCTTCCATGATCCTTCTCTGCAAAGTTTCCGGGGTATCGCCTTCTTTTACATCCACCGCCTTTTGGAGAATAATTTTCCCGCCGTCAATGGATTCGTCTACATAGTGAACCGTGGCCCCGCTTACCTTGACGCCCCTTTCAAGCGCCGCCTCATGTACCTTAAGGCCGTAAAATCCCCTGCCCCCGAAACTCGGCAGGAGGGACGGATGAACATTGATAATCCTTTCCGGAAAGGCGGCAAGAACCTCCTTCCCGATTAACGAAAGAAAACCTGCCAGCACTACCAGCCTGATTCCATTTTCGTTCAGGGCTTCAAGCATGGCGCGATCGTATTCGAAAGGATCCGCTGAATTATTAAGGTTAGTGTAATTTTTTTGGAGTAGAATCTTTACGGGAATACCGTTTTCTTCCGCCCGTTTTACGGCATATGCGGCGGTTCTGCTTGAAATTACCAGGCTTATTTTTCCGGAACAGAGAACGCCGCTTTTCTCCGCGTCCAGAAGCGCCTGGAGGTTTGTGCCGCCGCCTGAAACAAGGACCGCAACACGCGTCACAGGATTACCTCATGGCTGCCCGGCCGTATCTCGCCAATGACGGCGGCTTTTTCCCCGGCGGTTTTCAGTACTGCAAGGGCCCTGTCCGCATCTTCCCCCGGAAGGAGTATGCACATGCCTATACCCATATTGAATACATTGAACATATCCCGTTCGGGAATGGAGCCGGCCTTTTGCAGAAACCTGAAAACAGGCGGCGTATCAACGGCATTTTTGTCGATGTGTATCGAAAAAATTTCAGGAACCGCCCTGGGAATATTTTCAAAAAAGCCGCCGCCTGTAATGTGGGCAATGGATCTTACATTGACTTCTTTTAGCAGGGAAACTACCGCATTAACATATATCCTTGTGGGCCTCAACAATACTTCCCCTATGGGAGCTCCCAGTTCTCCGGAACAGGAATCAAGAGCAATGCTGTTTTCTTTCAGGATCTTCCGTACCAGGGAAAAACCATTTGAATGAAGCCCCGACGAGGAAAGACCGATAACCACATCGCCTTCCCTTACACTGCCTCTGTCAAGGATCTTTTCTTCGTCGGCAATACCAACGGCAAAGCCCGCAAGATCGTATTCACCTTCCGCATAGAGGCCGGGCATCTCGGCGGTTTCCCCTCCGATAAGGGCGCAGCCTGCCTGTATGCAGCCTTCGGCAATACCCGATACTATCGCCGCTACTTTTTCAGGTTCGTTCTTCGGCAGTGCAATGTAATCCAGAAAGAAGAGTGGTTTTGCGCCTGAACAGACAATATCGTTCACACTCATGGCGACACAATCAATGCCGGCAGTATCATGTTTGTCCATCGCAAAAGCTATCTTGAGCTTTGTGCCGACTCCGTCCGTGCCGGAAACCAGCACCGGTTTCTTCATACCGGAAAGATCCGGCCGGAACAGGCCGCCGAAACCGCCAAGTTCCCCGATAACGCCGGGAGTAAAGGTCTTTTTTACCTTTTCGGAAAAAAGTCTGACCCCTTCATAGCCCGCGGTAACATCGACTCCCGCATCCCTGTATGCGTCACTGAAACTTTTCACAGGGAACACCCCCGGGAGACAGCCTCCGGCCCGGCGGCATGTTCCATCTCATCCGGGCGCCCGGTTCCGGCAGGCGGCGAGGGGTATTTACCGGTAAAGCACGCGGCGCAGAAACCGCCTACAGGACGGTCATTCAGCATGAACACAGAACCTGTACTGAGGTAACCCAATGAATCCACGCCGATAATCCTTGCGGTTTCTTCAACAGTATTGTTGGCGGCCACAAGGTTTTCACGGGAACTGATATCCGTACCGTAGTAACAGGGATTGATAAAAGGCGGGGCGCTTACCCTCATGTGTACTTCCCTGGCTCCGGCATCCCGCAGGGTTTTTACGATTCTGGCGCTGGTGGTTCCGCGGACAATGGAATCGTCAATAAGCACTACCCGTTTACCGGCTACTGTTGCCGCAATGGGGTTAAGTTTGATCCGTACAAGGTTTTCCCGGTTAAGCTGCCCCGGTTCGATAAAGGTTCTGCCTATGTATTTGTTCTTGATAAACCCAATGCCGTAGGGGATACCGGACTGCCGTGCATAACCCAGGGCGGCGTCAAGCCCCGAATCGGGAACGCCGATAACCACATCCGCCTGCACCGGATGCTCCAGGGCAAGGAAGGCCCCTGCCCGCTGTCTGGCTGTATGAACGGAAACCCCGTCCAGGACCGAATCGGGCCTGGAAAAATAGATATACTCAAAGACACAATGACTTACCGTTTGTGTTCCGCAGTGGGTACGGATACTGTGGAGACCCTTATGATCCACCACCGCAATCTCTCCGGGTTCCACATCCCGCACAAACTCTGCGCCGATACCGTCAAGGGCGCAGCTTTCAGAGGCAAATATCCACGCGTTTGCCAGCTTCCCTATGCAGAGCGGCCTGAAACCAAAGGGATCGCGTACCGCCATAAGCTTACGGGGACTCATAATCAAAAGCGAATAGGCGCCGGCGATATGATCCATGGCGGCGCCGACCGCTTCTTCTATCGAAGGTTTTGAAAGACGCTCACGTGTTATAATGTATGCGATAACCTCAGTATCGCTGGTGGTCTGAAAAATCGAACCTGAAAGTTCAAGCATGTTTCTCAGTTCCCCGTGATTGGTAAGATTCCCGTTGTGGGCCAGGGCCATAGAACCCTTGATATGATTCACCGTGAGCGGCTGTGCATTAAGCCTGACATTGGCGCCGGTGGTTCCGTAGCGTACATGGCCTATGGCTATCTGGCCATAGCCCAGATCATCCATGGTCTTTCGGTCAAAGACATCGCTTACCCTGCCGAGATCCTTGTAGACCGAAATTTCCCCTTCGTTATTTACGGCTATCCCGCAGCTTTCCTGTCCGCGGTGCTGCAGGGAATAGAGGCCGTGATATACACAATCTGTAATTTTCCAGGGCGAAGCGTCTCCGTAGATACCGAAGATACCGCACTCCTCACGAGGCTTGTCTTCAAAAAGAATGGGGCTAGTCTCCAAGGAGACGCCTCTGTACTTCGCCGTAAGCGTCTTCCACTCCCCCCATATCCCGGCGGAAACGGTCTTTGTCCAGCTTTTCTCCGGTACGGGTATCCCAGAAACGGCAGGTATCGGGGGAGATCTCGTCAGCCAGAACCAGATTCCCGGAGGGAAGCTTCCCGAACTCAAGCTTGAAGTCTATAAGACTGATATGAACACTCTCAAGGTATTCGCCAAGGATACTGTTAATCCTAAACGAATAGTCCGTAATCGCTTCCAAATCTTCCTTGCCGGCAAGGCCGAGCGCCCGGATATGATACTCGTTTACCAGAGGATCGCCCAGTTCGTCATTTTTGTAACAGTATTCAAGAACGGTGGAGGCAAGCTTTTCACCTTCGTTCAGGCCGAGGCGTTTTGAAAGGGAACCCGCAACAATATTGCGGACTATAACTTCCAGGGGAACTATGCGCACTTTTTTTACCAGCGTATCAGTATCGGAGAGCGCGCGGACAAAATGGGTAGGAATACCCTTTGACTCAAGAAGCCGCATCAGGTGGTTGGTGACACGGTTATTGATCTGCCCTTTTCCGCGGATGACGCCTTTCTTGACGCCGTTAAAGGCGGTGGCGTCATCCTTGTAGGAAACGATAAAAAGATCGGGATCTCCGGTACGGAATACCTTTTTCGCCTTCCCCTCATAAACCATCTCACCTTTTTCCATGCTGCTGAATCTCCCTGTCCTGTTCATTCACGGCAGCGGCCATCTCTTCACGCTTTTTATGAAGTTTTCCCGTAAGTTCAGGATCATCAAGTGACAGTATCTCCGCCGCCAGAATTGCCGCGTTTTCCGCACCGTCAATGGCTACGGTGGCAACGGGTATGCCGCCGGGCATCTGTACGGTTGACAGCAATGCGTCAAGGCCGTCCAGGGCGGAAGACTTTACCGGAATACCGATCACCGGGAGCGTGGTATGAGCCGCCAGAAAACCCGCCAGATGAGCGGCCTTCCCTGCCGCAGCAATGATAACGCCGAAACCCGCTTCCCGGGCGGAAAGGGCAAAATCCCTCGCCTGGGCGGGCGCGCGGTGGGCGCTCATCACATGGGTTTCAAAGGAAACGCCGAAGGAAACAAGTGTCTCTTCCGCCTTCCTGAGCGCCGGATAATCACTGCCGCTTCCCATGATGATTGCCGCTTTCTTCAGTTTATGCATGTTAAAATACTAGCATATCTTGCATTTTCCGGTTAAGTAACCGACGATTAAGGTATGGATATTCAATCTTTTTCGGTCAATATGGCCCAGGCAAACGTTATGGAAGAGGCGGGCGCCGCGGTTCAGCACATGAGTCTGAGCAATGTGGAAGCCCAGGGAGAAGCGATAACGCAGCTCATCAATTCCGCCGCCCCCGCGCCTGAAAACCCCGATCCGGCGCTTGGGAACTACGTCAATATCTTAGGCTGACAGCCTCTTATGCGTCCCTGAGAAAGGCAAGGTAGCCCTTCCAGGTTGTGTAGAGGTCTATTTTGCTTATCACCTCAAAGGGTGAATGCATGGAGAGTACCGGTACACCGCAGTCAAGAACTTCGATGCCCAGCCGGGCCGCATGAAGAGCAATGGTGCCGCCTCCGCCTTTGTCAACTTTTCCCAGATCCCCAAACTGCCAGTTTATCTTGTTTTTCTTCATGATCCGCTGAATTCGGCGGCAAAATTCCGCATTAGCGTCACTTGCGCCGTATTTACCCCCTGAACCGGTATACTTGCAGAGCACGAGTCCCTTCCCCATAAACGAAGCGTTCTTCTTGTCGAACACGCTGCCGTAGGTAGGATCATACGCGGCGTTCACGTCCGCGGAAAGCATGGCCGACTGTTCCAGACAGCGATGAAAATCCTCCGCAGGGCAGAGACGCTGAATAAAGCTTTCAAAGGCCGTGGACTGGGCTCCGGTATTCCCGTAGGAGCCTATCTCTTCCTTGTCCGAAAAATAGACAAACACCGTTTTCTCGGGGGGGGCTTTTTCACCGGCAAAGTTGAGAATCGCCCTGAAAGCCGGGTAGACGCAACAGCGGTCATCGTGGCCGTAGGCCCCTATCATGCTCCGGTCAAATCCCAAATCCCGTGCCTTGAAGGCGGGAACAAATTCGATCTCCGCAGCGGCAAAATCTTCTTCGGTGATGCCGTATTTTTCATTGAGCAGGGAGAGCATGCGGAGCTTTACCTTCTCCTTTACCTTTTCATCCTTGAAGGGCCTGGAACCTGCCAGTATATCAAGGTCTTCCCCTTCGATAAGTTCTATGCCTTTCTTCTGCATCTGCTCCCGCGCCAGATGAGGAAGCAGGTCGGTGATGGTAAACACAGGATCGTCCTCGTCTTCACCCAGCCGGATCTCCCGTTCCCTGCCGTCTCCGCCGATCAGGATTCCGTGCATGGCAAGGGGAATGGCTGTCCACTGGTATTTCTTGATGCCGCCGTAGTAGTGGGTATCCAGCAGGGCAAAGTCGCTGTCCTCGTAGAGGGGATTGGTCTTGAGGTCAAGCCGGGGTGAATCCAGATGAGCCCCCAGAATATTGCTTCCCTCCCGGAGCGCCTTTTTCCCGATGATCGCCGCAATGACGGATTTATTGCGAATATTCCGGTATACCGCGGTTCCCGGCTTCAAGGCGCCTTTTTTTAGCTCATCAATGCTGACAAAGCCGTGTTTTTTGAGAGTCCTTATTATTTCGGCGGTACATTCCCGTTCGGTCTTCCCCGTGTTGAGAAAATTCTTGTAGCCCAGTGCAAATTTTTCAATCTCCTTTTCTTCCTTTTCATCGATCTGCTCCCAGCAGTTCTTCAGATTAAAAAAAAGCGTATCCTGAAGTTTCTGTCCTTCCGTTTTTTTATTTTCTTTCTCGGCTGCCATAGTGATGCTCCTTGTTCCGTATGTCTTTTCAGGATATAGTATTTTTTATGAATGTTCGAGTACGTTATGCACCCTCCCCTACAGGGTTACAGCACATCGGCGGGATACGAACCGCCCTCTTCAACTGTCTTTTTGCCCGGTCTGCGGGGGGGAAATTTATCCTTCGTCTTGAAGACACCGACCGCGGCCGTTTCGATCAGAGCTATGTGCAGAATCTCTACGATACTTTTGAATGGCTCGGCCTGAACTGGGACGAAGGGCCCAGGGCCGGTAAGTTTGAAAATTCAATCGAACAGGAAACGGAGTTTTCTGCGGGATCGCACGGCCCCTATATACAGTCTGAACGTACCGGACTCTACAGGAAATACGCGGCAGAACTCCTGGCAAAGGGAAGGGCTTATTACTGTTTCTGCACTTCCGAAAGGCTTGAAAAAGTGAGGATGGAAAGGGAGGCGGCGCATTCGAGCGAGACAGGCTATGACCGCTGCTGCCGTTCAATCCCGGCCGGGGAAGCTGCCGCGCGGGCCGCTGCGGGGGAACCCTGTACCGTAAGGCTTAAGATACCGCTTGAAAACGATGCGGCAGGAAGTGACGCTTCCCTGCTTCCAACGGTAACCCGTTTTCGGGACTTTCTGCTGGGAGATATCGAATGGAAAAATTCCGGCGTCAATCCCGATCCTGTTTTGCTGAAATCAGACGGCTTTCCCACCTACCATCTTGCCAATGTGGTGGACGATCACCTTATGGAGATTAGTCATGTGCTGCGGGCCCAGGAGTGGCTCTCTTCCACGCCCCTGCATGTGATCATGTACCGCTGCTTCGGCTGGGAACACCCTGAATTCTGCCACCTCCCCATGGTGATGGGAGAAGACGGAAAGAAACTCTCAAAACGCCACGGCGCTACAAGCGTGGACGAATTCCGCCGTCAGGGCTGCCTTCCGGAGGCCCTTGTCAACTATGTGGCTCTCCTGGGAGCCTCCTATGAAGAGGGGAAGGACATCTACACTCCGGAAGAACTGGCTGCAAACTTTAAGCTGGAAAAACTCAACAAGGCTCCTGCGATCTTTGATTACAAAAAACTTGAATGGTACAACGGGCAGTATATCCGTATGAAGGATGACAGTGTCCTTGCGGAGATGAGTCTCCCCTGGGCTGTCGAACAGGGTCTCTTTGGAGAGACGGGTAAGGCTCCTTCTGAAGAACAGCAGAAACTTTACGCGGCTTCCATGTTCCTGGTAAAGGAACGTGCAGTGTTTCTGCGGGATATACCGGAAAAACTCATCTACCTCTTTTCGGAGCCTCAGGTTCCTGCGGTGGAGGAATTTATTCCGAAAAAGGGAGATCCGGCCCAGGCAGTAAGACTCCTCAAAATGGGAAGGGAATCGGCAGAAGCCATGGCCCGGGCGTCAAGTGATGTCCAGGCGGAAGAAATGGTTAAAGTCTCTGCGGAAAAAAACACGGTAAAGCTTGGGGATCTTCTCATGCCCCTGCGGGTAGCGGTTACCGGGGCCAGGGTCAGCCCTCCCCTCTTCGGTTCCATGCGGCTCCTTGGTCCGGAAAAAACCCTCGCCCGGATCGATAGGGCTCTTGCCGCTCTTGAATAACAGGACAAATTAACCGCAAAGGCGAATCCCCTTCTTTGCCTTTTTCTCCTTCCCGGTTAAAAAGTATTAGGGAAACGCCGATTAAATGACGCCAATCAGCGTTTCCCTATGTATTTGCTCATTTCATTGCGCACATACCGCATTAAAGCAGCACTGATTCATTCTCGATTGAATAAATCGGTGCTTCCTTAAAGGAAGTTGAGGCGTTTGGAAACTTCGGTTTTTGGAAGAACCTCATTTTGTTTTTTTATTAATAGGTACTCCCACTACCAGGCCCATGGAGACGGTACGCTCATGGTCAAAAATGTCCAGCAAGGCAAGATCGAAAACCAGTTTGAATTTGCTCAAAGCCGGGATTGCGCCTAAGTCAAGACGGAGTCCCGTGTTGAGACAGCCCCGGTACCAGGCGTCATCCCCCAGAGCCTGTACGCTGTAGGAAAAATTGGAAAAATCAATGATCCAATGTACGATCCGGCCAAAAACACTGGGAAACAGCGCCAGATCGAAGCCCATGCCAAAATCCAGATTATCCTTGTTTCCCTCATGGATCGTGTAACCGATCGCAAGGCTTGTAGCCGCAGGCCAGGTAAAGAATTCCCCGCTGTAGGTTGCCACTGTATAGATCTGCCCCGCACTGCTGAATTGCTCCCGGTGGTTCAGGAGTTGCAGATTCCCGCCGACGGAGATTGCAGTACGCTTGGTAGGCAGTCTGACCTTTGCCCCAATGATGCCGTCGATATTGTTTGTGTCGTCTTCCCGGGGCTGAATATCCAGAGCGCCGCTTAGTTCCACCCAGTTAAAGAGGCTTAAACCTATTTTGGCAATACCGTTATTGGAAAAGAAGTTATAAGACCCTCCGGCATCGATGCCCACTTTGTTCTTCCCTTCCCAGCCGAGGTTTCCCGACGGTACCGTATAGAGTCCTGTTGTGCCGTTAAGGCTCATGGACAGGGCGCTGCTTTCCTTTTCCTGTGCAGGAAGATTCCCTATAAACAGAATCAGAAACAAAAACAGAAAGCCCGATAATTTTTTCATGTATTTTCCCCCTCGGCGGCAAGAAACTGTTTTATACCTTCAAAAACTTCTCCCAGATCATCAAAATGCATGGCAGCCTGACCATCCAGGGGTGTAGGCATATTGTTAACAATAACAATGCTGCCCCCCCTCCGTATCGTGTAGAGGGGAAGACCTGCGGCCGGCTGTACCGTAAGGCTTGTACCCAGAACCAGCATAAGATCCGCATTCTGGGCCTCCGCCGCGGCTTCCGTAAGCGCATCCATAGGGAGGTTTTCACCGAAGAAGGTTATGGCAGGTTTCAGCACCCTGTTACACCTGGGGCAGCGGGGAAGTTCCCCTTTTTTTACAATGGCGGCAGCCTCCTCAAAGGGCATACGGATACCGGTGCAGCGGAGGCAGTAGTGCAGCCTGGGTGAGCCGTGAACCTCAATAACATGGCTGCCTCCTCCCTTTTGATGAAGCAGATCTATGTTCTGTGTGATGACGGCTTTAACAAAACCCCTCTTTTCAAGTTCCCCGAGTACGGTATGAACAACGGAAGCTTCCTTTGCATCAAGGTTGTAGATAAATTCTCCGCTCATTCTGTAATAAAACGACGGGTCTTGCATGAAGTAATCAAGGTCAAAAATCTTTTCCGCATCCATATCATTGTAGAGTCCGTTCCTTCCCCGAAAATCCCGAATACCGGAAAGTGTTGAGACTCCGGCTCCGGTCAAGGCAACACAGTGACGGGCATTTACAATACGTTCAAAGAGTGATTCAATTTCTTTCTGCAAATCTTTTAAAAGGCTCCTCTTATATCATCGACATGGAAGGCTCCGGGATTTAGCCGGAACATTCGAGGCTGTTCCGGAACTTAAATTTTTGAAACAGGATCATTCCTTTATGTTAATAGGGTCGCCTGCCTTGAGCCTGCCTCCCCGGATCACCTTGGCAAAAACCCCTTCGGAAGGCATGATGCAGTTTCCTGTTTTTTGCCTTATGGCGCAGTCCTGATGACACTCCTTGCCTATCCGGGTAATTTCCACGAAGCAATCCCCCAGAGCGAGAACAGTCCCTACGGGCAGTTTGTAAAGCTCGATCCCGCTGGTGGTAATGTTTTCCGCAAAATCGCCGGGTTTCAGGCCGGGAATCCCCTGTGCGCTCATCTTGGAAATACTCTCTTCGGCAAGCAAACTTATCTGCCCGGGCCCTGAACCGGCGTGGGCATCCCCTTCAATGCCGTAATTCTCCCTGAGTACTGCTTCCGCATGAGGCTCCTTTACCGTTCCCTTTTTGGCGCTTGTGTTTACCGAAACTACCAGGACTGAAGGCCGGCTCTTCAATCTATCCTCCTATACAGTACATGAATTTTGAGGGAACGAAGCCTTCGGAAAACCGGTGCTTTTCCGGCTTGTTTTCTATCGCTGTCATTATGATCTTCTTAAGCCGGGCGGGATTGCCGATGGCGCCGCGGAAATCCCATTCCGTATCATCGGCGAGACAGGGCCTGATTCTCCCTTCGGAGGTAATTCGTATGCGGTTACAGCTGCGGCAGAAGGGATCGGAAAAGGCCCTGATAAACCCGATGCTTCCCTTAAAACCCGGCCCAGCCCAGCACTGCGCCGGCTGACCCGGATATCCTGCTTTGACCGGTCTGAGTTCCCGGATATTTTTCAGGATCTCCGCGGGATCTCTGCGCTGATCCCGTTTTGAAAGTTTCCCCATGGGCATGAGTTCTATGAAACGGATCTGCAGCGGCCGTTCCCGCGCCATGTTGATAAAACCTTCAATCTCGTCATCATTGATCCCTCTAAGGAGCACACAGTTGATCTTGAGGGGCAGCATGTCAAGCTCAATGGCCATGTCCAGACTTGATAAAACCTCCTCAAGACTGCCGCCGTTCATGTTCCTGTAACGTTCAGCCTGCAGGGAATCAAGGCTTATGTTGAGCCGCATAAGTCCTGCATCTTTAAGGTTCCTGAGCTTCCCCGTAAGACCCTGGGCATTTGTGGTCATGACGGTTTCCCTGATCCCGCGGGTTTTACTGACGGTGGAAATAATCTCTCCAAGATCGGGCCGCAGGAGAGGCTCCCCGCCGGAAAGCCTTACCTTTTGCATATCCAGTTCGGCAAGGACAGAAACAATCTCTGCTATTTCATCCGGCCTTAACTCATCCGCCGGATCGGTCCGTGTTTCTTCTCCGTAGCAGTAGGGACAGCGGAGATTGCAGCGGCTTGTAAGAGAGATGCGGGCATAATCAATAGTCCTGCCGAAGCGATCCTTCATGTTTTTCCCTCCAGCGTTCGAAGGGACCGCTCTTCCCTCCGGTTTTTCTGAGGAGCCGTATTTCCCCTATCTCCATGCCTTTATCCACAGATTTGCACATGTCGTAGATAGTCAGGGCAGCGGCGGAAACCGCACAGAGGGCTTCCATCTCCACCCCCGTATGCCAGGTTGTACGGACTAATGCCTTAATCAAAAGCTGATTTCTGTTCTGCACCTCAATATCCAGTTCCACACTGTCCAGGGGAATGGGATGACAGAGCGGGATAAGTTCAACCGTTTTTTTTGCCGCCATGATCCCTGCAATACGCGCGGTTCCTATCACGTCCCCTTTCGGCAAACCGCCTTCCAGAATGAGGCCCAGAGTCGCTTCTTTCATGCTCAACAGCGCCTGGGCCAGGGCTTCCCGCCTTGTATCCGGTTTTTTCCCAACATCGACCATGCGGGCTTCCCCTTCCCCATTAATATGATTAAGCCCCTTGTGCATGTGTCCTTCCGTGCTCATCTTTCAAGTCTAAAAGAATTTCCAGCCCATGTTCCAGAGTATCAATTACCGCTTCAAGGTTTTCCACGGCGGCTTTTTTGCTTCCGGGCAGATTAATGATAAGAGTTTGTTTCCGTATGCCTGCGATGGAACGGGAGAGCATGGCTCTCGGCGTAATGCCAAGACTGTGGAAACGCATCGCCTCGGGAATGCCGGGAACAAGGCGCTCACAGACTACCGACGCAGCTTCGGGGCTTACATCCCTTGGCGAAAGACCCGTACCCCCTACGGTGAGAACCAGGTTGACGGCATCGGTGTCGGCGGCCCGTATCAGGGCTTCTTCTATCAGGGCCTTTTCGTCGGGAAGTATGACCGGTTCCCCGCAGACAAAACCTTTTTCCAGGAGCATATCCCTAACGGCCGGGCCTGCCGTGTCCACCCGTTCTCCCGCGGAAGCCCTGTCGCTGACGGTTAACACGAGGGCGCTAAATGCGTTTGCCACAGGCCCTCCGTAAAAAGTATCCCTTCAAGGGCTGTCCCTCCGGACAGAAGTCCTGTTCCGGCGGGAAGATCCAGAAGACAGTTACAGTTCAAAAATGAAAAAAGCCGGGAAGAACTGTGGCCTGACGAAACAGTAAACATACCGTTTTCGTAACGGCAGCGTATGAAACGGCGTAAATCCGTTTTATCCGGGGAAAAACTGTTTGCAAGCGTTCCCTGTACACGGCGGTTCTGTAGATCCTTCCTGCGGGAGATTTTTGCCAGAACCGGTTTTGTCAATAGTTCAAGACTGACGATACAGGCAAAGGGATTTCCGGAGAGGTTCATCATGAGTTTTCCCCGGCAGATCCCGCAGCGGATAGCGGAACCGGGTCTGTTGGCAAGACGCCAGAAGAGGGATTCCGCTTCAAGGATTCCATAAACTTCGTGAATGATGTCATATTCCCCCACACTCACCGCACCGGAACTGATAAGAATATCAAGATCGCCAATATGAGAGGCAATAAGGGAAGATGCGGCAGAAGCATTGTCGCCGGTCTGAGGCAAAAGATACGGATCAAAACCCCATTCCTTAAGGCGGCAGGACAGGAGAGCAGTATTGGTGTCGTATATCTTCCCCGGCTCAAGTTCCTTTCCCGGCGGAAGGAGCTCATCCCCGGTACAGAGTATGCCGATTTTGGGCTGCCTGTATACGTCAATCTTTTCAAGCCCCATACCGGACAGTATCCCTATCATTACCGCATCAAGCCGCGTTCCGGCCGGGGCAAGGATCTCGCCTTTCCTGATATCCTCCCCCCGGAAACCGATGCAGTTTCCCTCCGCAAGGGGCTCCGGCACGAGAATTTCTCCCCCTTCCTCCCGGACGATTTCTTTTGGAATTACCGCATCGGCCCCCGGCGGGATCATGGCGCCTGTCATGATCCGTATGGCCTCGCCTGCGCCAATACAGCCCCGGAAAGGTTTCCCGGCGCTTGATTCACCCTGAATTTTCAGTGTTACAGGTTTTTTTTCCGCTGCCGTATCCTGAGATCTCAGGGCAAAACCGTCCATGGATGAACGGTCAAAGGGAGGATTATCCAGAGGGGCGCGGATCTCCTCCGCGGCAATGCTTCCTAGGGATTCACAGAGGGGCAGTTCAACAGTTTCTTCGATGGGCTTTGTTCGTGCCAGGAGAATTTCCACCGCTTTTTCCAGTTCCAGCCAATCGGCTTTCAGCATAAAGATCAGCCTTTCTTTATCCGGTATTCCGGCAGCCAGCGGAGCAGAACCTCCGCAACAGCATTGCTGTCCATCGGCTTGGAAAGAAAACCATTGAACCCGTTGGAAATAAACATTTCCCTGGCCCCCGAAACCACATTGGCGGTCAGGGCAATAATGGGTATCCCGGCTTTAGCGCATCCCATGGCACGGATAATACGGGTTGCTTCCACTCCGTCAATATCCGGCATCATGTGATCCATCAGGATAAGATCGTATTCTCCTTCCTCTATTTTTTCGATGGCTTCCCTGCCGCTTCTTGCCGTTTCGGGTTTTATATCAAAGGCGCCAAGAAGGTAGGAGGCAACCTCAAGGTTTATATCAATATCATCAACCAAAAGCACCCTGGCCTCCGGTGCGGAAAAACAAATAAGGGAAATTTCCCTCTCCGGCAGATCCGCCCTGCCGCCTGTTTTAACGGGAAGCGTTACGGTAAAAACAGAACCTTTACCGTATTCACTCTCTACCTCTATTGTTCCGTTCATAAGGTCGCAGAGCCGCTTGGTAATGGTAAGCCCGAGACCCGTTCCCTGTATCTGTTTATTTCGCACCAGATCAAGCTGTTCAAAGGCGGTAAAAAGCCGCGATATGGACTCCTTCCTGATGCCGATTCCCGTGTCTTTCACACAGAAACGCAGAGTCGTCGTTTTACCGTCCGGAATAAACGCATTTTCAACCCTGAAGACAACCCCGCCTTCCCTCGTGTACTTGAGTGAATTATTGAGGATATTGGTCATAATCTGGGCCATTCTTTTTTCATCGCCAAAAATTACTTCCGGCAAAGATTCTGAAAAAAAACACTGAAAATTCAAATCTTTTTCCGAAAACAGAAGAGCAAACATATTTTTTAGATACTCAAGCAGTCTGTTTAAACTAAAGTATTCCTGAACCAATTCCATTTTTCCCGCTTCAATCTTTGAAAAATCCAGAATGTCGTTAATAATATTGAGGAGTATGCCGGATGAATTCTGTATGTTTTTAACAAAGTTACGCTGTTTGCAGTCAAGACTGGTATCGCTGAGCATTGAAGTGATACCGATAATGGCGTTCATGGGAGTACGGATTTCGTGGGATACGGTCGCAAGAAAATCCGACTTGGCCTTGTTTGCCGTCTCCGCTTCCCGCTTTGCCGCCAGTAATTCTGATGTATCATAAAAAAGAACCATGGCGCCGATACCCTTGCCAAAATCATCCTTCATGGAACTGACCTGAATGGCGTAATCCTTCAGATCTCCTGTGCCGCTAAAATCAATAGCCTGATTCAGATTGACAGAAACCGTTTTATTTTTAAGCTGCCTGTATATTTTATCGGCCTTTTGTATAAATTCGGCGCCGGTAAACCTGCTAAAAATATCCCGGTAATGATGACCGGAGATCATACCAAAACTGCCTATGCCTGTAATCTTGAGAAATACATCGGTACAGTAGACTATCCTGCCATCCTTGTCAAAAAGCATGATAATTTCGGGACAATTTTCCAGGAGCAGCTTCATGTATTTCTCCAGCTCCGATTTTGAGTCCTTAACGATTCTGCTTAAATTATCTTTGGCCTCGGCAGTAATCCTGCTTCTTTCAATTACCGTATTGGCAAGCCTGAGTTCTCTTTCGAGTTTTTTAATCGTAATCCGGGCCTGTTTTAATTCAGAAGCAAGATCCGGAAGAGAATGTTCCTGCCTTTCGTCCATTACAGCACACAGATCACTATTGTGTCGTTATGACTCCGGTTGGTCAGCTTGCCGTCTTTATCGTATACTGGACATAACTCCGTACCGGAATACGAAAACGCAAACGGCGTTCCCTTGAGAAGCTCCCCCACCTTCTCCATTTCCATGGAGGCCTTGAAACCCAGAGAAAAATAACGGCCTACACAGGAAAAGATGAGCAAACTCTTCCCCCTGCCGCTTTCAAGAGCCTTGAGCAGGGCAGCGGTACTTGTCCGTATGACTTCTTCCGCATTAACGTTACCGACCATAAGAGTCGCCCCTTCGGGGATCTTGCCGCCGCAAACCGCCGAACCGTCGGGAGTAATGGCAAACATTACCCGGATAACCGGTTGGGCGCCGTCATTATAGTCCAGGATGAAGGGGAAGGAGTTGATACCCACGATGTTGCCTGTTTCGTCCCTGGTAAGTCCCAGGGAACTGAGATAATCCCCCACGGAAATGCCATTGACTCCCCTGAGCTGGTTGCCACGGGAGGATGTAACCACCCCCTTTTCCCGGAAAACCTTCTCCTGGGATATACCGCCTAAAAAGAACTTAGGTTCGAGCTTACCGTAACAGAGAACAAATATAAAACGGTCTCTAAAGCCTTCTCCTCCGTAAATGGCCCGGGCCTCGTGGTAATCCTGGTTGTGATCCACTGCCAGAGCACCAAAAACAGGTATATTTCCTGTAATGCTGCTCCAGGATTCCACAAAAAAATCCCCGGAAACATTGAGGAGCAGCGGTCCAAAACCTATCATCAGAACTGCCTTGTCCTGCCGTTTCCCGCCGGTTTTTTCCCAAGCTTCGCGCAGGGGCCCCTCATCCTCCCCGCTTATTGCTCCGGTCATGCCGGTAACAAATTCCACATCGTCACTGGTAAGAACGGTAAGAGTGAGGATGGTATCCCCGGAAATACCGCCGGTGGAAGCCGCCAGAGTGGTTGCTCCTGCCAGAGGAAAGGAAAGTTTTCCCGCCAGGGCGGAAACCACACCGGAATCCAAGAAATCGGAAAAACAGGCAACAAGACCAACCGAATTCTTTAGAACTGATTGCCCCTTGAGTTGATCAAGAATTTCATTGACAGCAACATCTACATCATCAATTTCAAGAGTATATGCTTGTAATATCTTTATCATGAGAAAAGTATACACCTTTTCAGGTTTTTATACAATTAAAACCGTTCCAAAATCCGGTGATCCGGCAGGATCATAATTTTGAGAAAATCTAAGTTTTGGAACAAGCTCAATTATTAGACGCCTTTTCCGGGTAAACCGGATCGGGATGAACCTTGAGATAATCTACGTATTTCTCCATGTTCCGGTTGAAGGATTTGGTAATCAGAAGTCCCACCTCAAACTTGGAAACTTCACTCCGCACCCAGCGGACTTCAACCTCCGACTCAATGGTGTCTAGCCCGGTAGATTTCCCGGGAAATATATACATGGTATACGTTTTCCCCGGAATAAGGCTCGCATAGGTTTTGCTCTGCATACAGAACCCGGTAGTGCTGATGTTTTTCAGCAGGGCCCGGCCTTCGAAACCGTTCACCTCTATAAAAGCAAATGAATCGTACCGGGGGGCCCTGGGAGCTAAATCCTCCTCCTTATCCTTGAG
Organism: Treponema sp.; assembly: GCA_031278095.1. Taxonomy (GTDB): domain Bacteria; phylum Spirochaetota; class Spirochaetia; order Treponematales; family Breznakiellaceae; genus JAIRNJ01. The sequence continues at coordinate 25,320 of JAITLC010000106.1, forward strand.
TACATTCTCTTTTTTCCTGAAGAAAGACATACACGCCTCCTTATGAACAGATGAACTTGTCCCGCAAACTTTAGTTTTTAAAACAGCTTCATTCATGAACCTTTATTTCCGGAGGAACCAGATAGCGTCCTTCGGCAATTTTCCGGGCAATCTCCAGGGATGCGGCGATACCTTTACTTGCCTGCTGTACGTCAATGACGCTGGAATTCACTTCTTTGGAGATATTCTTGAGACTTTCGACGGTTTCATGAATGGAACCGCTTTCCCGCTGAATCTTGTCCGCGCCTGACCGCACCTGATTGGCCGCTTCCCTCAGGGTGTTGAGAGCGTCCATAATAAGGGCTCCGCTGGAAGCCTGGGCCTCTACCGCAGTATTGACGCTGGTAAAGGAGGTCTGAATGTCCGTGACATTGGTAAACATGCTGGACAGGGTATTGACCGTATCCTCGGAAACCTTCCGCATAGTGCCGATACCGTTCCGCATTTTTTTTATCTCTTCCGAAATGGAACCCGATTCCTTGTTGGATGATTCCGCCAGATTACGTATCTGACCGGCAACCACCGCGAAACCTTTCCCGGATTCCCCGGCATGGGCCGCCTCTATAGCGGCGTTCATTGCCAGGATATTGGTCTGGGCCGCGATATTGACCAGAGTGTCGTTGGCTTCCTCCAGAAAAGCGGACTGTTCCGCTATCCGGATCAGCTCTTCGGTAAGATTGCTCAGCATCTTCCGGCCCTGTTCCGAGGAAGAACTGAGATCATTCGTGGTTTTATTGGCCTCGTACACCACGCTCCGTACCGAATCAATATCCCGTACCATCTGTTCTATGGATTCGGCGGAACGGGAAATACCGGACGACTGGATCTCCACGGCGTCTTCCAGGGAACGGATGCTTCTTACAATCTCTTCCACGGAATCAGAGGTTCTGGCTACCGAATTCATCTGATTATCCGATTTTTCCTGCATGGAATCCATGTTATTGGTAATAACATCCAGGCCCTCCGAGGACTGTATGATGGAATCACTCAGATTTTTGCTGATGTTAAGCTGTCCCTGGTGCTCGTTATTGATATCCGAAATGGTTTTCTTCAGGGCGTCCTGTATGATATGGAAGGCCCGCTCCACATCCCCTATTTCATCTTTTCTGTCGGCGTCTATTTTAAAACTAAAATCCATATTCGCCAGGGCGTTGGCGCCGATGACGATCTTCCTGACAGGCCGGGCCACGGTTCTGGAAATAAGAAAGAACGCCAGAATGATGGCGATAATCACCGCGCTCAAAGTGAGTATGCTGATATTTATCATCATCTGGTTGATTCCCGAAAAGAATTCACTCCGCTCGATAGTCCCGATCAGGTACCAGTCGGTGCCGGGTATTTTGGAATAGGACCCAAAATACCGATCCCCGTCAAAGGTATACTCTTCAACCGGTTTCCCCCCCTCAAGAACATGGCGGATATACGCGGCCAAGGACGCATGAGAGGGATCTTTTTCCGCTTCCGCAATGGGGTTGAATTGATTGTATACCAGATCCGCGTTTGGATGGGAGACAAATGTTCCCTCGGAATTGATTATGTAGATGTAACCCCGTTCCCCGATTTTTATATTTTTAACCATATCCGACAGGGCTGTACCGTCCCGCCGCCCGATGAGTACCCCCAATGCCTGGCCGGCATCCATAATGGGGGCGGCGAACATGATTACCGGCTTACCGATGACGCGGCTGATGATCACGTCTGAAACATTAGACTGACCCGCCATGGCTTTTACGATATAATCCCGGTCACCCAGATTGGAAACACTGTCGTCTTTTATATAATAGGTGGTTCCATCCGGGATCACGATGCCGAAATCCAGATACCCGTGATTATCAATCTCAACAACCAGGCTATCCCGCTGGGTTTCCCAAACCATGGATTTGGTTTGGGCTCTGTTTGCAAGTTCATAGAGTACCCCCAACTGGGCCTCGGTGATACTGACGGAAACCATTTGGGCCGCTATCCCCGCCTGACCGTCCAGAGAGGACTCCGCCGTTTTCTGGACAATTCTCGATGCGACAAACACAGCCGTAACTCCCAGGATAACGGTCATTACGAAAACCAAAATACCCATAACAAGAGACACCTGAACCGACAGCTTCACAATATCCCCCTTTTAACCACTGACCACACGGACAAACCGGCGTCAGTCTTTTTTGTCATTTATCAGGGAAACGCTGATTTATTCTCTCTCGATTGAATAAATCGGCGCTCCCTTAGATACCCTGTCAAAACCGGTAAGCAAATGTGTATATTCGGCATCGGGATCATCTTCGTCAAGAAAACCATCGTATTTGGCGGCGTTAAACGCCATTCTGATGCCGGCCACACCCACCCCATGCTTGAAAGCAGCGGGATTGAACACCATGGGAACACCATGGCAAGGTATATATTCTCATCATACAACGATTTCCACATAAGGTAAATGGGAATCGATTGAACCTGTTCCAAAACTAATTGACTGTGGGCTAATGCACACGGTTTTGGAACAGGCTCTTGGAAAAACCCGGTCAAAAGCCCCGGGTTTTCCCTCAAATCCAGGGAAGCTGTTCCAAAAACCGAGGTTTTGGAACAGCTTCGATTACTGCCATATTTTTACACGCGGCAGCATAGCCCTCAACTATCTGCGCCCCATGATCGGTATCGGCTGCCGGTTTTGAAATCCAAATTTCTTACAAGCGGCCGGCTTTATGGACAGACACTAATTATGCCACAGGGGAGAATCCTACGGCGTCTCCGCGGGCCATGTTTGGCATAAAGCCGTAATTGCGTATACGACCTTCCATGCAGAGACGGCATTCGGCGGCCTCGTCTCCGGTACAGATCTTGTTATCATAGAGGGCATATAGTTTCCGTACCGCCTTCGGGGAGAGATTCGGCATTACCACATTGGCTCCGGCCATAAGCCCCCTTTCCCGGCCCTGGGGCGAAATGCTTCCCAAAGCGGTGGTTGCAGGGATAAGCGCCTTTGGAAGAAGCAGGCGGGTAAGGGCTACCATTTTAAGACTCAATTCAAGGCTTCCGCCGGGCATGGAACCGAAGGGGGTATCCTGCTGGGGGATAAAGGGGCCAATGCCTACCATCTGGGGTTCCAGTTCTTCGATAAAACGGAGATCCTCCAGCAGATTTTCATTGCTCTGCCAGGGAGTTCCAACCATGAATCCCGCTCCCACCTGATAACCTATATCCTTAAGATCCCGGAGACACTGTTTTCGTTCCGCAAGGCTCATGGAAGAAGGATGAAGTTTCCGGTAGTGTTCATCCGAAGCGGTTTCATGGCGGAGAAGATAACGATTCGTCCCGGCGCGGAAGAAACGTTCATAACTTTTCCGGCTCCGCTCCCCGATGGAAAGAGTAATGGCATGATCGGGATATACACGGCGGATGGCCTCCAGCATCTCTACAATCCTGTCGTCGGTCAAGTAGGGGTCTTCCCCTCCCTGGAGAACAAAGGTCCTGTAACCCAGCAAGTCTCCCATACGGCAGCAGTTAAGAATCTCTTCCGTGGAAAGACGGTAGCGTTCCACCCGTACATTGTCCCTGCGGATACCGCAGTAGTAACAGTTGTTTTTACAGTGATTGGTAAATTCAATGAGTCCCCGGAAGTATACATCATTCCCATAGTGCTCTTCCCGGACTTTCCGTGCCGCGGCAAAGAGGGCTTCAATCTCTTCAGGATCGTTTGAGCGGATATAGTGCAGCAATTCTGCATCGCTGTTATACAAAGAAATCCCTCTCGCCCCGGCTTCTGATTTTTTCGATGTTTTCGGCAGCCCTTCCCCGGATCTTTTCATTGGCAATGCCGGGAACTTCCCTGTCTATAAGTACGGCGGCCTTCTTCCGGAAATTTTCATCTCCATAATCCATCGAATATTCGCAGAGCGTCATAAGGGCATTGGGAAGGCAGACATTTTTTATCTGCCCCGATTTTGCAAGGGACATGAAACGATCCCCTGTCCTGCCGTTCCGGTAACAGGCTGTACAGAAGCTTGGGATGTAGCCGTCGTCCATGAGTTCGCTGATGATCTCAAGGGCGCTCCGCTCATCGTTCACAAAAAACTGGGGATTGGCCTGTTTCCTGTGTTCAGGTTGCGCATTCGTCCCTTCGGGCCGCCAGCGTTGTGCATAACCGCCGACTTCGGTTTTGGAACCGGCGCTGATCTGGGAGATTCCCAAATGGAGAAGTTTTTGCCTCATCCGGCGGTTTTCCCTGGTAGAGAGGATCATCCCGGTAAAGGGTACCGCGATGCGGATGATTGCCACAAGCTTTTCAAAAACAGCGTCGTCTATCAGATTGGGGAAATCGGCAATATTCATGCCGGATGCCGGACAGAGCCGGGGAACAGAGATGGTATGGAAGCCTACATTGAATTTTTCTTCCAGATGTTCATTGTGAATCATCAGTCCCAGAACTTCAAAGTAGGGATCCGCAAGGCCAAAGAGAACCCCGCCGCCTACATCATCAATTCCCGCTTCATGGGCCCGGTCAAATGCGGTAAGGTGCCAGCCGTAATCTTTCTTGGGGCCGGAAATATGAACGCGGTCATAGGTGGGCTCATGGTAGGTTTCCTGAAAGAGAATATAGGTACCTATGCCTACTTCCCTAAGCTTCCTGTAGTTTTCGACGGTGGTAGCGGCAATGTTCACATTGATCCTGCGGATCTCGCCGTTTTCAAATTTCATGTCATAGATAGTACGCATACACTCCAGAATGTAATCTATGGGACATTCTCCGTCGTGCTCCCCCGCTTCCAGGGCAATTCTCTTGTGGCCCATCTGTTCAAGGATTTTTACCTCTTCCCTGACTTCATCCTGGCTAAGTTTGCGGCGGCCGAATTCATGATCGCAGTTGTAACTGCAGTAGGCACAGCGGTTTACACAGTGATCGCTCACATAAAGGGGGGCAAACATGACGATTCTGTTGCCGTAGATCCGCTGCTTGATCTTCCAGGCTATTGAAAATATCCGTTCCAGATGTTCCGGATTCTGACTTACCAGCAGGGCCGCAATTTCCCGGTGGTTCAACCCTTCAAAGCGTTCGGCCTTGTCCAGATAAGCGCTTATGCTTCCGTCATCGGCGTATCTGGCTTCCTCGAGAAGGTCTTCGATATAACGCCGATCGATGAAAATATCTTCCGGGGCAACCCTTCTCCGTGCCGCCCTTTGGGGCGCTTTCATGATTTTTTCCGCCGTCATTTGTCTTCTCCTTTGGCTTTTAGAGCATTTGATATTGCCGTCTTGACCGTCACGTTTTCCAGGTTTCCCAGCTTTCCCGTGAGGGCATTGATGTCGTCCAACTCCCCCATCACGGTGAGGGATATTACCGAAATTTCTTCCTCCTCAAAGGGAATCCCCATGCGCCCTCTGATGATCCCGCGGAAGGAAGCCACCGTGTCGTTAAATGCCTTCTGGCTCAGCAGAGGTTTCTCCAGCACCGCTCCGATTACCCCAATTCGTTTCATGTTTTCTCTCCTCTTTCATTCCCCCGGCCTGCCCGCGGGCACAAAAAAACCCCCGGGCGGACAGCCTGGGGGCGGAACATACAAGGCCGCAGTATATGCAGTGCATATATCCGGCTATGAGATTCGCCCTCGTCAAACCAGAAGCTGTCTTGGTCTGCAAGGAACAAACGCTGTTTTCCCCATCAATTAATCAATCCGCAAGAATACTCTCGCGGAAAATGGGTTTAAAGAAACGCTGATTACATGACGCCAATCAACGTTTCCCTATGTATTTGCTCATCTCACTGCGCACATACCGCATTAAAGCGGCGCCGATTTATTCCCATTGAATAAACAACGCTTCCTTAGCGGAAGTTGTTCTGAAACTTCAGTACAAATTTAAAGATAAGACAGTTTTTATCTTTTGACAAGGGGGCGCGTTGCCTAATAATTAGTGTCTGTCTATAATATGGAATTACGGAAAAGGTAAGTACATTTGGCAATTTCTTTTATTTCTCTTGACTATTGTCAAATTCAGGATAGAATAAATCATACATCCTATTATTAAAGCAAGGAGAATTTTTATGAGAAAGGTATTTGCCGGTATCCTTGTCCTGTGTATGGCAGGCGGCGCCCTTTTTGCGGGCGGTAAACAGCAAAGCTCGGGGGGAGGAGGAAGCCCCACATTATCGCCTCCGGGACTTACGGGGGACGCCCTGGCCTTCAGCAAATTCACCAAACCGGTGGATGTCCATATCGGGATGAGCGTCAGCCCCATCGATACTACCCTTCCTCCGGGAGATACTGTGCAAAATAACCAGTATACCCGCTATCTTAGGGATAATTACAACATCAATATCATTGTTGACTGGTCAGCAGCGGAAGGGAACGATTTCAATCAGAAAGTCTCCCTCTGTATAGCCAGCAATACCCTGCCCGACGGCCTCAATGTACGATCTCACACCTATATGCTCAAAGCCGCCAAATCGGACATGCTCTATGATATTACCAGCTTGTTCCAGCAGTACGCTTCTTCCCAGGTAAGGGGGATTATAGAATCGACCAAGGGCCGCGCCATGGAGATGGTATCCTATAACGGGAAGATGATCGCCCTCCCCAACATCACCGTTACCACCGACGGCGTGCACATTCTCAATGTCCAGAAACAGTGGCTGGATCAGTACGGCCTTCCCATTCCCAAAACCCTTGACGACATAGAAAATGCGGCGCGGGTATTTAAAGAGAGGAAACCTGCGGGAAATGCAACGATTCCGATTGTCGGTCCGGACAAGAACACGAAGCTTTACTGCAACTTTATCGAGTCTTCAAACCTCGGTAACGGCCTTGATCCGGTTTTTGCCGCGTATGATACCTATCCCGGCTTCTTCCTGGACAACGGAAACGGAACGGTTTCCTACGGTTCTCTCGATCCTAAAATGAAGGAACCGCTCCAGCGTCTTGCGCGGTGGTACAAAGAGGGGCTTCTCGATCCCGAACTGGGCAGCCGCGACAATTCCGGCGAACCTGTAAACGCAAATCAGGCCGGTATGCGTTTCGGCCCCTGGTGGGCTCTGGGTTACGGGAACGGCGATTCCTTCAAGAATAATCCCAAGGCCAACTGGCAGGCCTATCCTGTGTATTCCAGCGACGGCAAATGGAATGCCCACATGAAGGCCCCCGGCACAGAAGCCTGCCTTATCAGCAAGAAGGCTTCCCCCGATGTGGCTGCGGCGATCATCATCATGTATAACGCCCTGGTTCGGGACGAAGCGGCCTTTGACACCTCTGTTGCCATCGGCTGGTACCCCCTGCGAACCGTTGCCGCGGCCGCGGACGAGTGCGAATATGAGTACCAGGAACTGACCAAAGTTCTCAAGGGACAGACAAAACCCGAGGACTACAACAACCCCATGTCCATCTACAAGCTCATGTACCATGACGCCCAACTGATCAAGGGCGTCATCCCCGGTTATTCCCCCAACAGGGATCTGAACGTCGAGGATTTCAGCATGGCCAACGCCGGTGACTTTAACCGCTCCTATGCCATCATGGTGGGTGACCGGCCCTATGCGACCGGGAAGCTGGACAAGGAAGTGTACAGCGTTACCTACAGCATGACCGATCTCCTGGAACAGCGCTGGCCCAACCTCTGGAAGATGGAATCCGAAGTGATGATGAAGATTATCACCGGGCAGGCCGATATAAGCAGCTTTGATAAATTTGTTTCGGACTGGAAGGCGCAGGGAGGCCAGGGTATTCTGGATGATCTTGCAGTCCAGTTCCTGAAGAAATAGCCTCATAAGGAGGACGGCGGCTGATGAAAAGGCGTACGGCGCTTCAGTTCCACTACGGGCTCATGACCCTGCCGGGTTTTCTCTGGCTTTTCCTGTTCAGCATCGTTCCCATGTACGGGATCGTGATGGCTTTTCAGGACTTTAACCCGAGTCTTGGTTTTTTCAGATCCCGGTGGACAGGTTTTGCAAATTTTGAATACCTTTTCATGCTGGGGGATTCAAAGCAGGTTATCGTCAATACCCTGATCATTGCGGCGGGAAAGATGATTCTCAACCTGCTCTTCCCCCTGGCCTTTGCCCTCCTCCTTAACGAGGTACGCATTCATGTGTACAAAAAATTTATTCAGACCATCGTCTACCTTCCTCATTTTATTTCGTGGGTAATTCTGGCAAGCGTGGTGCTGAATATATTCGGTTACCGCGGGGTGATAAACACCATAACCGCCCTGTTCGGCGCCGAACCAAAGGTCTGGATGACCGACGCATCCATATTCCGGCAGCTTGTAATCGGTACGGAGGTATGGAAAGAGTTCGGTTACAACGCCGTCATCTTCCTTGCCGCCCTTACCGGAATAAATCCCAATCTCTATGAGGCCGCCGCAATCGACGGCGCAGGAAGGCTGCGTTCCACCTGGCATGTTACCCTGCCGGGGATCAGTAGTACCATTGTTGTGCTCGGTGTCCTGGGATTGGGCAATGTGCTCAACGCCGGTTTCGATCAGATCTACAATCTCTACAATCCCATGGTGTATTCCTCAGGCGATATTATCGATACATGGGTATACCGCATGGGGCTGATCAATCTTCAATTTTCCCTTGCCACAGCGGCCGGACTCCTGAAGTCCGTGGTAAGTTTTGTGCTTATTGTGAGTTCCTGGCTTATGGCTTATAAGTTTGCCGATTACAAGGTTTTTTAGGCTGGGGGGCGTATGATTCAAACCAGATCCGCGGGTGAACGCATATTCAATGTCGTAAATATCATTGTAATGGGCCTGCTTGGTTTTTCCTGCCTCTATCCTCTCTGGTATGCCCTCTGCCTCTCCATTTCCGACAAGTCCGCGGCAAACGCGGGACTTGTAACATTCTATCCCATAGGTTTTACGCTTATCTCCTACAGGGAGATTATGAAAGACATCATGTTTTTCAATTCTTTCTGGATTTCGATTCAGAGAACGGCTCTGGGAACCGCGGTAACCATCGCCACCCTTGTTACCATGGCCTATCCCCTTTCAAAACCCAAACGGGATTTCAGACCCAGGGGTATCATAATGTGGATCGTCATTTTCTGCATGCTCTTTAACGGCGGCACGATTCCCTGGTACATCACGGTAAAAAACTACGGCCTTATCGATTCGATTTGGGCGCTTGTGCTGGGCGGCAGTCTTCCTGTTTTCAATCTGATTCTGATGGTAAATTTCTTCCGGGCGATCCCAAAGGATCTTGAAGAAGCCGCGGTTGTGGACGGTGCCGGACCCTGGAAGATCCTCTTTATGGTGGTGGTACCCTGTTCAATTCCGGTCATTGCAACGATTGTGCTATTCACCGGCGTGTACCACTGGAACGAATTCTTTCAGGGACTGGTGCTCACCACCAACGAAAGCCGTTATCCCCTCCAGACCTATATTCAGCAGTTGGTGGTCAACATTCAGGCTTCAACCCTGTCCAAGGACATGATAGAGAATCTCTTCAAGCTCTCCAATAAATCCCTTAACGCGGCAAAGGTTTTCATCGCCATGATACCGATGCTCGTGGTGTACCCTTTTTTGCAGCGCTACTTTATTTCCGGCATCATGCTGGGCGCGGTGAAGGAATAGAAAAGGGTGATATATTGTCTTATTTGTTAATTCGTGCTAATATTTAGTGTCTGTCCATAAAGTCGGTTACTTTATGGACAGATCTTGCATTTGCGCATATTTTGTACTAAAACGGTGCGCAAAATGCCTGTTTTAAGGTAGTCTGTCTATAATGTGTCTACATTATAGACAGACTCTATTTATTAAAATTGGTAAATTTCCGGCTTTGCTGGGGAGACCGTAATAGTCTATCCCATGTATATGGTACTTACAGTACTATATTGTGCGAATACCGAAGTATCGGAGAAAGAAACTCTTATGGAGGAGTAACCCGGTAGTTGAGAGAGATATTCCACGAATTGGGGGCATGTATGATCGGGCCATTATCCACATGTTGATAGAAATACCGTCGAAATACGAGGGTTCCACAGCGGGAGGATATATCAAGGGAAAAGCGCAATTGCGATAGCCCGGACGTATCTGGGGAAGGGGAACGGTTTCACGGGGCAGAATTTCTGGACGAGGGTATATTTCGTATCGGCGGTAGGATGGGATGGAGGGGTTATCAAGCGATATAACCGGGAACAGGAAGCTGAGGGCAAACGGCTGGACTAACCGGAAATGGTCAAAGATAACTAATAGCCAAAGCCGTCTTTAGGCGGCTCCAACATCAACCGCTTTGAGTGGTTCACAAAAATAAGCCCCCGGTTTTGTCGGGGCATGTGATATATTGCACAGCAGAGACAGGGGTAATCATGGATGAAGATTTGTCCAGCCTATTTGTAGAAGAACGGCGCAGTAAACTCCTTGACATTATCAAACTGAAAAAAAGGGTGACCATTGGCGAGCTTGCCAGAAGTTACAACCTCGGCGAAGCGACAATTCGCCGGGACTTGATTGCATTGGAAAACAAGGGCCTGGTTAAACGGGCTCATGGCGGCGCCATGCTGGCTGATCGCATGACAGAAGAGATCGCCTATAACGATAGGGTTTGGCAGCATACGAAAGAAAAACAGGCCATTACGGCGGCGATGGTTCAGTATGTTTCCGATAGTGAGGCGATTTTTATAGACGGTGGAACCACCACTCAGTATGTCACTAATGTTCTGCGGGCCAAGAGCAACCTTATTGTGCTCACCAATTCCCCCTCCATAGCTGCGGAAATTGCCGAAGTTAACGGAAGTATGGCGCTGCTTACCGGCGGCGAATTGCATGTGAGAACCAATGTACTGTTCGACCCCCTGACCATGGCGGCAATACGCCAGTTCCGGGTAGATCACGCCATCCTTGGGATGTCGGCAATGATGCCGGATCAGGGTTTTTTCACTGCCAGTCATAACGAGGCGGAGATCAAGCGTTCGGTGATAGACTATGCGAACAAAACCACCGTCGTCATGGATTCAAGCAAGATAGGCAAGTCGGTGTTCAGCTTTGTATGCGGTTTTGACCGTATTGACCAGCTTATCATCGATTCCGGCGTCCCGGAGAAAGTGGTGGAAACCCTGGAAAACAAAGGAGTGGAAGTGGTTATTGTATAAAAGCCGTAGACGCGCTTCAGCGGGCCTGGGCAAACTGCTGTATTTTCTGTAGCAAAAGCGGGAATTACCAGGGATCCCGGTTCCATGCAGGAGCTGTATGAACTGTGTGTGCAAATTACTAACCCGGCTGCCAATCAATATGGGTACGCGTTCAGGGGCAAGGGAGCGCCTGTTAACCACTATCTCCCCTGGACCTTCCATGAGGTTCCGAATATAGACCCTGATAATCAGCATTTCCTTAAAGACGGAACCTCCGTATACGCCGGCCCGGATTTTTTAGCGGCCCTAAAGCGCTATATTGATCTGTATCACAAAGCGGCGCCTGCGGATGCGGTTAACTGGGGATTTAATGAACAGCTTAACGGGTTTATTTCCGGGGTAACCCCGTATCTGATGCAGGATCCTGATGCGGTGCCTACCGTAACTGAATATCTTACGGCAGATCAGTTTAAAGTAATTCCCGCTCCTTTAGGGAAAGCGAAAACTCTTTTGGGTACAGGGAGGGTAAGCGCCGGTCTTGCCTTATCCGCCAGGTCCAAAAATCAAGATGAAGCATGGGCGTTCATGACTTGGCTCAGCGCTCCGGCTCAGAATGCGGTATATGCCAAAGCTTCGGGATTCCTTCCTATCCATACGGTAACATACGAAGGCGACGCTTACTTCGGCGGCGGATTTTATACGGCCTGGGCGGATATTGTAAACACCCCCGGGTATGTTACCTTCGCCCGCGATGACCCCAGGGTTGATCTGGTAGCCGCATGGGATCAAAGGCACGAAGCCGATCTGCAGGCGGTACTGCTGGGACAAAAAACTCCCGAAGAAGTATGCGCGGAATAGACCGAATATTGGAAAAAATAAAGACTTTTGATGAAATTAAAGCTTAAAGGGGCAGGGGGCGTCTACGGAAGAATGCTCCTGCCCATGTTTATTATCCTGGCGGTTTTTACGTACGCTCCCCTGCCGCAAGGCATCAGGCTTGCCTTTATGCGTTTTTCATTCTTCAATATGAGCCAAAACCGCTTTAACGGAATTGATAATTTTGTTGAAATTTTTTCTGATACCAATGTCAAATTTTCCCGGCTTGTTTATAATACCTTCATTTGGATTATATTTTCTGTGGCCGGGCAGTTCATCCTCGGGTTTACGTTGGCTCTGCTGCTTCGCAAACCCTTTAGGGGCCGGGGGGTATATACTGCGCTGGTATTCTATGTGTGGGCCATGTCGGCCTTTGTCATGGGGCTTACCTGGTCCTGGCTTTACAACGGGCAGTTTGGAATTATCAACGATGTTTTTCAGAGGTTCGGTTTCATAAAAACACCAATCGGATTTCTTTCCAATCCTAATAACGCGTTGCCTTCAGTGATTGTAGCAAATATCTGGATGGGTATTCCTTTTTTCGGAATAATGCTTTTGGCGGCTCTCCAATCGATTCCCAATGAACTCTACGAGTCTGCCATGCTTGACGGTGCAGGGAAGATTTATCAGTTTATCAAAGTAACTGTTCCGTATATTCAAAGTACCATTACCACCACATTGCTCTTGAGGCTTATCTGGACTATGAATTCGGCGGAACTTATTTACGGCATGACAGGGGGCGGCCCGGCAAATGCTACTAATACTTTTGCGGTAGAGATGATAAATAAGACAAAGGCGTTAAATTATGGCCGGGCTTCGGCTATGGGTGTTATTATTCTTATTATCCTTTTTATTTTTGTTAATTTTTATCTCCGGTTTGTTTCCAAAAAGGAGTTTAAGCTGTGACCAGGTTATATGGCACAATATTTATTAAACGCCTGTCTGAGTTTCTCTACAGACTGGGACGGTTTATCGGGCTTGGAGCTTTTCTTGTTTTTATGCTTTTCCCCCTGGTTTGGATTGTTCTTATCTCCTTTAAACCGATGAATGAAATCTATCTTTTTCCGATAAAATACCTGCCCGCAAGGTTTACGCTGGATAGTTACCGAAAGGTTTTAACCATGGCCCGTTTTGGGGTTTACTTTCGGAATTCTCTGGTAATTTCCGTTATTGCCGCTGCCGGAGGGCTTTGTATCAATGTGATCTCCGGCTTTTCCCTGTCCCGTCTTAAAAGCGGTAAGGTCCTGCAGAGGATCCTTTTGATCCTCTATTTTTCTCAGATGATTCCCAGTTTTATACTTATGATTCCCCTTTTCAATATGATATCCCAAATTCGTTTATCCAACAATCTGGTAGTCCTGACGATTGTTTACGGGACGACAACCGTAGGCTTTGGATCTATTATGTCAAAGAGTTTTTTTGATCATATTCCGCCGTCTCTGGAGGAGGCTGCGCTGATTGATGGCTGTAGTCATGTAAGCGCAATTTTCAGGGTGATCCTTCCGGTTGCTCTTCCGGAGCTGGTAGCTATTTACTGTTTCCTTTTTGTTGGTATGTGGAATGAACTATGGCTTGCGGTAATGCTTATTTCCGATGAACGGAAACTAACTATACCGGTAGCCTTGAATGGTTTTATTGGGAAATCGGGGGTTGGGTGGGATATTATGAGTGCCGGTATTGTGCTGGCCCTGCTTCCGACGATGATTATTTTTGCCGTCGGGCAGAAATATATTGTGGCAGGCCTTACCGAAGGCGGGGTTAAGGGGTAATAAAGATGATCGGAAAAGAGCGGGTAACCCGCAGCATTGAGTGGAAAAATCCGAATTCGCTGGTGGTTGAATGGGGTATTTCCGCCCGGACCTGGCTAAAGTACCGGGAAGCCCTGGAGCCCATTGCCAGGCGTATGCCCAACGATTTTTATCAGTATGCAGGTCCCACGGATTACGATAAAATGCCCCCGGGTTTTGGTCAGGACGAATATTATGAAGACCCCTGGGGCTGCCTGTGGCACTGCAGGGCCGCGGGTATGCAGGGCATCATTGAACGCCACCCCCTGGCGTCCTGGGATGCCTTTGGGGTAAACTGCCGGATCCCTGGAAAACCGAGGATCTGGTACCTTTTGATCAGGGCGGATTTGAGGACAAGCTTAAATCACGGCTGAAGGAGGGATGTTTTATCCGCTGCAATGACGAGCGCTTGTGGGAACGGATCCACTTTCTGCGGGGTTTTGAAAACGCCATGCTGGACATTGCCGACGACGAGCCCAGGCTGCATGAGTTAATTGATAAAATTGTCGAGTACAATATTGAAGGTACCCGGAAATATTTACAGTACCGTGAAGTGGACTGTATTGCCTTTCAGGATGACTGGGGCGAACAGTTCCGGCTTATGATCAACCCGGAGCATTGGCGGTATTTCTTTTTCGATGCGTATAAGCGGATGTTTCAGTCGGTGCACGAAGCGGGGAAGTACGTATATTTTCACACCGACGGGTACCTGCTTCCGATAGTTGACGATCTGCGGCGGGCGGGGGCGGATGTGATCAACCTGCAGTCGGGGTGTCAGACTCTGGAGGACCTGCGGGAGGTTTGTTACAAAAAAGTCTGCGTTTCGGTGGATCTGGACAGGCAGAAGGTGATGCCCTTTGGGACTCCCGAAGAAATGAAACAGCACGTGAGGGATATCTACTACACCCTGGAGGGTGCTCAGGGGGGCGTTTGGGTAAAAATGGATGTCTACCCCGATACGCCCCTGGAGAACATACGGGCCATGGCTGAGGTGTTTGAGGAACTGCGGGCCTAGGGCATTACCTGCCGTTTTTCCACTGCTTTCTGTACTCCGAGGGGGACATTTTTTCATGCTTCTTAAAGGTGTAGAAAAAATGATTCAGGCTGGCAAACCCGGTAATTTCACTGATTTCGGATATCCGTAAATCGCTGGATTGCAGTAGGCCTTTTGCCTTGTTCAGCCGGACCGTGATGAGGTATTCATTGGGGGAGAGGCCGATATATTTTTTGAATTCATGGCACAGATAGTATTTGCTGATGAA
>JAITLC010000021.1 GCA_031278095.1 Treponema sp.
TTACGGGCATTACCGGCACGGTGTTGGGCGCGGCGGGGATACTGTCCCGGTTCACGGACTTTCTCAGCCTCCTCTCCTCCTTCGTGCCGCCGCTTATCGGGGTACTCATAGGCGTAAAAATCGTGAGCGTCCTGAGCCGCGGGAGGAAAGCGGGTGATAATCCGGTGATTCTGTCCGCCGAAGGGGATATTTCCATGCGGCCCGGTTTTCATGTTCCCGGGCTCGCCGCCTACGCCCTGGGCGTTTCCACTGCCTGGATTACCACCTTGGCGATCCCCTTTTTTATCCCGCCGCTTAACGGTATTATTACCGCAGCATTGGTCTACATCATGTTAGAAAAACTGTTTCTCCCCGCTGTGTCAAGATGATCGTTACCTTGAGTCTGTTAAACTAAAAATTTTGAAACAGACTCCCCTGTCTGTCTTGGTACGGCAAGGGCAAAAAATTAACCAGGATTTTTAATATCCTACAGGTATGTTCATTATGGAATGGATACGGGTATTTAAGCAGTCCATAGCCTATTTGGCGCCGATTTTGTTCGGGCTGCTGCTGATGGTGGTGATAGGGTGTTTTTCCGTTTCCGGGGTTTTACGGAAACAACTGACGGAAAATTCTTATGAATCCCTCCATGCCGCTGAGGAAGATATAAAAACAGGTTTTTCTCAATCGAGTCCGATCCTTAACAGCGCATTTTATACTATCCGGAAGATGATTAACGACGGGGCTTCACAAAAGGATATTTGGAGCTATTTAAAGGATACCAACAGTTGGATAAACCAGGGCGATGCGGAATATGCCGGTTTTTATGGAATTCACGGATACATTAACGGATCGTATTTTGACCACCGGGGAAATTTCCCCAACAACGGCTATGATCCCCGGCCGACGCCCTGGTTTCAGGCGGCGGAAAGCGGCGGTCCGGACACGATCTATACCCGGCCGTACCGGAATGGGGAGAAAACGATCCTGTCCATGGTGAAGAATCTCTACGATTTTAAAGGAGAATACTGCGGCCTTATCGTCCTTGATATGGATATTGATTGGATAAGCGGCTATTTCCGTTCCTATTTCTCTTCCCGGGGCAACCTGGGAATGGTGCTTGATCAGGACATGACGATCATTGCCTGCTCCGAGAAAAAGTATATGGAACGGGACATACGGGAACTTGACGGCGGTTTTGAGGGTCTGATCTCCGGTCTTTCAGGCGAAACGGAAAACCGGGCCGAAGGGATCATAAACGTCGGCGGCCGGCGGCTGATTGCCCATACCCGGCGTATTTTTAACGGCTGGCATGCCATCCATCTCATGCCGGAGAGCACCTATTTCCAGGATTTGTACAAGATTGCCATAGACCTAAGCTTCCTTGCGGTCGTACTGGCCCTGCTTCTGGGAGCCATTGTGATCAGAATCAACGTAAAGAGCGTGCAGGCCGATGAAGCAAGCAAATACAAGTCGGATTTTCTGGCCAATATGAGCCACGAGATCCGCACGCCCCTTAACGCGATCATCGGCATGAGCGAGCTTGCCCTGCATGATTCTTCCGGACCGGCACTGCAGGAGTATCTTGCCAACATCAGGCAGGCCGGGTCAAACCTGCTTTCCATTATCAACGATGTCCTTGACCTGTCAAAAATCGAGGCCGGAGGTTTCCAGCTTACCATAATCCCCTATCGGCTTTCTTCCCTTATTAATAACGTCATCAACGTTATCCGGGTACGCTTCCACGAAAAACCCATCCTGTTCCTTGCCAACATTGACTCCCATATCCCCAACGACCTCCTGGGCGACGAGGTGCGGATACGCCAAATTCTGTTTAACGTATTGAACAATGCGGTAAAATACACCGAAGAAGGGTTTGTCAAATTGATGGTAACGGGTATCTTTGAGGGGGACAACACTATTATCTTGAAATTTGAAATTGCCGATACCGGTATCGGCATCAGGGCAACGGATATGAAAGAACTGTTCGGTAATTTTACCCGTCTTGATCTGGAACGCAACCGGGCTATCGAGGGAACCGGTCTGGGTTTGGCAATTACGAAAAGGTTGTGTCGTGAAATGGGAGGGGACATAACCGTATCAAGCGTGTACGGGAAGGGTTCCACGTTTACCGTCACTCTTCCCCAGGAATATAATCCTGTGGATGACCCGGTGGCGATGGTGGAGGACCCCGGCAGGAAGTCGGTCCTGCTCTACGATGAACGTCCGCTGTACGCCGATTCGGTGTGCGCCACGCTGGAGAATCTTGAGGTATCGGTAAGCAGGCAGAAAGACGCGGAAGAATTTCTGGCGGTCCTGGCGACGGGCTCGTATCCCTTCGCCTTTGTGTCTCCCGGCCTTGTGGAACGGGCCGTTGCCGCCGCCGGCGCTAGAGAAGGCAGAACAAATCTGGTTCTTCTGGCGGATCTGGAGGAAACTTCTTCCTTCCAGGGTATTCCGGTTCTTCTTATGCCCGCATACGCCGTTCCGGCGGCAAATCTGTTGAACGGCGTAAGGGTGGAACATGGCGGCAGGAAATCCCTGGTCCGGTTTACCGCTCCCGGTGTCCGGGTCCTCATTGTGGACGACATTATGACCAACCTTAAGGTCGCCCAGGGGCTCCTCTCTGCCTACCGGATGCAGGTTGATATTTGCGACAACGGCAGAAGTTCCGTTGTCAAGGTCAAGACCAACCGGTATGACCTTATCTTTATGGATCACATGATGCCCGGCATGGACGGCATTGAGGCGATGGCACGGATTCGTGCCCTGGAGGGAGAATACTTCAAACAGGTTCCGATCATCGCCTTAACCGCAAACGCGTTATCGGGAATGGAGGAAATGTTTTTATCCAAGGGATTTAACGATTACCTGGCCAAGCCGATAGATATTTCCAAATTGAACGGGCTTATGGAAAAATGGATACCCCGGGAGAAACGGATTGGAACAGATTCAGGCCCGGAGGATGACATTTCTGTTTCCGAAGGGGTGTTTGGCGGAAAGTGCATTGAAGGCGTTGATATTCAAAAAGGACTGGAGCACTATAAAAACGATCTGATCTATCTGGAGATACTCCATTCCTATGCCGATTCCATGCCGGAATTTCTTAAAATTCTGCGGGATGTCACGCCCGGAACTCTCGGTGTTTATGGGGTAACGGTTCATGGGATCAAGGGGGCCAGTTACCAGATTTACGCCGGAGAGACGGGGAGGCAGGCGGAGATTCTGGAAGCGGCGGCCAAGGCGGGAGACTGGGAAACAGTCAAAAATAATAACGGGATTTTTATCAAGAACCTGGAAGCCCTGCTTGCCGGTATGAGGGAATTTTTTACCGGTATAGGAAAAACGGAAAACGGGGAAGATAAACCCCGTGCTGCCGTGCCGGACCGGGAGCTTCTTGTCAGACTGCTTGGAGCCTGTAAAGAGTACAATATAACGGCCATGGAAGAGGTCTTGCTGGAGCTTGAAAAATACTCCTATGAGTCCGGGGATGAATTGATCGTCTGGCTGCGGCAGCGGCTTGATAATTTTGATTATGAGACAATAGGGGAACGGCTTGAAAATTTACAATAGCGGCGTGCCGGCTTTAATACCGCGGCGGCGATCTATGCCATACGGCAAAATGAGAGCCCTTTCAGGCTTGAGACTTGTGCTTCCCGCCGCCGCCGCCGTTTTGCTGTTTTTCCTCTGCGGCTGCGCCGTCCCGGATTCCCCGGAAAAATCTTTTTACATTGATCTCAACGAGTATCCCCTCTATGTAAAAGAGGGCTTTGATCCCGCCGGCATTTCGGCCTCCCCGAATCTTTCGGACGGCTCCTGGTATGTCAGGATGCCCGGAGAACAAAGCTCCATGCGGATTGTAAAATTCCTGGGTCCCCGGACGCCCCGGCGGTTTTTTCTTTCCCCCTTTGAGGAAGAATCCCGGGAATACACTATGATCATGCCCTTTGACCTAAGCGCCGAACAGTTTAAAAAAATAAACGGGGACGAACTTTTTCTGCCGGGGATCTTTTTTGCCGCACTGGGGGACAACTGGGCACTATTCCTCAACGGCCGCCCGGTAAGATCCGAGATCCACCTGGACGGGGACGGGCAGATACGCTCCCACCGGAGCCGGCGTTATGTTTCCTCCCCTCTGGACAGGACCTGGTTTGTGCCCGGAACCAACACGCTGGCGTTACGCATCGTAGGGGAGCCCAATGGTACCGATACGGGCCTGTGGTACAGCGCTCCCTATTATATCGGTGAATACGAGGCCATTCGGAAAGAGAGCGATGAATCCCTCCTGATAGCCTTCTGTACGGTGTATATATTCGCGGGGATCTACCACCTTTTGCACTATATAAACCGGACCAGGGACAAGTACAACCTCTATTATTGTCTTTTTTCAATCCTTGTGGGGATCTATTTTTTTATGAGGGGCCACACGGTCTACAGCCTCATCCCCGACTCCAATATCAGCTTCCGAATCGAATACGCCAGCGCCTTTATGATATTGCCCCTGCTGGCCGCCTTTCTGGAACATCTGAACCTGGGAAAAATCAGGAAGGTAACCCGGATATGCGGGGCAATCTGCCTGCTCCTGAGCGTTGCCCAGGGAATATTTCCCAACCTCTTTCGGGATGATATCCTCTATCTGTGGTGGATATTTCTAATCGTTGAGTGCGGGTATGTTGTGGTGTGGGACGTATTGCTTGTATTCTACCGGGATATCCGCGCCCGGCGGAATGCCGCCAAAAACGATTCCCTGCCGAAGATCTTCCAGAGGTCCCTCACCGAAACACCCCTGGGCAATATCCTCCTGGGTACGGCTCTCGCGGCTCTTACCGGGACAACCGATGTTATCCTGGCCATCCTGACAAAAGAGGGCTCTTTTAGATTCGGACGTTTCGGCCTTCTTATATTCACCATCACCACCACCTTTATTCTTGCCCGGCGTTTCGGCGTCCTGTTCCGCCGCCTCGACGAAGCGAATCTTTTACTGGAACAATCCAACCTGAATCTGGAAACCATGGTAAAGGAGCGTACCCGGGAACTGGAACAGCAGACCGAAGTGGCTCAGTCGGCG
>JAITLC010000053.1 GCA_031278095.1 Treponema sp.
TTCCCGGCTTTCGCTTTCTTCGGGGTATTGTTTCTCCCAGATCTGCCCGAGCTTTTCCCTGTCCATCTTCACAAAATCCCCGCTTCCCAGGCCGGCAAGGCTCGTACCCGAGGCTTTTATGTAGAGATAGTCATCATCCTTAAAAGACGTATTGCCGCCCCCGGCGATGACATATTCGGGATCGGCGCCGTAAAACCGGGAAATTTCCGCCAGTTCTTCAAGACTCATAAGATCCTCCATGGTTCAGGCGTATTTGCTGGTTCAAGTATAGCTACCTTTGGGGAGTGTGTAAATCACTCCCGGCTGAAAAAATGTCATTGTTCAAACATTTTAAACCTGCTATCATTGCAATATGCGGAGGCTTTTAAAAAGGAGACGCATAAAATGAAAATTGCCGCCCAACTTTACAATTGCCGTGACTATACCAAAACTCCCGCCGATATTGAAGCCACCCTGCGAAGGGTCAAAGCAATAGGCTTTGACACAATTCAGATTTCGGGCTTCGGCCCCTGCGATCCGGATCTTCTCGCCGGATGGATCAGGGAGACAGGCCTCGAAGTCTGCCTGACCCATACCCCCTGGCAAAGGCTCGCGGACCCGGCGGAACTGAAAAAGGTCATCGCCGAACACCGGAAAATGAACTGCCCCGTCATTGGCCTCGGCGCCAGGCCGGGGGATGTTTTTCCCAACAGCCCTGAAGGCTGGACCCGGTTTATCAGGAAAGCCAATGAAATCACCGGGCAGATAAAAGGCGAAGGCCTGGATTTTAGCTACCACAACCACGATTTTGAATTTGAAAAATGGAACGGCGTTACCGCCATTGACCGGCTCATTGAAGAATGTCCGGGGATGCTCTTTACCCTGGATGTTTTCTGGGTACAGGCCGGCGGCGGTAATCCTCTTAAATATATCAAAAAACTCGAAGGCCGCATCAGGATTATTCACTTTAAAGATTACCGCATAGTGAACCGAAACCGTCAATTCGCGGAAATCGGCCGGGGCGTCCTGGACTGGGACGAGATAATCCCCCTCTGCGAATCAACGGGTATTTACTGTGCCGCAATTGAGCAGGACTCGGACTGGCTCATCGATCCCTTCGAGAGCCTGGCGATGAGCCGGGAGTTTTTGGTTTCCTCACCTCACGCATGGGCTTCATAGGAGTTTGCGGGGCTTGGCCCTGACAAGGAACTGCAAGATGGAAAAACTGCGTTTCCTGGACTGCAACTGTGCGGTCGGCAGAAAGATGGCTCCGCCCCTTTGGTCGATTCAATCGCCGGATGATATAGTAATGCAGATGGAATACTGCGGTATTGACCTGGCCTTCGCGTGGCATAACGCGTCGCTTGATTGCCATCCTCTGGAAGGCAACCAGGAGATTCTAAAAATATCAGAAAAATATCCTCGTATCAAACCGGTATTTACGGTTATACCAAACCAGGCCGGTGAATTCATCGAGCCCGGCGAACTCGTTTCCCTGATGAAGAACAACGGGGCCGGCATGGCCCGGCTTTTCCCGAGGTTTAATGCCCATAGTTTTTCTCTTGCAGACTGGCAGTGCGGCGATTTGTTTAAAGCCTTTGAGGAAAACGGCATTGCCGTTTTAATCCACCTTGACCAGACCGATTGGGAAACCATTCGCACGGTGTGCCTTGCCCATACCGGAATGAACCTTATCGTCACGAACGTGAACTACCGGAACAGCCGGTATATGATCCCGCTCCTGCGTCAGCTTCCCAACCTCTATATTGAAAGCTCAGGGGTTAAGATCAACAACGGCCTTGACGAAATTGTCCGTCCCACGTCGGCGGAAAAAATTCTGTTCGGCACAAACGCCGGCGACTTCTCTATGGGGGCGGCCGTCTGCCTTGTAACTTATTCGTCGATTTCGGACAACGAGAAGGAACTGGTGGCGTCGAAAAACCTTATTCGCCTGTTGAGACTGGAGGAAAGTCTATGACACTGCGGGAAATGGCCCTTTCGGGAGAACCCCTTGAAAACGAATTGGTGATTGACGCACACATGCACCCTCACCGGCTGGCAATGTTTTTCTCACCCTCGGATATTGGCGCTACGGTCAACAAGATGGACAGAATCGGGATAAAATGCGGGATTCTTTCAAAACTTTACGATGTTGGGAATCTGGGGCGGCAGGAGGATGTTCTCAGGATTCTCGAAGAATACCCTGGGCGATTTTACGGTTATATCACACCGGACCCCCACAGGGATGATTTTTTGAAAGAGCTTGAAAAATGGGCAAAGGTTCCCCGCTTTGCCGGTATTAAACTCCACCCCGGTGAGGCTCAAAAACCCCTCGACTGTAAGGAGTATTTGATCGCCTATGCCTTCGGCGCTGAAAGAAGCCTCCCTGTTTTGATACATACCTGGGGCATGGCGGACATTGCCGCTGTTGAAAAACTTGTGGTGAATTTCCCCCGGGCTGTACTCATCATAGGACATTCCGGCGGCGAGCGTAACGCGGCGGAGTACGCGATCAAGCTTGCGGGAGATTACGAGAATGTCTATCTCGATACGACACGAACTTTTTGTTACAACAATGAGATCACAAAAATGATTGAAGGCGCCACCGACAGGAAAATATTGTTCGGCTCCGATGCCACCTGGAACTCTATGGAGGCAGCTATCGGAAGGATATTGCTTGAAGACATACCCGACGAGAGTAAGCGGCGTATTATCGGACAGAACGCAAAAGAGGTTTTTTCGCTGGAAGTCTGGCAGTCTGGGCAGAAAAAAATACCGGCGACGAGACTCTCCGGGCCTTTGCCTCGTACCTGAAAGTAAATCAGCGGGATGCCTCCAAAACGGACCTGGATTATCTTAATTGGGGAAACTTTCAGAGGCTCTACCGGTTTTTTGCCGATCTTTTTATGCCTCCTGACGCGCCGGGCAAACCGTTCCGTCCTCCACTGGTAAGCTGGTTTCCGGGTATCGAAGTGGTTACTGCCCGTGAGGGGGAAGACACGGAGCGGGGGTTTTTCTTTTCCGCCAAGGGGGGGCATAACGCCGAAAGCCACAACCACAACGACACCGGCAATTTTATCCTCTACCACAACGGCCGTCAGGTACTTATTGACGCCGGTTTCCAGACCTATACCAAGACCACCTTCAGCGAAAAACGTTATACCCTCTGGAACAATCAGTCGTGTTACCATAACACGCCTACTATTAACAGAACGGATCAGCCGGCGGGCCGGGAGTATGGGGCGGTTGGGGTTTCCTTTAACAATTCCGGCGGGGTGGTGAATTTTGGGCTGGACATTGGGGGCGCCTATCCCGGCGCGGCGATGTTGCGACGGTATCGCCGGGAGTTTGTGTTCACCCCCGGCACGGGTCTTGAGTTAACGGATACCTACGCTCTCAAGGAATGGAAGGCTCCTCTGGTTCTGAACTTTCTCTGCCTGGCAAGACCTGAGATCTCCGGAGACGGGGTGGTTTTGGGGGAAGGGGTTGTCCTGCGCTTCGATGAGGCCGCTTTGAGGGCTGAGATTGACGCCGTACCTTTGGAGGACCCCAGGATTCGTGATAACTGGCGGCAGGATACGCTCTACCGTCTGCGTCTGATAAAACAGGATCGGAAGCTTTCCGGCCGTATTGTCCTGAAATTTCTAAAGAACAGAGGGCGCACAATATAAAGCGATATTAGACCTTGGCCGGAGTATGCGTTGGGACAAAAGTTACTATACTTAGAGCCATTCCCAATACTCGGTCAGTTTTGGGAATGGCTTTGGGAAAGCAACATTATTTATTATAAATTTCATTTGCGCGTTTATATATTTCATTATTATATACTTTGTAAATTTTATCCCAAGTTAATATTTTGTCAAAATAATCTT
>JAITLC010000136.1 GCA_031278095.1 Treponema sp.
GTCATTGAACACAGGGATCTGGAATCGGGCGAGCATGTCAAGCGTACCCAGTTATATGTCGGCGCGCTGGCGGATCACCTTATCAAGACAAACTCAGTCTATTCAAAACAGATCCTGGAGCTCCAGCCGGATATTATTGTAAAATCCATGGCCCTCCATGACGTCGGAAAGATCGCCATACCCGACCGGATACTTCTTAAACCCGGCCATCTTGATCCCGAAGAATATGAGATCATGAAAACCCATACCATCCGCGGAAAGGAAATTATCGGGGAATTGGGAGACGTCAATTCGTCAATGTACCTGAAACACTGCGAAGAAATCTGTTACGGCCACCATGAACGCTGGGACGGTAAAGGCTACCCACGCCAGCTCAAGGGAGAAGAAATTCCCCTGGCTGCCCGCCTTGCCTCTCTTGCCGATGTCTACGACGCCCTTGTATGCGCCAGAGTCTACAAGGCAGCCATACCTTACATCGAGGCGGTCAAGATCATCACCGACGGCCGGGGCACCCAGTTTGATCCGATCATAACCGATGCGCTCATCGAAATTCAGAAGGAATTCCAGAATATTTCTCAGCAATACTCATAGCATTGTAGAGTCCGGCGCTGTTCCGGGGAACGGTGGAATAGGGCGGCAGGAGGGCCGCTCTTATTTGCTTGATTCGCAGGCGGGGTTCATACCCGGGGGCTTGCCCCTGCTGCGGAATAGTGTAATGGGAGTGAATAATGGGCAATGAACCTCCTCGCCCTAAAGGGTGAGGTATCGTGTAAGCGTTGCATCGTTTACGAGCTTCGTTCTGCAAGGAAATTATTTAACCGTGGGGCCTACTACCATTTTTTTGGCAGCGCTGCCGATTCTAACCGCCCTGAAGCTCCCCCGCGCAAGCGGGTTCTTGGGTATTAGACCCCACTGCGAATAAAAGTATAAATTGGTATGAACCCCGCATACAATCTTCTTCATTCGCAGGCGGGGTTTTCATTCCTCTTTGTTATAAGTTAATCCGGTTTTAGTCCTCCACTTTCGGGAACCAGCCCATGTCGAAGCATTTTCCCAGATCCCAACTGTCCATTCCCCTCTTTTCCGGCACATTTACCGTATCGAGGAGGAGCTTGTAGTTCCAGTAGAACCAGCCCGATGCCTTTTCCCATACGGAAAGCTGAATGCGGGCTATTTCCTGGTAGATGCATTTGAGTTTTTTGCTGTTTACCGGGCCGGCAAGGTTTTCCTTTAATTCCTCTGCCGAACAGGAGAGGCACCATTCGCCGCCGATCACGGGGAAATACTTCTGCATCTCAGCGACATTCTTTGCCAGGGTGTTTTCCACAAATGCCGCCGCATCCTTGAGAGTATAGGGTTTGCCCGCGGCGTCGAGAGCCATAAAATAGAAGTGGGTATCCAGAACCACGTTTTTGAATTCGGCGCCCCTCATAAAATTCTTCCATTCGGTAAGGCGGAAACCGTCATGGAATACGACCGCCTTGTCTTCCTTGAGATGCTTCCTAAGCCTGAAATAGGCCCTGGTATAAAATTCCCGGAGAAAGGCAGAAGAAACCGGCTGCGAGCCTTTGGCGTATTCCTTGTCCACCGCAGGGTATCTGTTGGGAATGTCGGCGCGTACCCACAGTTCTTCTGAAATTGGTTCATTGAGGATCTCTATGCCCCACAGTCCCGAGCGCGCCGCATAGCGTTCCGCAAGCTTTTCCAGCAGGGCCAGCACAAATTCTACCTTTTCGTCCTGCCCGGCCCATTTGCATACGCCGCAGATGCCGCCGTTATCAAAACCGTTCTGGCTGTCCGGCGCCGTGTGGAGGTCAATGAGAATTTTAAGGCCGTATTTTTCCGCCCAGGAAAAGGCTTTGTCAAGATAATCGACACAGCCGAGGAAGGGTTTGCAGTCGCCGAAGATAAAATAGGGTACGGGGATGCGGACGGCATTAAGCCCCCTGCCCGCAATGCAGGCAAAGTCCCGTTCGGTGATGTAGTATGAACGGTGGATATTCAGGCGGGCCTCAAGCTCCTTTTCCGGCAGTTCCCTGCAAAAGTACGTTTCGTCTTCGGCCCTGAGGCCGAAAAACAAATCGGGACTCATCCATTTTTCCAGTACCAGCCAGTTTCCCAAATTGACGCCTCTAATTTTCATTACGAACCTCCATATAGACAAATTTCGGAATAGAACAAATTTAAGGGTACAAGCCGACAATTTTTATATCGACAAGCCGCCATGCCAGTATGATGCGGCAGGGAAGCGGCCCCTCCGGGCCGTGTATTTGTGCGTCTACTTCGATCATGGGGCCTTTTTCACTCCATCCTTTGAAGCTGATATAGCCGGCGTCTTCCGCCTTCAGGTATTTTTGCAGCCTTGTTTCCTGAAGGTCTTCCATGGCCAACGGGCCGATACGGTAGAGCAGGTTGAAGTATTCCGTTTCGTCCATACCGGGACGCAGATCTCTTTCGTACTGCGGTTCCCCCTGGGCAAGGAGAAAAGTCTTGTCCTCGTTCCCGAAAGCCCGCGAAAGCAGCTTTAGGTAGGCAAGCGCTTCAGGCGGGCAGCCGGCAAAGGCGGCGGAATCAAGAGAGGAATCTTCACCCCGCAGGCCCGCTTGGGGATCGATGCCGCCGGACGCCGGAATTGTTCCCCCGGGTTTTTTCATGTCCGCCCCGTTTTGCTGAGGCCCGGAAAAACAGGCTGAAAGACAAAGCAGCAGGATCAGAACCGGAGAAAAGCGTTCCATGCACTCAGTATAGCAGAAAATACGCGTGAACGCTATAATTAGCGTCTGTCCATAATGCGTCCTCTCAGGCCGCGGGCATAAGGAAATTGCTTATACGACGCCGCTATGGAAGCGGCTGTCCGGAACGGTGAGAAAACCTGTTCGGACAGCTTCCGTAATACGGTATGTGCATACCGTTTCAGGGAAACGGGGAGGCATACAAGGGGCGGACGGGAACCGGCCGGCTTCCCGGACAGCCCTATTTAAAAGGCTTGTGTATGAAAAGACCGGAAATAGCAGTTCTTGGAGCCGGAGCCTGGGGAACCGCCCTGGCAAAGGTCATCGCAGACAAGGGGTATGAGGTGCTTCTGTGGTGCCGCAATGAGGATACTGCGGCCGGGATCAACCGGGAACACCGTAACCGGCGTCGTCTTCCCGGTATACAGCTTCCCGAAAATCTCTTCGCTTCCAGCGACATACTTGAGGCTGCCGAGGGGCGGGCCTACATTATCCTTGCCCTGCCTTCGCTTTACCTTCTGGAAAATGTCAAAAAGATTCTTGGCGCCTGCTCGATTCGGGAAGGGAAAAGTATTATCGCCGTGATCAGCAAAGGTTTTCTTCCCGGCCCCAAAGGCCCCAGGCTTATTCTTGAAACACTGGAAGATTATCTTCCCGGTTTTTACCGGGATTCCCTGGTCTACATTGCAGGCCCCAGCCATGCCGAAGAGGTGTCCCGCGGGAAGATTACCGGCCTTATTGCCGCCAGCGAAAATGCCAAAAATTCGATACGCTTCCGGGATCTGTTGAAGTCCAGGCGGCTTCTTGTGTTTTCTTCATTTGATGTC
The DNA here is from genome assembly GCA_031278095.1 of Treponema sp. Classification (GTDB taxonomy): domain Bacteria; phylum Spirochaetota; class Spirochaetia; order Treponematales; family Breznakiellaceae; genus JAIRNJ01. The sequence continues at coordinate 3,560 of JAITLC010000136.1, forward strand.
CGGGGAGTACAGGTGGCGGCGGCGGTAAAGAATGTCATTGCCCTTGCCTTCGGTATGCTGGACGCGCTTAAAACAGAAAACCTGCCGGATAGCGATAATTTTTTCGGCGACGGAACAGAATCCCTGCTTCTCGCCGCAGGGCTTAACGAGATCCAGACATTGGGGTTTGCCATGGGAGCCACCCATCCTGAGACTTTTACCTCAATTTCCGGGGTGGGGGATCTTGATGTTACCTGCCGTTCCCCATTCGGACGCAACCGCCGTTTCGGCAGGGAGATCATAGAAAAAAATATTCTTGAACCTTTCGGCAGCATTGATGATCTGGTGAACCGTATTGGGGAACTGGGCTACCTTCCCGAAGGAGCGGCCGCGGCAAAATATGTGCAGCTTCTCTCTGAAACCCATAAGCTTAAACTGCCCGTTTCCCAGGGAGTTTACCGTATATTAAACCGGGAGATTAGCCCGGCAGCGTTTCTGCACGATTTTCTTGAAGGACCTGTATGAATACGGAGGAGACAATGTACGACCTGACAGCTCTCGGCGAACTTTTAATTGATTTTACCCCCAACGGAGTAAATGAACAGGGTATTGCCCTCTTTGGACGGAATCCCGGAGGGGCCCCGGCAAATGTATTGGCAATGAATGCAAGGCTGGGGGGAAAGACGGCCTTTATCGGTAAGGTGGGGGACGACAGCTTCGGGCGTTTCCTTGCCAAAACTCTCCGGGACGCCGGTATTGATACTGCGGGGCTTGCAGTCGATCCTGAGATCCCGACTACCCTTGCCTTTGTGCAGCTTGACGAAAGGGGAGACCGATCCTTTAGTTTTTACCGCAAACCCGGCGCGGATCTGATGCTTGCATCAAAGGATCTCAGGAAAGATATCATCGGTGATTCCGCCGTTTTCCATTTCGGTTCCGTGTCCCTTACGGGGGAGCCATGCCGGAAGACGGTGCACGAGGCGGTAAAATTCGCAAAGAAGCAGGGGAAGATTATCAGTTACGATCCCAACTACAGGCCTTTGCTCTGGAAGAGTGAAGAGGAAGCCGGAAAGGAAATGGCCCGGCTCATCCCCTTGACGGATATTCTTAAAGTTTCCGAAGAGGAGGCGCGGCTTTTAACGGGTCAGCAGGATATTTCCAAAGGCGCCGCCATGCTTGCCGAACAGGGCCCGGCAATAGTGTTTGTTTCCATGGGCCCCAAAGGCGCCTTCTATTTCTGTGCGGACGGGGAAGGTTCTCTTTCCACATACGATGTAAAGACCATCGACACCACCGGAGCCGGGGACGCATTCTTTGGCGCCATACTTTTCAAGCTGCAGAAAAAAACAAGGGAGGAACTGCGGAAGATTGACAAAGATGAACTGGCTGATATTGCAGACTTCGGAAACGCCGCGGGGAGTCTTGCAACCACAAAGAGGGGAGCCATCCCCGCGCTGCCCGGCGCCGCGGCCATCGAACGCTGCAGGAAGACTGTCGGGCGGATGAAGGCTTAAAAGCCGGCAGAAAATTTAAAGCATAGCGGTATTCGTTTCCCCTTGAAGTCTTCGTCTCTCATTTTTTCGGTGATGTCTTCGCCGGTCCCGGCGGTCTCTGCGTTCAGTTTGAAGCCTTTTGTGTTGGCGCTGAAGTAGAGTACGCCCCCGGGTGAGAGCAGGGAAAGGCAGCTTTTGATGAGTTCTCCGTGATCTCTCCTAAGATCGATGGTTCCGCGCATCCTTTTGGAATTTGAAAAGGCCGGGGGATCGAGAATGATGATGTCCCAGGTTTTCCGCGCCCGTTTTACGTCTTCCATAAAGAGCAGCGCATCGGCACGGACAAGATTTCCGGGATTGAGGGCGTTCAGCGCAAAGTTGGCCCTGGCCCATTCCAGGTAGACGCCTGAGAGATCCACCGAATCCACCGAAGCCGCTCCTCCGGATGCGGCATAGACAGAAAAGCTGCCGGTATAACAGAAGAGGTTGAGAACCTTTTTATTCGCCGCTTCTTCCCGTATGCGGGCGCGGAGGCGGCGTCGATCCGGAAAGAGGCCCGAGTCAAGATAATCCGAAAGGTTCACCCTGAACCGGAGACCGCCTTCGCTGACAATTACTTCCCTTGCCGCGCGGGAGATGCGTTCATATTGTGCCGTTCCCCGCTGGCGCTGCCGGCGGCGGGTATAGATCGCCTCCCGCCCAATGCCCAGGGCCCGAGCCGCCGCTTCACACATGGCCTCAAGCCAGAGATCCTCTTCGGCTTCATCCTTTTCATAGGGACGTTCGTAGAGAGAGAGACTCACCAGTTCAGCATAGAGATCGATACAGAGGGGAATCTCCGGAATGTCCCGATCGTAGAGACGGTATGCGTCTGTACCGGTACGGCGAGCCCATCTTCTCAGATGTTTCCGGCGTTTGACAAGGCGGTTTGCAAGCATTTTCGCCTGGATAGAGATTTTTTCAGGATACATGTATTATGATACCAGGTTGACCGGGTGATGGATACCGCACTTTACAGTTTTGTCCTTGTTGATGATGAACCGGAGATTCGGGAAGGTATCAGGACTACCATCCCATGGGAGGAACTGGGCTTCTCTTTTGCCGGCGCATGCGGCAACGGTTTCGAGGCTCTGGAACTGGCCGAGCGGATTCAGCCTGATGTCGTGATGACCGATATAAATATGCCCCATCTTGACGGGCTTGCCTTTACCGAAGGTTTGGCCGCGGTTTCTCCCGATTCCCGTGTACTAATCATCTCCGGTTACGATACCTTTGAATATGCCAGAAAGGCCCTACAACTCAAGGTCTATGATTACATTGTAAAGCCTATTACTCCCCGTGAATTCCGGGAAACGCTCCGGAAACTTAAATGCACCCTGGATGCCGCACGGGCCGAACGGCTCAACCTTGAGTCCATCAGGAAACAGCTTGAGGAGAGTCTCCCCCTTTTACGGGAACGTTTTCTGGCCCGGCTTGCCGGGGGAAAATCCGACATAGTTTCGCCTGAAGAGAGGATATCCCGGCTCGGTCTGCCGCTCAGCCGGGAGAACAGCTATCAGTGTCTGCAGATCGATCTTCTCAGGCGTCCTGTCGTGCAGGCGGAGAATCCAAACCCGGACATGGATCTCTTAACCCGGCGTACCATCCTGGAAGGCTTTCTCCGGGAGAATTATTCACAGGCCCTGCTCTTTCAGGACGGGAATGAAAAGCTGTGTATCCTGCTCTACGGGAAGAACAGGGAGGAACTTTACCGGGACGGATTAAAAACCGCAGAGAAACTGTGGAGGAATTTTGTTTCCCTGGGACTCAAGGATAGTATTATTGCTGTGGGGGAATGTGTAGAAGGTCTTGAATTCATCCCGCTTTCCTGGAACACCGCATCCGATGCCCTGAAACAGGCGGGCCTCCTTGAGAAAAGCGGTGTCAGCGTGTACCGGGAATTGACGGGGAAGGTTTCTTCTTCCGGCGCGGTGTCCCCCCTCCGCGATTGGGAAAGGCGTATCGTATCTACGCTCAAGGCAGGGGAGGGTGTCTCCCGTCTCGTTGACGGTATGCTTGATTCGCTTGCAAGAGAGTCTTTTTCCATTGAGGAGTATCATACAAGTTTTGCACTGATTCTGTCGGCGCTGATTCGCTGCTGTGAAGATCTGGAGATTCCCCCGGGGGAGATCTTTCTTCCGGGGAGCGATCCTTTTACCGAAATTACCGGTGTTGCCAATCTTGAAGAAGTACGTTTCCGGTTCATGGAGATAACCAAAAAAATTTCGTCCTATACGAGGATCCGGCAGGAAAATTTTGCACAGGTCAAGGTACGGGACGCTCTGGAATTTCTGGAAGACAACTATGCGGATCCTGCCCTTTCCCTGCAGTCGCTCTGCAAGAAGATGGATATAAGCATGAGCTACTTCAGCGCCATATTAAAGAAGTATCATAACAGGACTTTTGTGGAAGAATTAACCGAAATAAGATTGAAGAAGGCCATGGAACTTTTGCGGACAACGGATCTTCTCAGTTACGAGATTGCCGAAAGGATAGGCTACCGTGATGCCCATTACTTTTCCTTGAGTTTCCGGAAATATTCAGGTTTTACGCCTACCGAATACAGGCATGCTCCGCCGGAGGAAACTGAATGAGGCGGCGGCGTTTCTACAGCATACAGGTGACCATCGCCATGGCCATTGCCTCTCTTTCGGTGATCATCATCGTAGGCGCTATCCTCATTGCCTTCCGGGTTACCGAAGAGACAGCCCGTATTTCAAGCGGGGTGTATACCCGGCAGCTTGTCAGGCAGATAACCAATAACATTGAGTTTTATATTGACTACCTTTATTCCGCCTCTACGCTTCTCCAGTCTGACGGAGGGGTGCGGGAGTATCTTGATGCCGCCGCCGATTCAGACAGGGATACTGCAGCAGCCAATGCGCTGCCCACCCTGAGCGGCATGATTGCTACCCGCCAGGATATTGCCCTCATCGGTATCTTCGGCTTTAAGGGAGGCTGCCTCCTTGCAGGCCCGCCGCAGGGTGGAGACGCCGCGGAAGGTTCCGGGCCCGGTCCGGGACTCAATCCCTTCATCGTTCCCGAAGCCCAGTCCTGGTATGAGACTGCCCGGAACAAGCGGGGTGAGGCGGTGATATCTTCCTCCCATGTGCAGAACATTATACAGAATCAATATCCCTGGGTAATATCTCTGTCGCGGGAGATTTTTGATCCTGAAACCGGGGAAGGCAAGGGAGTTCTCTTGTTGGATCTTAACTTTAGGATAATTGAAAGGATATGCAGTTCCATTCAGCTTGGAAGGAGGGGCTATATTTTTATTATAGACCGCAACGGGGAGATTGTGTACCATCCCCAGCAGCAGCTTCTCTACAGCGGCCTTAAGGGTGAAAACATAAGCCGGATTCTGGAATCCAGGGAAGGCTACTTTGCCGGTGAAAGGGACGACAGGGATACTTACTACAGCATACAGACAATGGCCTCCACGGGCTGGAAGGTGGTGGCTGTCAATTACCGCAGTGAATTTGCGGAAAACCGGGAATCGATCCGCAGAACCTATACCTTCTGGGGGCTGTTCTTCTTTACCGCATCCATGCTTATTTCCATTATCCTTTCCCGGCGGATTTCAAAACCGATTATGAAGCTGAGAAGATCCATGATGGCTGTAGAGCAGGGGAACTTTGACGTTACCGCGGACATTCCTGCACAAAACGAGATCGGGGAACTGGGAGCGGGTTTTAATATCATGGTTGCGGAAATTAAAAAATTGCTCCGCCGTATCACGCAGGAACAGGAACAGAAACGCAAGAGCGAACTTAATGCCCTGCAGATGCAGATCAACCCGCACTTTCTCTACAATACCCTGGATTCGGTTATCTGGATGGCCGAACAGGGGAAACAGGATGAGGTGATTGACATGAGTTCCGCATTGGCGCGTCTTTTTAGAATTTCCATCAGCAAGGGGAAGGAGATTATCGAAGTTGCCCAGGAAATTGAGCATGTGAGAAGCTATCTTACCATTCAGAAGATCCGTTACAAGGATAAGCTGGACTACCGCATTGAAGTTGATGAACAGATACTGCGCTTCAGAATCGTAAAAATTATTCTCCAGCCTTTGGTGGAAAACGCCATTTACCACGGCGTAAAGAATGCCGCAAAATTCGGCGGGGAGACTTCCCGGTGTACAGTAACAATATCGGGCTTCCGTACCGGGAAGGGCATGGATCTGATAGTAGGCGATAACGGCGCCGGCATGAGCGCAGAGATCCTGTTGCGGATTCAGAGGAGCCTCAGGGGAGAAGCTTCCGTGCACAAACCCGTTTCCGCAGACGGTGTTTTCCGGCCTTCCAATCCCGGCAGCGGGGTGGGGATACGGAATGTTGATGAAAGGATAAAACTCTACTTTGGCAACGAATACGGGCTCGGCTTTGAAAGCCGTGAAGACGAGGGGACAAAGGTGTTTATTCATCTGCCTGCAATAAGCGGAGAAGACCCTCTGCCTCCTCTTCGCGGAGCTTCCGCAGAGGGTTCGGGAGGATTGCCATGAAACTGAAATTTAAAAGTACATCTTCATTGATAATTCCTGTCATGCTGGTTTTGATTCTTCTTGCAGGCAGCTTTATCATTCTGTTTTTTACCCGGCTTTCTTCGCCCAGGGAGATCAGGGTTACCGCGGTGATTAAGGCCATCGCCAATGATTCCGAATTCTGGGAGGTGGTAAAGACAGGGCTGCGCGCCGGGGCTCAGGAATTTTCGGTAGACATTGACATTCAGGGCCCCTGGGCGGAAAGCGATGTGGAAGGCCAGATCCATATCATCGAAGGCATTCTGCGGAACGATCCTCCGGCAGCGTTGATTCTGGCGGCAACGGATTACAAACGGCTCGTGCCTGTGGTTGAAAAGGCCCATGCGCAGGGGATCAAGGTGATCACCATGGATTCCGGAGTTGACAGCCCCATCCCTTTGAGTTTTGTGGCTACCAACAACATTGAGGGAGGGCAGAAGGCCGCCGCAGAGATAATACGGATTCTGGAGCCGGGGAGGAAGATCGCCATTATAAACCATGTCCGGGGGACAACTACCGCCATGGAGCGGGAGGCAGGCGCAAGAGAAATTCTGGAAACAGACGGCCGTTATACGATCCTCGGAACCTGGTTTACCGATAATTTTGAAGAGAACGCGTATTCCATTACCGGACAGGCGCTGCAGGATCACCCTGATCTGGGGGGGATTCTGGCGATGAACGAGATTTCCGCCATAGGCGCCGCCAGGGCTTTGCGGGATCTGGGTTTTGCCCAGTGGCCTGAGGATCCTGAAAAAGGGGTAAAACTGGTGGGTTTTGATCATTCCCTGGGGGAGATCCAGTCCATTGAACAGGGGATCATCGCCGCGACGGTAATTCAAAAACCCTTCAACATGGGTTATCTTGCCGTCCGGGCGGCAAGGGACGGAGTGCTGAAGCGGAAACTGCCTCCCTTCATCGACACCGGCCTGGTGCTGATCACCAGGGACAATCTCTATGAACCCGAAAACCAGAAGCTTCTCTTTCCCTTTGTCGAATGAGCCTGTTCCGAAGCCGACCGGCTTTATAGACAGACACCGGAGCTTGTTCCAAAACCTGACATTTAGGAACAGCCTCACTGAATAATTTTTTTACCATTCTCAATAAATTTTTGACTATACGGCTTTTTCAAATGGGATTTATACTACTCATATGGGAATATATAAGTCCCAATAATCACTTTATGGAGGAAACCATGAAAAAAATCGCTTTGGTATTACTGGTTCTGTTCGCGGCCGCTTTGGTGTTTGCCGGTGGAAGACAGCAGGGCGGACAGGCCGCATCGGGAGCGCCCAAAATCGCGCTGCTCATGAGGAATATGGACGAGCAGTTTCTCAAGGACTATTCGGACAATATCCGTAAGCTCGCATCCGAAAAGGGTGTAGACCTTAACGTACAGGATGCCCGCAGCGACGGGGCCACCCAGCTTACCCAGTTGCAGACCCTGCTTAACCAGGGCTACAAGTACTTTGTAATCATCCCCTGCGTGTCGGAACTTTCCGAACAGATGAATCAGCTCATCGCCGAGAGGGGCGGGGCGGCTGCCTATTCAAACATTCAGCCTACCGTTGCATCCCTCAAGGCCGGAAAGAACTTCTTCTTTGCCTCTTCCCCCGAATTCGTCGGCGGACGCTATCAGGGACAGCTCATTGCCGATTACTTTGACAAGAACGCCGACAAGGCTCCCGGCAAGGTCATCAACATGATCCTCATTCTCGGACAGTTGGGCCATCCTGCCCAGGTAAACCGTGAGGCAGGACTCCTGGCGGAACTCAAGACCAGAGGCTACACCGTCAATGTGGTGGCCCGCGATACCGCCAACTGGACTCCCGATCAGGCCCAGCAGAAGATGGACGCATGGATTGGCGCCTTCAAGGGCAGCTTCAACGTGGTCGCCGCCCAGAACGATGGGATGGCCCTCGGTGCGGTAGAATCTCTGATCCAGAACAGCATGACCAAAGCCGATTCCGCCGATGGTACCATTCTTTCCGTACCGGTACTGGGAATTGACGCCACCGCTTCCGCGCTTGCCTCGATGAAGGAAAACAAGCTCTATGCGACGGTTCTCCAGGACGCGGTAGGCCAGTCCGCGGCGGCTTTCGATGTTATCCATCAGAACGCCACCGGAACCTATAAGGCCGGCAATGCCGCGGGCGGGACTCCTGCGGCCACCGTTCCCATTGACGAAGCTCCTGCCAACGATGCTTCCGTCATCGGACAGTGCTACCTCGTACCCTTTGTACCGGTTGATAAAGACTCAGCTTATTACAAGGCTAACGTCAGATAAGGTATGATTGGACATGCCTGAGGCGCGTCCCTTTGCGCTTCGGGCGTGTTTGTTTTAGTGAGTCTGTTCCAAAACCCGGTTAGTTTTCAACAGACTCTTGGAAAAAACGGTCAAATGCCCGCTTTTTCCCTTCAAATCCAAGGTTGCTGTTTCAAAACAGTTTTGAGACAGCCTCATGTAACTATGTCTTGTTGAGGTTAGCATGAGTGAAAGTGAATTTGTTCTGGAGATGCGCGGGGTAACAAAACGGTTCCCCGGAGTGCTGGCGCTGGACAGTGTGAATTTTAAAATTAATCCTGGAACGGTACACGCCCTCATGGGGGAAAACGGCGCCGGTAAATCCACATTGATGAAGTGTCTCTTCGGTATTTACAAGATGGACTCAGGCAGTATCATCCTCAAGGGTGAGGAACGGATCTTTAACAATGCCGCCGATGCCATGAAGGCCGGGGTTTCCATGATCCATCAGGAACTGTCCAATGTTCCCCAGCGTTCGGTAGCCCAGAATTTATGGCTGGGCAGGGAACCCCTCAATGTGTTCGGTCTTATCAACCATAAAAAAATGCTCGTCGATACCAGAACACTTCTTAAAACCCTTAATTTCGATTTTGATCCGGCAGCGCGGATGGCGGATCTTTCCATCAGCCATCAACAGGGCTGTGAAATAGCAAAGGCGGTTTCCTATAACGCATCAATTGTGGTTATGGATGAACCGACCAGTTCCCTGACAGAGAATGAAGTGGCCCACCTCTTCGACATAATCAGAAACCTCCGTTCCCGGGGTGTGGCGATTATATATATTTCCCACAAGATGGAAGAGATCTTCCGGATTGCCGACATGGTTACTGTCATGCGTGACGGCCGGGTAATAGGGGATTATCCTGTAAGCGAAATAAATGCCGACAAGCTCATCTCCCTCATGGTTGGCCGGGATACGGTACACCGTTTCCCGCCTGTGGAATCCGAAATCGGTGAAGTGTTACTGGAAGTAAAGAACCTTTCCTCAGACAATCCCCGCTCTTTCAGGGATATAAGTTTTATGCTTCGCCGGGGTGAGATTCTGGGCCTGGGAGGCCTCGTCGGCGCACAGCGGACTGAACTGGTGGAGAGTATCTTTGGTATCCGGGAAGTTGCCGGAGGAGAGGTAATTGTAAAAGGCAGGCCCCTGAAAAAGCTCAGGCCGGAGAAGGCAATTGGTGCGGGTATAGGACTGGTAACGGAAGACAGGCGCAGTTCGGGGATCTTTCCCCTGCTCAATGTAACGGTCAACACTGCCATTGCCTCCCTGAATAATTACAAAAACAGGGCCGGTCTTCTGGATCACAAAAGGCTTACCGCCGTTGCCAATACCCAGAATCAGCAGCTCCGTACAAAGACTCCTTCAATGGGTACGCTGGTACAGAATCTGTCGGGAGGAAACCAGCAGAAGGTGATCCTTTCCCGCTGGCTTATGACGCTGCCTGACATACTTATCATGGATGAACCCACACGGGGCATTGATGTCGGGGCCAAGTACGAGATCTATACGATCATGGCGGAACTGGTAAAACAGGGCAAGGCGATCATCATGGTGTCCAGCGAGATGCCTGAACTCATCGGCATGAGCCACCGGATAGCGGTGCTCTGCGCGGGACGGCTTACGGGAATTTTGGAACGGAAAGACGTAAATCAGGAAGAAGTCATGCGTTATGCAACTCAGTTCGGATAAACGAAAAAAAAGGGGAGTGATCATGAATAATGTATCGTGGAAACAGTTTTTAAGCAAATATACCACCTTTGTTACCTTTGTGGTGCTGGTATTCGTATTGGCCATACTTACCAGAGGCCGGGCCCTGACCTGGGATTCGATAAAAACTCTGATCATCGCGGAATCGGTGCGGGCCTTTGCGTCTCTGGGAGTGGGGATGATCATCATCACCAAGGGCATAGACCTTTCCATAGGGTATGTTGTTTGTCTTACCGCTTCTGTCGCCGCTTCCTTTGCACAGATACCGGAGTATGAAACGGCCCTCTACTACGGTCACAGTTTTCCCCTGGCCGTTCCGATTCTTGCGGGTATCCTCGCCGGGGGTCTCTTCGGGCTTTTTAACGGTGTCCTCGTAGCCTACGGAAAGCTGCCGCCCTTTATCGCAACGCTGGGAACAATGTCCATCGCCCGCGGTATACAGCTTATCTACACAAAGGCTGCCATTGTTAGCTCCCTTACCCCCCAGTTCAAGTCTCTGGCGCAGAGTTCCATCGGTCCTTCGTTCTTTCAAATTCCATATCTGGGAATCTTTGTAGCGATCATCACATTCATAATATGGGTGTTCCTCAAGCATACCAAGCAGGGTACCAACTTCTATGCCATAGGCGGGAACGCACAGGCCGCCAGGGTTTCCGGGATCAATGTAGAACGCGATCTGGTCTGTGTGTACTTATATGCGGGGCTTCTCTATGGCTGCGCAGGAGTACTGCAGGCCGGCCGTCTGGGTCTTGCCAATGCCCTCACCGCAAACGGCATGGAACTGGATGCCATTGCCGCAGTAACCGTGGGAGGAGTTTCCCAGAACGGCGGTGTCGGTACCGTTGGAGGCATGATCATCGGGGTATTTACCATGGGCCTCATCAACTACGGGATGAGTTTTCTCATGATAGATTCTTACTATCAATTGCTGGTCAAGGGCGGTATAATCATTGCCGCCGTATTCTTTGACATGAAGAAATATGCCAAACGGGCATAGGGGTTGGTTATGGGCGATTCAGGTATTTCAATCGATTCAAAAAAAGTTCCCCATATCAGGCTGTCCTCCGGGGAAGAGGTTCCCTGTATGGGAATGGGAACATTCGGTTCCGACAAGTATTCGCCTGACGAAGTTTCCGCGGCTGTTGCCGGGGCAATCCGTTATGGATACCGTTTTTTTGACTGCGCTTCGGTATACGGCAATGAGAATCTTATCGGTAAAGTTTTTGAAGAGGCTTTTATTTCCGGGATTGTAAAACGGGAAGAACTTTTCATCACCTCAAAGCTGTGGAACGATATGCACGGGAAGGGGGATGTGCTCCTCTCTCTGGCAAAGACCCTGCGGGATCTGCGGCTTGAGAGTATAGACCTCTACTTTATCCATTGGCCTTTTCCAAATTACCACGCGCCGGGGGTGGGCAGGGACGCCCGCGATCCCAATTCGGTTCCCTTTTCTACGGAACGTTTTATGGCTACCTGGGCTCAGATGGAAAGGATCGCTGACATGGGCCTGGCCCGTTACATCGGTATGTCCAACATGACCATACCCAAGCTTGAGGCGGTGCTGCCTCTCTGCAGGATCAAGCCCGCCTTCATCGAGATGGAACAGCATCCTTCTTTCCAGCAGCCGGAACTTTTCGAGTACTGCCGCGGCAGGGGAATTGTTGTTATCGGCTACTGCCCTCTGGGGAGCCCCAACCGGCCCGAGCGGGACAAGACGCCCGGCGATGTGGCGGACATGGATTTGCCGGAGGTCAGGGCCATTGCCCGGGCCCGCGGCATTCATCCGGCCCGGGTCTGCCTCAAATGGGCCGTTCAGCGGGGAAGCATACCCATTCCCTTCTCCGTTCACGAAAAGAACTATCAGGCTAATCTTTCCTGCATCATGCAGGATCCTTTAAGCGAAAAAGAGATGGAAGAGATGAAGAAGGCCGAACGGAACTGCCGTCTGGTCAAGGGCCAGGTGTTTCTCTGGGCCGGAGCTTCAGGCTGGGAGGATCTCTGGGATCCCGTCTAGAGCTGTACTTCTATTCTAATAGAGCAGTCCATGCCCCAGATTTTCCGCTCTGTCCAAATCGGCCTTTGCCTTGCGCTCATCGCCCTTTGTCTGCCATGCCTTGCCGCGGAGGTAATAATGAAAACCCCGGTTGGGTTCGAGCAGGATAGCGCGGTCTGAGTCCACAAAAGCCTGATTTACATTTCCAACTGAAACATAAAGCGCGCTGCGGTACGAAAAGATATAGGCATTGCGCGGGTCGAGTTTTACCGCATGGTTAAGGTCGATAAACGCCGCTTCCGTTTCTCCGCGAAAAACCCGGCAGTAGCCCCGGACCGCCCAGGCATATGAATTTCCCGGTTCGAGTTTTATCGCCTCTGAATAATCGGCAAGGGCCGCTTCATAGTCATCCTGCTCAAAATAAAAATTTCCGCGTTTGATGTAATCCCGGGCCGTTGCGGGATCGAAACCGGGCGAAGGCTCCGGCGCCGGATCGGGGCCGGGCGCCGGTTTGGCGCCAAGATATACATCCTTGTAATACTGTGTATAAACGGCGGGATGCTGTTTGCCGCTTGTTTCTCTTTCCACGTCTTCGCCTGTTTTTTTAAACACCTGCATTATTTCAATGCCCGGTTCGGCCAGGTGTTTGATAAACGCCCCGGTAAAAACACTGTTCCTTCCGGAGCCGTCAACGGCGGACATTCCTTCGCCGGTGGCATATACGACAATGCTGCCGTTGGGCCGATGGGTGATGACGGTAAGACCCTTTTTGGCCCCCGGGCTCCAGTCGAACGGATTGTCGCGGCAGGAGTCGAGGACGACAACATTCACTTCGTTTGCGGCGGCGTTAAGTTCATCAAGGGCATTTTGCAGGGAAAGCGCCTGCCGGGGCAGATCCGTTTCGCTTTCGATAGCGGCGTCCACCGGAATTAAATAATTCCGGCCCTGCGACTGGACGCCGTGTCCCGAATAAAACAAAAAGCCGTAGGAACCGGGGGAGGCCCGGAGCCGCGCTTTGAGGGCCGCGACGGCATCGGTCATCCGCTTGAGGCTGCCGTTGTTCACCGTATCAACCTTGAACCCGAGCGATTCGAGGACCGTTTTCATATCGGCGGCATCGTTCAAGGGGTTTTTAAGTTTTGTCACGGTCCGGTAATCCGCGTTCCCGATGACGAGGGCGAATTTATGCTGAGCGGCGGCGGGAAAAGCGAGAAAAGCGGCAAACAGCAAAACGGAAACATTTTTCATTTTTAATATGAGACTATACAGTGTTTCCGGTTTCTTGTAAACTTGCAGCCGCATGGTCAGCCGGACGTTTAAGGCAGTTTCCGTAATCCTCCTCTTTTGCGCCGTTTCGGTGTTTGGGCAGATTTATCCCAAGGGCGCGATACTCGACCCGGAAATCTACGAAAAAGTTCCGGCAAAACCCGTGCTCCTTACACGGGACTATGCCGCAGTTCCCGAAACCGTTTCCCTTAAACGATTCGCCCCTATTCCCGGCAACCAGAATCCCTATGGTACCTGTGTCGCCTGGGCGACCGCTTTTGGAGCGCGGACTCTGGCGGAATCCGCGGCGCTTGGCCGCACGGATTCCCGAATCAACACGGCAAACGCTTTTTCTCCGGCCTTTTTGTGGAACAGCGCGGCGGGTGACCCGACCGGCCGGGTGGGCTGGGTTATCCCCTGGGCGCTGGATTTTATAGTGCGCGAAGGCCTTGTCAAACGCCAGCCTTTCGAGGAAACAATGGATTTTCTGGCCCGTTCGCCGCGGCTTTTTGAAAGTCTTAGGCGTTACCCGATTTCGGGCTACACCCGGCTTTTTTCCAGCCGGCTATTGCCGGGATTTACTGAAGAAAAGGTTGCGCCGGTAAAGAAGAGCCTTGCCGAAGGGAAGCCGGTTATTATCGGAATGAACACGCCGGAATCGTTTTACGAAGTCGGGGCGTCGGCAATCTGGCAGGCAAAGACCGGTCTCTGGCAGGACCGGTTCAAAGTGTGGCGTCCCGCGGAAAGCCCCTGGAACAGGTACGGCGGACACGCGATGTGTGTTATAGGGTACGATGATAACAAGGCGGGCGGCGCTTTTGAAGTGCTGAACAGTTGGGGCACGAATTGGGGCGGCGGCGGTTTTGTCTGGATTCCCTACGAGGATTTTGCGAATTATGTGAACGAAGCCTACGAACTTATTGAAAACCTTGCAAACTACCGGGACGCGGTGAACTTCGGCGCTTCCATCGAAATTGAAGTATACCAGTCAACCGGGGGGATGCCTGTCCGGTTCAACAAAGCGGGTTATTACGAAACCCTGTCGCTCTACCCTTCGGGAACCGAATTCCGTTTCCTTATGACCAACCGTCATCCCGCCTATGTGTACGCCTTTTCCGCCGACTCGAAAACTCCCGGCACGGAACGTATTTTCCCCCGGAGCGGGGTCTCGCCGGTGATAGATTATGCAGGAAGTTCCATAGCCTGGCCGGGAGAGTTTGACTGGATAAGAATGGACAACGTTTCCGGCACCGACTATCTCGTGATCCTTTTTGCCAAACAGGCCATTGACATAGACGCCATAGAGCGCCGTTTTGCCGTGGAAAAAGGGAGCCTCCCCGAACGGGTGGCGAAGGCGGCCGGCCCGGCATTCATCCCATTCGGCGATGTTCAATATGACGGGGACGAAGTAAATTTCGAGGCGGTTTCAAATGACCCCAGGGCTGTATTTGCACTGCTTTTAGCTATCGACCATCAGTAAAAATATGCGTTTTATGCCTAATGCCTCATAATAAATCCAGCTGCGGCGGTTATGTTGACAGTTTTGTCCATTTGACGTATTATTTAACCATTATTGTTATTTTTTGACGGCTTTATACTGCAAAAGGAGGGTCAGGATGAAGCGGTTCCCGCTTATTTTGTGCGTTTTCTTGTTTTTTCTGTGTATCGCAAACCCTCTTTCCGCCCAGACCGACTGGTTTTTTGTTTTTGAACAGCCCGCCCGGGGTGAAGCGTCGGCTTCCGTTTTCTTTGCCCTCTTTTCCGCCCTGGTGGGCGACAGCGACACCGCTTCCATTATCACCTATTCCGATTCGCCTTACCTTGCGCTCCCGTCCCTTCCCGGCAGCCTCGACGGTCTCCTCCGCATGGCGGGCGAGCGGGTGTTCCCGCCGGGCCTTGAAGTCCTCCCCGTCGGCGGCAGCGCCCTTGCCGGCGCCTTAAAACTGGCAGGCCAGGAAGCCGCCCTTAACAGCCGCGGCAATTCCGTTCCGTGCAGGCTGGTCATCGTTTCCGGCGCCGGAACAGGTGAAAAAACGGAAGGCGCGGCCGACGCGGTCGCCGAGGCCTTCAGGGACGGAACCTATTATGTTTTCGTCGGGGCCGATCCCCCGGAAACCCTGATCGGTGAATTTTCCGACAACAGCGTAATTGATCCTTCCAACCCTGCCGTTAGTCTTAAAGAATGTGTAGATAACATAAACGTCAAATTTAACCTTAACAGAAATTATGTGTACCCCAGCCCGGCGGGGACGGCGTTTTCGGTTTTCGGCCTTCCTAAATCGCGTAAGGTCTATGTCAAACTAACCCTTGTTTTTACCGGTGTTTCAGGCGACCCCGCATTAACCGTAAACAATACCGCATTGGAAAACGCCGACCTCTACCCCTGCGGCCTCCCTTCCGACGGCGCTAAAAAAACCGTTGTTTCACTCCGCCGCCCTGCCGCCAAAATATATGCCCTCGATAGCGGCGGGATCGGCCTGGAAATGGTCATCGGGATGGAGAAAACCAATCCTCTCTTTTTCGTTTTTGTTGTAGGCGGAGGAATTTTAGCCGTGGTTTTGGCCGTGGTTTCTGCTGTTGTTTTCGTTTGGAAAAAGAGAGCCGCGGATAAAGAATCCGCCAGGGTGATATGTTTGTATCGCGATGGTGAAGATACGGGGCAGCGTTATGAACTTCCTCCGCGGGAAGACGGCGTAAATATCAGGAAATTCACCATTTCCGTTTTTTCAATCTGCAGGAAACTGGGTGTTCAGGAAGATGTCATAATTGAGGACTTTGCGAACGCGGCGCTGATTAAAAAAGTAAAAAACAACTGGGTCATCATTCCGCCAAATTTTGAAACTAAAAAAGAAACAGAAGAGGAACCGGACGGCGAAATTGATTATACGGGCGGCGCCGCGCCTGAAAAAACAAAACAAAATACCGTAAATAGCGTAAACATTGAGAGTTTTCCGCCATCGGATTGGGAAAAATTCTTTAATGACGGCTTGACCACGTTGAAGTGTAAAAAAGTTTAGGCAAAGCAAGGAGAGTATCATGGGAAACACCGGAGCGCGGAAGGATGCGCCCCTTAACAATACAAGGGAGAATTACTACAACAAAATTGAAGAGGCCTTGTTCGGGGGAAACAATCCCTTTGAACTTTGCGAAGATGTTCTCGTTCTCATTATCGGCCTGGGCGGAACAGGCATGCGCTTTGTCGCGGAAACAAAGAAATTGTTCACAAAGCGTTATGGCGCCGAAACCCTTGCGAAAACGGTGACCTTTCGCTGTATTGACACGGATGCGGCCACGCTTAACGATCCCGCCTATTCTATTTTTGAAGACAATGAAAAGATTCCGATAAACGGCTTTACCCGCACCAGGTGGATTGACGGCTGGCTGTCCGAAACGACAAAAAAAGCCGATTTTGGAACAGGACGGGACGGCGCGGGCGGTATACGTCCCTGCGGCAGATGGCAGCTGTTTTCAACAGAACGTTCCTTAACCAATGATTTTAAAGCAATCTTTGAAGGGTATGGAAGCAGACAGGATGAAACGTCCCTAATCAGCCGGGTGTATATAATCGAGATCGCCTCAATTTACGGCGGCACCGGCTGCGGGACCTTCATAGACGTGCCCTATATTGTCCGCCACGCGATGGAAAAGGCTGATTTTACCGTTCACACGGAATTTTACGGAATGCTGGTAACGCCGGACGCGGTTCATTTTAACAACGATGAAGACAAAAAGCAGGCCTACGCAAACGGTTATGCCGCCTTGAAGGAACTGCAGTATTTTATGCGGAATGACTGTGAGTACAGCGCGTCCTTTGGTGAAAAGCAGGAGATGTGGGAAGCAGGCGGCAAAACTGAACGGAAAATATTCAAACAGGTGTTTTTGCTTTCCAACCGGGCGATAAAACCGACAGAGCGGCAGCAGATCAATCGCGGTTACAGTTTTGATAAAACCATGTACCTGGACGGCGCCATTCCGGAAGCCATCAATATTATGATAAGCAGGCCGAAAAGAGGAGAAAACGAAAGGGTGAACGGTATTTTTCGCGGATTTGCCAGCAAGATGAGCGATATAAACGCGCGCACGAACGACGCGGATATAGAAAGGGGACTGTTTGTCGCAACCTTCGGCGCGACAAAATCGGAGATACCCCTCGCGGAATTCATTATCGCTATTTTCAACCGTCTTTTTCTTGATTTAAAATTCTATTGGGACGAACTCAACAACCGGGAAAAAATCGACAATCTTGCCGACAGGAAAATTGCCGCCGCTTTCAATGTAAGCGGTCTTTACGATGAAATTGTCTCCAGGCTGGATTTTGGAGGCATTAATTTTGACTCTTCGGAAGTCAATGAGCTAATCAGAAAGAGGCTTGATACGGTTGTTTCCGACCTGAATTCAAGCGACGCGGCGTTTATTGAGAGAATGAAGGGAGTGGTTGACGGAATTTACCGGGCTTACGGACCCTTTGTTGTGAGTAAGGTGCTGGAAGATGACGTCTATAAAGAGAAACTTGACGGGAAAATTAAACAGGTTAAAGAGGAGAGGCTTTTGCAATTTCGGGAAAGCATAAAGGCCAACAACAAATCGGCCGTAACCGGCGATCCGGTTTCGCCCCAGGAAATAAGACAGGCGTTCAAGAAAAGAAATTCAGGATTGGGAAAAGACGCCAGGCAAAAAAGCAGGCAAAAATATGTCGGAATGTTAAATTGTCAGGACAAAGTCTTTAAAAAACTTGAGGAAATCGTTTCAAACAGGCAGAAAAAAGTTGAAACCGAAATTCATCAAAACATATATGACCGCGTTACGGAGATGATGCATAACAAAAAGACGAATGAAGGTCTTATTCCTTTACTGGAAGGTATTACCGGAATAAAGACAAAGGACAAATTCAGGAATACAGGCAACGGCGAAACCTGGACATGGGATTCTTCCGAAGTTGAATACGACAAGGTTCACAAAAAAGTTGATCTGATGTTCTCCAGGAAGCTGGTTTTGAAGAACAAAAAGGAAATCGTGATGAAAGAACCCGTATTTCGGATAGAAGGCGGGGTTAAGAAAGAGGAAATTCTTTTTTGGCCTTCCGATGCAGGGCCGGTAGACGTTTTAATTGGAAATGATGAAGAAAAACACAGCGTGGTTTCCGTTGACGAGATGTTCTGCCTCAACGGAGCCGCAGCAGCGCCATTGCCGATTCATAACATGCTGATGGATTTTCTTGAAGATGTTAAAAACAATAAAAATGACGGCATATTCGACCTTCTTGTGAAGCATTTCACGGAGATTATCAATCAGTTTACACGTCAGAGTTTTGTTGACCTGATGGTTATGAATTCCGACAGATGGGATTTTTCATGGTCTATTGCGGACATGCCGGAAAGCGAAAAATTGGAAATATTCAAAGACGCCGTAACGCGGTTTAAACTAAGAGGGCTGCCGAGTTTCTTTGTTGCCGATGATCATGCGCAAGACCTTTTTACCGATTCGCTTTTTTCTATTCTTCTTCAGCCCTCTTTTGAAGAGCCTTACCAAACAATCCTTCAAACAGACAATACTGAACAAATTGTCAAATGGGGTAACACCGTTCCCCTGGAACGGGATCATCTTAACAGCATGATGATTTCAGTCAACTTTTACTTCAAATACGGGCTTGACTGGTTCAGAATACTGAATGAGTGCCGGGACGAATACAACGAACGAATCAAGGCCGTTTCCATGCATCTTGCGGACGGCGGTAAGGAAAACTGGCTGGCCGAGGGCAAATTGAAAGATATTGGCGGTTGAAAGGCTCAAATTCATTTTAAGTAAGGACGTAAAATGCCTGCCAAACAGAACATGTTCAATCGGCCTCTCTTTTTTTCCACTTTCCCGGCGGGTTTTACACGGCGGCTGCCGGGTGGGGAGATTGCGGTTTTTTTGAAAAAAGAGCCGCATATAGCCCTTCCCTTCCCTGCTGTTTCCTTTTATTTTATTTTTCTAACCCTGTTTGCGGCAGCGGCGGCCTTTTACATCGAAAACGCGCTGCCCCGGATGTTGAGCGTTTACTGTTTTCATTGGGCTGTTAAAGCGTCTTTTGCAAAAGCGCTTGTCATAATAACGCTGTTAATGTTAATTTCAGCCAAAACCGGGAGCCCGGATTCCGCGGACAGCGGTTTTCAAAGGGGACGAACGGAAAACATGGCAAAGGGGAGTTTTGGCAATGATTAAACTCTCAAATATCAGATTATGTGATAACAATAACAATTCCTTCCTCGAATTTAAAGATGAATATTGTTTTGAAGAGAATACGGTATATTTTATCATCGGGCGCTCAGGCTGCGGGAAAACTTCGCTCCTGGATTTTTTGACCGCTCCTTTTACCGAAGATCCGCTTAAATCAGGCGACATTGATATAGACGGAAAAAAATTCAATGTCCGTAATTCATTTGCCGGCAATAAAAGGAATTATTATAAAATTGCCAACAGGCGTTTTGCTTTTATTCCGCAGAAGACAGATTCTTTCCACCCGGACAAACCGGTTGCCGGGCAGATGGAGGATTTTTTCAAATCCGCAAGGAAGGCAGGGGCGGATTACGGAACCGGAAATTTTGCGGATCGGGTTTCGCAATGCGCAAAGGCGGCGGGATGGGATTCGCTTGCCATCGACAGGGGGAAAATCTTTATCGACAGCGATAACAGGCGCCCGAGGGTATTGCAGGGAGATTTTTCGTCCGGCCAAAAACAGCGCCTGTTAATTTTAAACGGACTTGTCCAGTTCAGTCTGATGGAAAATCCTGTTTTAATCGCGGATGAAATTTTTGTGAACTTTAGCTGGGCGGAAGCAAACAGTGTTTTGCGCGGAATGTTGGATATTTTCAAGGCAAAAAACAATGACGGCCGCAAAAAAACGGCGATTTTCATACTCCATGATCTGTCTTTTGACGCCATAGAAAAGATCAATTCTTTAAACGGGAAAGATGACGCCATTAATGTTAAATTGATCATCCTGGAAAGAAATGAAAACATTGTCGGCAAGTATGAGCCTGAGTTTGCGGAATTTAACGCGGGCAGGTGCGCGGATGAACCTGCCCGGTCTTTCCATGAAAGTTATCGCAGAGAGGCGCTTAAAAACTGCGTGTTTTCCGCCGGCGCTTCCAAAGAAAACCTGTACGAACCGTTCATTATAGACAGACCGCCAAAAAAGTATCCGCAGGATCTTTATTCAAACGTAGAAATTGCCGTTAAAAAGAATCACTTTATAGTGTTAACCGGTCTTTCGGGAACAGGCAAAACAACGCTGGTGCGTCAAATCATCGAAGAAAAAATAGAAAAGAGCCGGATAATGAAAATTCGGTATATGCCTTCCGAAATTCTTTCTTCCCTTACCGATGACGGCAGAACGACCCTTTATCAGGATCTCTCCATAATTTATAAATTTTACAATGGAATGGAAAAACCGGAAAATTGCGTGGAAAAAATCAAAGAGACCTTCAACATGGTCGAGTTTAAACACGGAAATCTGCCTGAAGACCTGAAAAGAAAAGTTTTTGAACTTTCGGGCGGCGAACAGCAGCGTTACTGGCTTGCGCGCCTTTTGTTTGCGGGGGACGAAACCCCCGAAATTCTCATTCTCGATGAAAGTATCGCGAGCCTTGATTGTATTACCAAAAATAAGATCATCAGGGTGCTTTTGGAAAAATGCATGGTTCAAAAGAACATGACCGTTCTGCTTGTTTCGCATGATATTCGTGACATTGCGGTTATACAGAAAACCCTTGAAGAAAATAATGCCGGTGCGGTATTTGAAAATTATGACCTTGTAAATAAAAGGTTGTCTCTCTCAATTAAGGAAGGGAAGGCATGAAAAATCATTGGCTCTTTAAACTTTGCGGCCTGTTTTTTGTCTTTGCTGTCTCCTGTAATCCTGAAAAAAGAACCGGCATGGAGCCGATTGAGTATAAATTTGAAGATGATACTTATTTTGCCGTTCTTTTGCCGCAGGAAGAAATAAGGCAGATGCGGCTTGTAAAACGTAAAGACGAAACAGAAGTCATTTATGCTGATTTTAGAAATTTGAGTGATAAAAGAATACAAAAACTCGAAAGCGGCGATTATTTTATCACCGTAAACGGCGTCGAATTTGACATAGACGAACTTAAATCAATACAGCAGGACATAATTATTCGTCTGACCGCAAAAGGCCCGAGGAACAACTGGGTAAAAGTTGAACCTGTTTTACCCTCGCCGGTAGTGTTCAGACGAAACGGCGAGGCGGATCGCTTAAAAAGCATCCCCGAAATGCAGAGATATTATATTGCTGTCCGCGATCTTGATAAATCGATTATACCGGAGAAGCTCAAGGCGCGGCTGTCAGGCAAAGACATTCTTGGCAATACCGTGGACGACGAGTTCGATTTTAATACCCGAACAGGTGATCGGATACGCAGTTCCCGCATGATACCGGGTTATATTATAGGCGATTTTGTTTTAACCGTTACCATTGACGGCTCCTCAAACAGCGATTACCCGCCGCTTTCTTTCAGTGTCATTGACAATGATACGGCCGGTCCGCGAATTGTAAATAAGGACAACAAATTTTATTTTAACAGGGACAAGGAAACGCGGGTCAGATTGCAGTTTGTTGATCCTTCCGGCATTGATGAGGAAAACACCCGGATTAAATATAACGGGATCGAATATAGGCCGACAAGATTCCGCTATACCACGGCGCGAACTCATGGTTTTGCGGAATTTACCCTGGGTGCGGATGTTTTAGAGGATGTTCAAAAAGGACAAATCGCGAAAATAGACTATCATTTTCCCGATGCCGACAAACACCATCCGGGCGACCAGGAAGTGAGTAGCGGGACAATATCCATGGAAGAAGGCGGCATTGAACAGGAATATTTGTTAAGCCGGGGTGACGGGCATCCTCTGCCGGGCGTTCAGGTAACGGTATTCAGATCCGAGGGCGGTTTGTCGAAGCAGACGATGGGCCCCGCCGCTTATCGGGACTATTACAACTCAGGCGAAAGAATCGCCGGCGATATACGGGATTCAGTTTACACCGATAAATACGGTATAGTAACAATAGAAAATATTCCTCCCGATACAGATCTTGTTTTTGCGGTGGGCAGCGAAGAGACGAATCATTATCTTCGCGAAGTTCCGGGCATTGGCGGGCCGCGCGGCACAATAAGCATCTCATTCGGGGAAATTCCGGCAAAGGGAAGCCTTGTTATAAGTGCGACAATCGCGCCGGGCGCGCTTGACGATTGGCTTAGTGTGTATGAAACAGACAATTCCAGAACACCCTATCTTTATTACGAATCGGACAAAGAAGCGGGACCAAGACGCGAAGACTTCCTGAACGGGAATCCGCAGCGTATAGAAGGTCATTTCAGGAAAATATCGGACGATAATTACGAGTTTGAATTCGATTTCGGGGAGACAATTATTTCCGAGATCGAAAACGTCAATTACCTTCTGGTTGTACACTTTGATTCCATGGGAGATTTTTCCATGGCTAACGCCCGTTCTATGGGTTACCGGCAGGAAGCCGAATTGAGCACTCAATTGTCGAGGTTTTAGGCGGAATGAAAAAACTATATATCCGTATATTACTGATGTTCTTCCCGTTTTTCCTCGCCGCGCAGACGGTTGAATTCACCAATAAATTTTTTGCCGCTTCTTTCGGCAATGATATGTATATGGCGTTTGTGTATGGTGATAAACTGGAAATAATGAAAAGGGACGGACGCGGCGCTTTGGTTCAGGTCAGGCTTGATTACCGGGCCGTAGGATCTTCGCGGGAAATTGTCGTCATAAAGGACGAACTTTTACTCTATGACCGCGCCAAAAATATTTCCGTTTATGATTTAAACATTTTAACGGCGCCGGAAAATCATGGTAAAACGCTCGAATACCGTACCGGCCGCATCAAAGTGATAGAACATATTCAGTCCATCACTTCCATGGAAGATTCACTGTATTTTATCAAAGATAAAGATTCATCCCTCTATGAATATACCGGAAGGGGAAACGCATCGGCTGTTCAGGACGTTTTGCTGCGCAACGCTACCGGCGCGGCAAAATATTTGCTTTATTATCCGTTTGCCGCCGAGCGCAGAAACCGGTATCGCCGGCTTGAACAGAATTTCGGCGGAATTGTCGGCAGATATATGGATTCTTCCCTGCCGTCAATTGAAAAAGAATTGGAGGGGCTTGCCGATGAGAAAAAGAAAAACAGTTATTTGTACGGCATTGTTACGGATAAATTGAAGAATGCTTCCGAATCGGATAAACGTACATTTACCGACTATGTTATTGTTTCAAATTTGCTTGGTGAAACTTCGTATCTGGCCCGGCTGAATCCTCTGCGCCAGCCCGATTTAAAGTCGGTGCAGACGGCAAGCGAAATTTCCATCAGGGACTATTATGAGCAGACAGCCGCCATATACAATTTTACCAACAATGAACAAAAGCGGCGCAATGATAAAATACAGGCCGACTACGCCGCCGGCATTGCATCAAAAAACAGGGATATGAAAAATCAATATGGGGAAAGTTTTGATTCCCTTAACAGGGAAATAAATGAACTGGATAAAAGGCTTCAGCTAAAAAACTGGATCGGCTCGAATGGCACGGTGACGGAATACAGAAGCAATAAAGACAGGATCGGGGGATATGATACTGAGCTTGTTTCTCTTTCCGAAAGCAGCCGCTTTCTTACCAATGAATATCGCGATCTATGCGGCCTGTTCACATTTTTCTCCGGCGAAAACGAGTCGGATTATTCAGGTAAGATCATAAGCGGAATTATTGACCTTGGCCGCGCTGTTTCGGGGCTTCAAAATAAAGCCAAAGATGAATATATTAAAAGCCGAATCAACGCAAAGCCGTCCGTAAGCCCAAAATCACTTGCAGAATTTAACAGGGATTATGAAAATTACAAAACGGAAAAAGCAAAACTTGAAAAAAACAGGGATGATGCGCTGCGCAGCGTCGATGCCGATATAAGGAATGACATTAATGCCGCCGGGAGGAAAAAAGCCTCAGATGTCGAAGCAATCAACAACTATATAAGAAAACAATACCTCAATGATGCCTATGAGGAATTTAGCAGAATTGTTTCCAATAATAAAATGTCGGACTACAGCCCCAGGCTGCAAAATGTAACCGTTGTCTCGCCCGAAGAAAGGGTTCTATTTGGTTTTTCGATAAAAGACCGGATCGATTTCGATAAAGTGAACATACCTGTAAATAACAATAACAGGCAGCCAATTTTTTCCACGCCTTCCCTGTATTCGGTGCTGGCGCGAAATAAAACAATGGCCGCCCTTGTCGCGGAACCAAAAAAGTTGAAATTCTATATTATAGACGGGAATAACATTGCCAATCTTAATAAAAGTTTTGATATAACGGTGAATGAAGAATTGTTTTATATCCTTTCCGGCCCTGATTGCATATATTATGTTACCCGGACGGGGAATGTTCACCGTTTGCGTCCGGCAGGTTCGTCTTTCGAGGACAGTGTTCTTCGGGAATTAAAACTCGGGGATAATGACGCCCTGGTTATCTCTTCCTCCGGGGGAACGGTTATTTCTTCGGATGGAAAGGTGAATGGGAGGGATTCGGGCAATGTGACGCTTAATGCAAGAAATGTTCCGTCGAGGACGGTAACAGTAAAAATCGCAGACAAACAAATTACCTGGGAGAGATAAATGAAGAAATCCGCCCTTGTTCCGCTTTTTATCGCTATTGCGGCTGTTTCCGTTTTTTCACAGGCCGGAGGAAACGAAATTACCGTCAATTTGACGACTTCATTTAAGATCGATCCGATTACCGGTCTCTGCGGAGATAAATATGAGGAAAACTCAAAATTTGTCCAGCGATTCATTTACTCTCCTCTTATAACGCCCCTGCAGGATCCGTATCTTCAAAACGATTATAAAGTTTCCTACCAACTTTCCATTATTAGTGAACTTGAGCATTATTCAACCCGAAGGGGCTGGGAAAGGTATGAAATGACCGAAAACAACGAATCAAAACAGCCCGGTTATTATTCTATTTATAAAATAAAAATACGCCCCGGTTTGCGGTTTAACTTTTATGATAAAAGGGGAAGGAAAAGCAGCTTCCCGCTTGGAAATGAGGATATCGTCTTTTCGTACCGTATGGCGCGGGTGACCATGGACAGAAAGTTTGATGAATACATCAACATGAATAAAAAGAATGATAAAACACTGGAAATAAATACTCTGCTTTACACAAAGGTGCGCGCTTTTTCCAGGGTTTATTGCGATAATGAATATGTATATTTTGAAATGTTCAATCAATGCGAACCTTTTTCTTTTTTACGTATGCTGGCCTATGTTCCTGTCTTGCCCGCGGAAAAGATGCATGGAGATATTAAAACACAGGGGAAGAAAGAATATAACGAAACAAGAAGACCGGACGCGATGACAGATTTAAAAGATAAGGATTTTTATGATCTGCATAAAAAAAACAAACTGAATATTCTTAGCGACGAACCGGTCGGCTATGGTCAATTTTTGGTAAAAAAAATGGGAATGTCCGAAAAGGGCATCTATTCTTCCATTACATTGGAACGAAACCCTTCCTGGTTTGATTTTTTGATTAAGGGGCCGGGCGGAATAAATCATTTTAATTACCGGAATGACAACTTAACCATAAACATCGAGGGAGGAAATAAAAAAGTCCGTGAATTGATAAATGAAATAGCCAGCAGGGGCGGTCAAAATGATTTGGTTTACAATATTCCCGTTTCTCTTACATCCTTCTCGGTATTTGATGAGAATAATAACCCCATTGACATAGAGAACATGAATCTGGACAAAAAAGAAATGCAGATATCGCATAATTTATACGGTCTGCTTTTCGGGCCTGATTTTGTGGACAGACGCGGGAATACGCCCATGCCTTATGATTTACGGCAATTTTTCGGAAAATTTATAGGCCGGACGGCTATTCAGAATGTAATACGATACGGAACGATTGACACCCAGATTAACAGCTTTTTGGGTGACGATAAATTCTTTTTATCCGACATTAATGTAAAGCGGCTTTATTATCCATTTTATTCAGGAGGAACAAAAACAAATTCCGAAATTGACGAAATCTACGCGCGTTTTGAAGACAAAGACAGATTGTCGCGGGAATATATCTCTGCCATTAGCGGAGACTCTGTGTCAAGACTCAGATTTTATTATGGCAGTCTGCCGGGTGATTTTAACGGAGATGAAAAAGCGGCGTTTAGAAACCGTTATATGCTGGGATATTTGTCTGAAAATATGAACAGGGATTATTCCAGGAATTTAAAGAACGAATATGCCAAAATAAAAGACAAATTGAACATCTCCAACAATGAGATAAAAATACAGATTTTTTATTCGTCCGAAGACGCGGTCTGCAAAGACATTGCAGATTATTATGCCGAGGTGCTGAATGATTTTTTCAAAAATGACATTCATCTTGATACCGACATTAAACCCCAGTATGCAGATTACGATGATTGGATGAATAAAGCAAAAGACAACAGACGCAAAAATATTTACACTTTTTTTGTTTATGGCTGGAACGACAAACTGGATTTGTTGAATGACCTTTCAAATCAGTTTATTGACGACTATTCGATTCGAAATATCCGCAGGGTTTATCAGGATGTTATTGATTCGCGGCAGCCTATCGAAACAATAATCGCGCAAATTGCGGAAAAATTCGATTTTGACCGCAACCGGGACGCCCTTCCTTTGCCTCTTGTTTCAGTTCAGAATTATTCAATATTTAAAAAGAAGCCGGACGGAACGCAGAGCGCCAACCCTGTATTGAACGCGATTAACAATCATCCGGATCTGCAAATGATGCTGCTTCCGTATTACTGGAGGGAGCGATGAAAAAACCATTGGCGACCGCGGGAAAATATGCGTTTTTCATCGTTTTAACGCTGTGTATTGTAAGCACGGTATTCATGGAAGACCCCGTTTCCATACTTGGGGATACATTAAAGGACGGGCAATGGCTGCCATTGCCTTCCACCGTCATGACATTGGTAATATGCATCGTGCTCTTTATCGCCTTAATATTTATACTTTCGCTTTTTTCGTCTTTTTTTTCAAACTTTTTTTTCAACTGCGGAATATGGATTAAATGCGCGGTGTTTATATTGGGCATTTTGCCCCTTTCGCTGACTACTGAAGTGTTGTTTGCAAAATATGGATTGGTGGTTTTGTATCTCGGTATCGTTTATATTTTCTTTAATATTACATATGCCTGTTTACGGCCAAAAATGGCATATATAATAAAGTCATCCTTTAACGGCAGATTGGGGCATGGATTAAGATATGTTGAATATATTATCGTCGAGGCAATAATTGTAGTCCTTTCCTGGAAATTGCTTTCCTGTATCATTCCGGAAAACATGACTCATTTTTCAATTAATCACAGCGTAAAGTCAGACTTGATAACTACCGGCATTCTCTATCCGTATACGGTTGTTTTTAATACCATTAATTTCTTTGTTATTGAATATTGTATTAATGTATTTAATACCGAATACAAGAAAAATTACGTTAAATATTATTTTAAATATCATGATGGTTTGTTCAAAAGATTTAAATTTTTATTAAGGAAGACGATGCCGTTAATACTTATTAAAATTCAAAAAAACATTACCTGGATTGCCGCTTATGTTCTGATGCTTGAAGCGGTATTCAATTACAATAACGGTGAAATTGGAAGCACATTGATGAAGTATGCCGGTCCTGATGTTTATTTTAAATATTTTTCCCATATAATTTTATTTATGATGATTGTAAATCTTGTATTTGATGCTGTAAGATCAAGGCTGGAGGCCGCCGGTAAACCGGTGTCCGATTCAAATGACAGGGCTGAAAAAGCGAAATTCAGGGGAACCGTTCCAAAAACCGAAGTTTCGGAACGGCCCCAGGCAGCATGCCCGGAGAATATATTGATTCATGCATGTCTTGCCGCGATAATATTCTTTTTGTTTATATTTTGTCAATTTCAATACCCTTTTGCGGCATATTATAATTTTGATGAAAACACGTTAAAAACACTGGACGATTTTATAAATGTCAAAACAAATAATGTGCCCGAATCCGTTGTTTTTTCTGATCCGGATTATGATATTCATAAAAACAGATCGCTGTGCCAAATAGGAAAAGGGAATTTGTATACCCGGTATAATGTAATGATTTTTAATGTTAAATACAACAATAAAAGCATGAAGATTATTCCTTATTTTTACAAAGGGCGTCCGCAGACAATCTATTCACAAAACAACAGCCTGTCAAATCTGCGGCAAAATATGATCATAGAAAATATTGGTTATAGATCAATAACGGTTCCGTCATTTCTTGATTATAAAATATATTTGGGTGCAAATCTCGACCAGGGCCAGGGTTTAAACGGCAATAAACCGGTTTTCCTGCTGCTGCCTTTCTTTTTGTTATATTTTTTGATATTGTTTTTTGTCGTATTTTCAATAACATTCCTTGTTTACAGAAAGGCGCTATTAAACAGTTTTAACCAAAGGGAAGGGGGATTTTTGAAATTCGGCGGGCATGCCGGCAAAATATTGGTTGAATATCTGTCGGCGATAACAATTGTCGGGACAATATTGATTATAAACCGGTTTATAAATCATTATCTGAACATAACATGGCAGGAAAAACCCCTCTATTTAAATCTGATTGTGTTTGTGATTTTACAAATTATAATAGTGATAATGTTCAGCGATAATTATACCATGACCTTCAACAAAACCATCAGGAAATTTGTTGATTCTGATGAATATAATTATTATAAACTAATAGGAATGAACAATAATTACATAATTGATATTTATAACAAAAAATACGGCAATTTTATGCTTCATAACCAGACTTTTCAGAATCTTTTTTTTGTTATTGCCGTAAATTTCTTTATTGTGTATCTTTTTACGGTAATTCAGGATTTTGAAGACTATATAGGCATAAAATATACACTGGGTTTTGAAAATGTGTTTACCAGACTTGTCTGCGAAAGAAAAACGGACATTGCCGCCTCTGAATATATAATTCCGCTGCTTGCCTATTGTGTTTTTGTCGCCCTGGCATATATAATTTCCCGCTATTTTATAAAAAGGAATTGTTATGGAAAAATATAAAAATTACAGACAAAAATCTTTCATTGTGATTATTTTCATATTTATTGCATCCGGTATGCCGCTTGCCGCCGCCGGCAGCTCGAGCAAAAACAATGCGAAGCTGGCGCCCGCAATTGGCATAAACAATGATAATTCAATATTGGTATTTTATCAGGATAATGAATATTTATATATTGATGAATATACTGTTAACAGGGACACAAGAAAAATACAAAAAATAAAAAATGAAAATAATATGTTTATAAAAAGCGAAAGTGATAAAAATAAATTATATTCCCAATATTTAAGTAACGGCGGAATATTGTTTATTAACGGAAATACATTGTCCGGGATCGACATATCTCAAAAAAAGCCTGTAAAGATTGCGGAGAATGTAAAACAGGCCGTATTTACGCCGGATAGATGTTTCTTTCTTTCAGCCGATGGTTCGTTCCATCTATATAATCCGATAGATAAAGAAATAAAAAAAATGTTCGATTGCGGCCCGGAAACCAACGGTTATCTGGAGGCTGTAAAAAAACAGGAATATAAAAATATGCTTGAACAGGACGCAAAAAGCTGGCTTGAAACAAAGATTGACGGTTTTTCCTCAAATAATCCTGATGTTACATTTACCGATGCGGAAAAACATATGATTAACCGTTATGCGCTAATAATGAATAATCCGGATTCCGGAATAACCGCGGAAGAGTGGATTTCTTCCCTGCGGCAGGATTTAGAAGACAACAGAAAGAGCGAAGAATCGGCATCTGATATTCTTAAAAACAACAACACAATACCGGAGAATTTAAAATACAGGATCGCTTACCGGGACGGAAATATTAATGTTCTCCTTGATTACACGGAAAATATTGATTTGATACTTCCTGCAAATTCGTCTGTCAACACAAATATACGCACTTACAATAAATTGCTGGAATATAAGACCGGCTCCTATTCGCAAAATTCAAAAGCTGTAATAGAACGGCTGAAAAATGATGTAAAAGAGGAAATTGA
Organism: Treponema sp.; assembly: GCA_031278095.1. Lineage (GTDB taxonomy): Bacteria > Spirochaetota > Spirochaetia > Treponematales > Breznakiellaceae > JAIRNJ01. The sequence goes on from JAITLC010000136.1 coordinate 34,023, forward strand.
AACATATATCAAAACCGAATACGGTAAGATTATGCTGCAAAGTGAAAATTATCGGAATGCCATAAAGGATCTAAAAAAAGAATATACGCTTAACAATATAAAGGCCGATCCGTTTTCCGGGCCGAAAGGAGGTTTTGACTTTTTCCCTGCCGATGAAGAATATATTGTTTTTTGCAAAAGAATTGAATTTGATGAAGAGTATTACAAAAATTTTGCTTCTATCGGTCAAAAAATGTCATTTATAAATATATCTGACAATGGTTTTTTTGTAATAGAAAATGGCAGACAGTACTATTACAATGCCTTTAATCTGGAAAAAAAGGAAACTTCGTTTAGGCAGGAAGGGGAAGTTCTTTTTGCCGTTCCCGGAAACGGAAACATCACTGTCACCAGGGGCGGGCAATATCAGATAAAAAACAGCGATAAGTCCTCTGCACTTCTCCGCAATGACAGGAAATCAAACTATGCCGTAGATGGTTTATTTTATCTGGATATACTGCCTTTAACGAATGGGAAAAGCATATTGTATGTAAATACGGAAAACAACAGCCTTGATTCTTCCGTTAGAGAAGATTATATTTACATAAAACTAAACGGAAATAACGGTCTTGTAATGCCAATGGAGGTAAAATGAAATCACGGACGGTATTATTTGCTGCTGTCGCTTTACTGGTATCAGGCTGTTCAGGTTTTATGGGTGATACCGGGAAGGATTCTGCCGTATTTAACGATGCTTCGGTCAAAAACATTGTCAATTTTGTCCCGAAGGGAAAAATGGATGTAGACGCTCTCATCAAAGACGAAACTGCCGACGGTAAAAACAACGACGGTAAAATCGTTAAATCCATAATAAAATTTAACCTGGGCGAAGTCAGGCAAATTGATGATTCCTCGAAAGATTCCGACCTGAAAAAGCGGCTGTCTGCCGTAAAGAATGCTTTAAAATAAAAGCGGGGAGACCGGCGGTTTGAGATAACCTCGAACCATGCGAACGGAAGAAAATTCGGGCAAAAATGAAGGCCGTCGAAGCAAACGTTCGTGTCTGTCCGCGTCGTGGTAAACCGGGAATTGCTGCCGCTATTCCCTATTTTTTTCATTTGTGGCATAGTATAGCCAGATTGTTCTGCTGCTTCGGAGGAATTCTGTGTATAAAAGCGTAGACTCCAGGGTCAATTTTCCCAAACTTGAGGAGGAGATCCTCATCTTTTGGGAGAAGAATCACATCTTTGAAAAATCAGTTTCCCGGCGTGAGGGAAGGGAAGAGTTTGTCTTCTACGATGGCCCCCCCTTTGCCACGGGCATGCCTCACTTTGGCCATTTTATCCCCAGTACCATCAAGGACATCATTCCCCGTTACATGACCATGAAGGGGAAGAAGGTGGAACGCCGTTTCGGCTGGGACTGTCACGGTCTTCCCGTCGAGACACTCATTGAAAAGGAGCTGGGTCTCAATTCCAGGACGGATATAGAAAAGTACGGCATTGCCAAATTCAACGAGGCCTGCCGTTCCTCAGTGCTCCGCTATGTGAAGGAATGGAGGGCCATCATTACCCGTCTGGGCCGCTGGGTGGATTTTGATAACGACTACAAGACCATGGACGGCGACTACATGGAGACGATCTGGTGGGCGGTGAAGAGCCTCTGGGAGAAGGCCCTTCTCTACGAGGGCTACTATATCCTGCCCTACTGTCCCCGCTGCGCCACGGTGCTTTCCGCCCACGAACTCAACCTGGGCGGCTACAGAGATGTTCACGATCCCGCAATCACGATCCGTTTCAGGGTGAAGGGTATTGCTCCCGCGGGCCGTGCTTCTGCAAACCCCGGACTAGACGGTCTTGCCGGCGGAAACACATATGTACTGGCCTGGACTACCACCCCCTGGACTCTGCCGTCGAACCTTGCCCTCACCGTAGGGCCGGACATTGATTATGTGCTGATCCAGGACGGGACCGACCGCTATATTCTTGCGGAGGCCCGGCTTTCCGCTTATTACAGGAATCCGCCAAAGATGCCCGGGGAAGCGGAACTTCAGGCGGGAGCGCTTCCCGGAGAGGGGGACTGTAAGATTCTCCGGCGTATGAAAGGGGCGGATCTTGTGGGTATCGAATATGAACCCCTGTTTCCCTATTTTGCTTCAGCCGCGGAGCAGAATGCCTTTAGGATTTATCCCGGCGACTTTGTCTCTACCGAAGACGGCACGGGAATTGTACACACCGCGCCCGGTTTCGGCGAAGACGACGCACGGGTGCTTAAGGGAACCGGAGTTCCCACCATCTGCCCCATTGACGCCGAATGCCGCTTTACCGCCGAGGTGTCCGATTACGAGGGGCTCTTTGTCAAGGACGCGGACAGGGCGATCATGGAGCGTCTCAAGGCTGAAGGGAAACTGGTAAAACGCGATCAGATCCTCCACTCGTATCCCCACTGCTGGAGATGCGGAAGCCCGTTAATATACCGGGCGGTGAGTTCCTGGTTTGTCAATGTTGAAAAGATCAAGGAAGACATGCTGAATGCCAACAGTCAGATCTACTGGGTACCCGAACATATCAAGACAGGACGTTTCGGTAAATGGCTTGAAGGCGCAAGGGACTGGGCGATAAGCCGCAACCGCTACTGGGGCAATCCCCTGCCCATCTGGCGCTGTCCCGATTGCGGCAAGACGATCTGTATCGGAAACCGCGCGGAACTGAAGGAGCTTTCCGGCATAGAGCCTGAAGATCTGCACAAGCATTTTGTTGACGATATTACCATTCCCTGTGAATGCGGTTCCGTGATGAAACGGATTCCCGAAGTTCTGGACTGCTGGTTTGAATCCGGCGCCATGCCCTACGGACAGAATCACTATCCCTTTGAAAACAAGGAATTCTTTGACAGCCATTTTCCGGCGGATTTTATCAACGAAAGCCTTGACCAGACCAGGGGCTGGTTCTACACCCTTACTGTCCTTGCGGCGGCGCTTTTCAGGAAGCCGGCTTTTAAGAACTGCATTGTCAGCGGTTTGGTATTGGCTTCCGACGGCAAGAAGATGAGCAAGAGCCTCCGCAATTACACCGATCCTGTGAAAGTGCTGAATACGTACGGAGCCGACGCTGTCCGGTTTTTTCTCATTCACTCGGCGCTCATTAAGGCCGAAGATCTCCGTTACAGCGATGAGGGAGTGAAAGAGGTACTTAAAAGCATCATCCTTCCCCTCTGGAGTGCGTACAGTTTCTTTGTTACCTACGCTGCTATAGACAAGGTTAGTCCCTCGGGGGCGCCGGGGCATCCCTCCAATCTCCTGGATAAATGGATCCTCTCCATGGCAGAACTTCTGTCGGAGGATGTAGGGAATGCCCTTGATGTCTACGATCTTTCCCGTGCCGTTGATCCCATCATCAGCTTTATAGATCTTCTCAACAACTGGTACATCCGCCGTTCCCGGCGCCGTTTCTGGAAGAGCGAAAACGACGAGGATAAGCTTGAAGCTTATGCCACACTCCATGATGTGCTCAAGACGCTGATCACCGTTGCCGCTCCTTTTATGCCCTTTATCACCGATGCAATCTGGCAGAATCTCCGTTCCGAAGGGGATGCGGAATCGGTGCACCTGGCCGACTATCCCGTCGTGCGGGCGGAACGCCGCGACCCGGATCTGGAATTCAGAATGGCTGCGGTGCAGCATGCAGTCTCCATGGGGCGGGCCCTTCGTTCCCAGCATAACATCAAGGTACGCCAGCCCCTTAAAACCGTTGAATTGGTAACACGCGATGAAGATGAAAAAAAAGCGCTCCTTGAAATGGAAGACATTATCCGGGAGGAGTTGAACGTAAAGGATGTGCTTTTCCGGGATAACGAGGAAGATCTTGTAAGTTACGAGGTAAAGGCCAATTTCCGTGTTCTGGGTAAGGAACTGGGCAAGGACATGAAGACTGCCGCCTCCAGAATTGAGGCTCTAAGCCAGCAGGAGATCCAGGGGCTTCTTGAAGACGCAACCCTCTCCATTGACATTAAATCTGCGAATGGCGGAAGCCGGACTCTGGAGATTACCGCAGAAAAACTGGATATACGGCGTATAGAAAAGGCCAACCTCAAGGTGCTGAACGAAGCTACCCTTACCGTGGGCCTTGATACGGAGATTACCGAAGAACTCTCCCAGGAGGGAGATGTGCGGGATCTTGTGCGGGGCATACAGAATCTCCGCAAGGTAAAGGGTTTTGAGGTTACCGACAGGATAAAGCTCACGCTTTCCGGTTCAGCCGCACTGAAAAAGGCGTGGGACAATTTCTCCGCCTTTGCCGTTTCGGAAATACTGGCAACAGAAACAGTATGGGCCGAAGTAGAAAATATGCAGGAAATTGAAGCGGGGGAAGAAAAGTGGCTTGTTCATATACAGCGGGTGTAAAAAATTCGGAAGCAGGATTTTTGCATTTCAAATTCCGTGCCGTCTTTTTTTCTCTATTCGTTTTATTTTCCTGCGCCAGCCGTCCCTCTATCGAGGAAATGTATCCGGGGATGGAGTTTGTGGCTCTTAACCCCGGCGCTCTTGCCTATGTGTATGTGGACGCGGCTTCTTCCCGGCTCATTCTGGAAGCCTCGGATCTTGCAGGACTCCGGGACAGGCATGCGGCGGAAATTCTTGACCGTACCGGTAATGCGGTATTGGCGGTCTTTCCGGGCAACAGTGAGATGGCTATACAGGCGCTTGCCTGGGGCAACTACCCTGCCGGCCGGGTAAATTTTTCCTTTTTTTTCAGCAAGGCCTGGAAGAAGTACAAGTCCGAACGCGGAAGTTCCTTCTGGTTTTCGGCGGATGACGGAATATCGTTAGCCCTGAAAAAGGATCAGGTTTTTCTGGGGGTAAAGAACCGGAATGTTAGAGGACTGTCCGTGGAGGAAGTCTGGGATCCCTGGGCGCCCGTCGATCCCTTCGGCCCCTATCCGGGGCGGGTTGTGCCCGATGGTTTCAGGGCTTACCGGGAGGGAGCCGCCCTGGCTCTCTGGGTCGATAATCCTGCAGCCAACCTGGGCGCCGTTCTTGAGACCCTCTCCATTCCCCTGCAGATCCCGGCGGAAAGCTGCTTTGTAGCCCTTGATCCTCTCGAAAAGGAGAGTTTTAGCGGGCGTATACGGATGGAATTCTCCCAGCCGAGCCAGGCGCGGGCCATTCTTGTCCTCATGACCATGGCCAGATCCCTAATGCCCAGGACGGAAAACAGGCTTGAAGGAACGGCGGCCCTGGCTTCCCTGATATTTGCAAATCCCCCCCAACAGGACGGCAGCGCCATTAACCTGATCACCGCTCCCCTGGGTTCTGATGAGATTGCTTTACTTTTTAGGATGTTTTCAGTATCATCAAAATAGATGAGCTTGTTTCAAAACTCAGGTTTTTTCTGAACAATGGTTTTTGAACAAGTCATAATGAACAAATATACAGGGAAACGGATTGGCGTCATTTAATCGGCGTTTCCCTAAATCTATGGTGTATAAAGAGACTTTTCCAAAACTTCAGCTTTTTGGAAGACAAGTTTTGCTTGTCAAGTTTCCTTATATTGGTGTCTGTCCATAATGTAGACATATTATGGACAGACTTCCTTAAAACGGTCTGTCCGCAAAGTAACCGGCTTTATGGACAGACGCTATTTAGAGGAAAAAGCGGACGTGCGGCCGCTTTTTCTAAAGCCATTCCCGGAAAAAACTTGAGTTTTGGGAATGGCTCTAAATTTTAAAAAAAATATGTGCGGAGAGTGCGATGCCTACCTACGGATACGAATGCAAATCCTGCGGACACATCTTTGATGTGTTCCAGAACATGAGCGATGAGCCGTTAAAAACCTGCCCGCAGTGCGGCAAAGATGTCAGGCGGCTTATCAATGGAGGTACCGGTATTATCTTTAAGGGCTCCGGTTTCTATGTTACCGACAAGGGGAAAGAGAAGCCGGCCGCGGCCGCGGGGAAAGAGAAGACCGAAACTCCCAAAACGGAGAGTTCCTCCCCCGCCGCTGCGGCAACAGCAGGCACGGAACATGCCGTCAAGAGTGCAGACCGTTCTCCCCCGCACGAGGCTTCTCAGACGAAGAAGGTTGCAGGGTAATACGGTGAAACGGAGCGCAGTATTAAAAAAAAGCCCGCGGTTTTTTTGTGACAACTGCGGTGAAGAAGTAGGCCGGCAGGCAAAGAGCTGTCCCCATTGCGGCAGATTCTTTGCCTCTGTGCGTTGTCCCGCCTGCGGTTTTACCGGAGCGGAGGGCCTCTTTTCATCAGGCTGTCCGATCTGCGGTTATTCCACTCCTGTTTCAAGAGCGCCGCCTCCGAAGGAGGGCTTTTTCAGCAAGCCGTCCGCAAGGGAAGCGGCAGGACCCTTGCCCCTCTGGGTCTACATTGTTGCCCTTGTTACTCTCGCCGCCGTTATCTTTTTGCTTATCCGCAATATTCTTTAATAGACTATCGGGGCGGCCTTTCCACAGCGGACGCAGGTATACTGCTTGTTGTTGAACGCAAGGCCTGAAGTGTCTGCCCTGAAGCCGCTGCGGGACACCAGCGTTGCGCCGCAGCCGGGACAGACAGTGTCGCTGAAGCGTTTTGGGTTGTGTGGAATATTGCCTGTATAGACAAATGACAGTTTTTCTGCGGCTCGTTCCGCCGCGCTGATGATCCGCCCGGCTTTCGTTGCAGCCCCATGGTAACGCCATGCCGGATGGTAGGCGGAGAGGTGCCAGGGAATGCCGGCGGATAATCCTTTGATAAAATCCCCCAGGGCATCCAGCTCTTCTTCTGAATCGTTAAGGTCCGGAACAATCAGGGTGGTGATCTCGGTATGAACTCCTGCTTCCACTGCAAGCCGTACAAAGTCCAGAACTGTTCCGAGATCCCCTCCCAGAACACGGGAATAGGTATCCTCTGAAAAACATTTAATGTCTATGTTGGCGGCATCGGTGAGGGCCAGCACTTCTTTTGCGGCCTCCTTCAGGACAGTACCATTGCTCACAAGAACATTGGCAATTCCCCGGCTGCGGGCTTCCTCCATGCAGGAGAGAAGATACTCAATATGGACAAGCGGCTCCGAATAGGTATAGGCAATCTGGGGATTCCCGCTCCGCAGTGCCGCCCTGCAGAGTTCCTGCGGAGACACAAAAGGCGCTTCATTATCGGTACTCTGGGAGATATGCCAGTTCTGGCAGAATGGACAACGGAGATTGCAGCCCGAAAATCCGACGGAAAGTATCTGTGAACCGGGACGGAAGTGGTAGAGCGGTTTCTTTTCAACCGGATCTACGGCGCTGCCCGTAATACGGCCTGCAAAAGGAAGCAAAAGTTTTCCTTCATGGTTAATGCGGACTTTGCAGATACCCTGCATGCCTTCCTTGAGCCTGCATCTCCACGGACAGAGACTGCATCCAACAATGCCTGTTCCGGTGAAGGAATAAAAACGGCTCTCCGGCATAAGCCCTGTTTAACGGGCTTCTTTCATGCTGCCGGCGAAACGGCTGCGCAGATCTTCGTTTATCTGTGAAAACTGGAGGGAAATTTGAGCGGGCCCGCTTACCTCAAATGGCTCCAGGATCACCCCGCGGGCGCCCTGCCGTATCCAGAGTTTTACCAGGGGAGCCGCTTCGCCGGATTCAGTCACCGCGGAATGGATTTCCTCCACAAAGAGTATGTCTTCGATCCTGAATTCCAGCGCCATGGGTTTTTCTCCCAGGGGATCATAGATGAGGATGAGTTTGTCTTTTTCGGAAGGGTGCTGACGGGGATAGCCGGAGAAAGGCACTGCATTTTTGGGTATGGCGCCTGAGTATTTGGCTATATGGCTTAAAGGTAGAGTTTCAAGATAATTGGTTATCGCCATGTCCTGACCTCCTCTTATAATATAACCCCTGAGTTTTGAAATGGCAACCGGTTTTGCCATTAGACTGTTTGCGAAATTTAGGTTGTGCAGGCAGTCTATTAAACGGCCTTTATTCGCAGCGGGGTCCAATACCCAAGAACCCGCTTGCGCGGGGGAGCTTTAGGGTGGTTAGAATCGGCAACGCTGTCAAAAAAGTGGTAGTAGAGCCCACAGTTAAATAGAGTCTGTCTATAATGTAGACACAGTATAGACAGACTACCTTAAAACAGGCATTTTGCGCACCGTTTTGGTACAAAAAGATGCGCAAATGCAAGGTCTGTCCATAAAGTAACCGGCTTTATGGAAAGACACTAAATAATTTCCCTGCAGAACGAAGCTCGTAAACGATGCAACGCTTATACGATACCTCGCCCTTTAGGGCGAAGAGGTTCATTAAGAGGCGGACTTGTTCCAAAACTCAGGTTTTTTCTGAACAAACTCTTGGGAAACCGGTCAAGTTCGATTTCCCCATTAAATCCAAGGTTACTGTTCCAAAATTTGACATTTTGGAACAGCCTCGGGTACTATTTTTGCGGAGGTTTACCATGTGTAATGTTGATTCGGGCGGGATATTTCTTTTCCAAGGCCTTGCCATGATACTTCCTCCCGGCGATTCGGAGGATCATTTCAGGGGTTTCGGACGGGAACTCCTGGAAGCTTCCTTTGTTGACGCTCAGGCAGATCCGGATGTCTTTGAAATCCCGGCACTTAACGGTTCCGCCCCGATCCTTGCCGCCTCCATTCCCGTTTCGCAGCCTCTGCCCGGCGGCTGGCAGGCTGTTCCTGTGCGTCAGGTTCTCTCGGCGGTCTGCGGGGAAAAGAACCGGTATTCAGGCGGCGGCCTTTCCGGCTGTATACTCCGGGCCTACCACGCCGCCCAATGGCGGAGGGATTCCCGTTTTTGCGGGTGTTGCGGTGAAAAGAATATCGATGCCCCCGATGAATTCGCCCGGCTCTGTCCTGTCTGCGGCAGACGGGAATATCCCCGGATCTCCCCGGCCGTGATCACGATCGTCATCAATGATAAGAACGAGGCCCTGCTTGCCCATAACAAAAAATTTTCACACGGCATGTACAGTCTTATTGCCGGCTTTAACGAGGCGGGAGAGAGCCTTGAAGACACGGTAGCCAGGGAGATTCTGGAAGAGGTGGGAATTGAGGTACGGAATATCCGCTACATAACAAGCCAGCCCTGGCCCTTTCCCAATTCCCTCATGCTGGGTTTTACCTGCCGTCATGCAGGCCGCAGCATACGGCCCGACGGCATTGAGATTGAAGACGCCCGCTGGTTTAACCGGGACAATCTCCCGCCGCTTCCCGGCTATGGCTCGGTGTCCCGCTACCTTATCGAACTGTGGCGGGAGGGGAGCCTTTAAGCGCCAGGGAAGTACCGATTGGAAGGCGGGGTCCATACCCTGAAGCTTGCCCCGGGGTTCTTCATTGGCGTCATTTAATCGGCGTCCTGCCGGCGGTTTATCTCCGAAATGCGCCAGGCGTCCTTGTGTCTGATCAGTGTTACTTCGTCACGGATACTGAGAACCTGGGGGATCATCGGAGATATTTCTCCCGGCGCCGTAAGCTCTCCCCCCGGAGCCGCTTCTTCCGCACTGCCGGGATAGTAGATCTTGTAGCGGGCTTCGTAGCTGACCAGTTCCCGGCTTTCGTCTCCCCCATTCAATTCGATGGAGAGGTCTGTGACGCCGAACACCGGGACGGGGAGGACAGGGGAGCCCTGAGCCTTCCACTCGGGAGCGGAGAGCATGGTCAACTGTCCTATTTCATAGGCCTGGCGTACCTTGCTCATCACAAAAAAGTTGGTCACCATGTTGATGTCTTCCTTTCCGGCCTTTTCTATGACGCAGGCTTCCATCATTATGTGATCCAGGGTATTAAAACTGTTATAGTAAGCCGATACGACTTCTTCCGCCCTCATGCCTTTGGTAGTGGGCCTGTCCTTCTGGCCTGCAACAATGCTGTGGGCTATCAACCCGGCGACAAGCACGGCAACGGCGATCACCGCAATAATCGTGGAGTTCCGGATCACGAAGCGGCGGCTCTGCACCGATGCAGTCTTGCGTTTCTGCAGTTTCTTTCTTTCCTCTTCAAGCTCTTTAAATTCGCTTTCGCTCAGGGCTTTGACAAAGGATGAAGGAGGGCCTTCAAGAACAGCGGCAAATTCGCCAAGATCGGTGCGTTTTTCGCCCTTACCCGGGAAAAGCGCCCTGTCGATGAGGGCGGCCAGCCTTTCGTCCAGTCCGGGGGCGGCAAGACGGGCGGGGAGAAATACCCCTTCGTTCATGTCCTGATGCAGCGTATCCCCCGGCTTATCGGAAGTCAAATCCCAGGGCAGCTTTCCTGCAAAGATGCGGTAGAGCATGACCGCTGCGGAAAAAGCCGCCGCTTCCCCCCCGTTCAACGCCGGATTGACATAAGCGTCCCGCCCGGAAAAGAGGGCTTCATTCCCTTCGGCCTGGAGACAGCGGGTACAGAGGAAATCCGGGGGGAAGAGAATGACGCCCGAAGCCTGCACGATTACCGCGCCCGGCCAGATTGGAACAGCCTCATCCTTCAGGCGGGCGCGTATCCAACAGCGCAGGGCATCCAGCGCCTCCTCCCTCCGCCGGTTATCCTCAAGGATACTGTCAAGCCTTTCTCCCTCAAAGGCCGGCCCCCGGATGATCATGCGCTTTCCCTCTCCGGGAGCCGCAGGAGAATCCGTCTCGATCACCGCGGCAGGCTTCCAGATTTCTTTCCTGCCTTCAGGATAGAGGATAAAACCCTGCTCGGTAATAAACTGGGCAAGTTTTGCCTGCGCAAAGCCCTGGGCATCAAGGCCCGTATCAAAGCCCAGAACTTTTTCGCCTTCCGGCTCAAATGTAAAAATATGAACGTTCATCATCTCGGTGAATAAAGATAGCGGAAATAATCCATGTCCGTGGACAGTGTCTTGTCAAACTTCGGCATGGTTGTCCTGTAGGATTCCAACGCCCGCCAGAAATCGAAGAAAGAGCGATCCTGGTTGTAGGCTTCCGCATAGATCCTCGTGGCCTCGGCGTCGGCGGTTCCCCGGATCGTTTCGGCCTTCTCATACGCGTCGGAAAGTATCGAACGGCGCTCGTTATCCATACGGCCCATCCATTCGGCCTTTTTGCCTTCGCCTTCGGAGCGGAAAGCCTGGGCTATCTGATTACGTTCCTTGATCATCCTGGCGTATACGGACTGTGTCAATTCGTCGCTGTAGCGGATCTGCCGGGTAACCACATCAATGAGTTCTATTCCGTATTCGGGAACCATGCGCCTGGAACGGAAGAGAATCTCTTCCGCCAATTGCCGCCTTCCCCTGGCGACAGGTTCTCTGCTCCCCTCACTCTGAATGAGAGTGGGGATCTGTTCCATATCAATACTGTCGCCTATGCCCAGACTGTCCTTGGAATTGCGGACTGTTTCCCGGAGGTAGTTTTCCGCAACAACGGTACGGACTTCCGAATCGATAACTTCGGCAAGCTTTGAATAGGCCCCGTCGATTGTAGTGATCGATTCATAGAATTTTTTCGGATGGGAGATCCGCCAGCGGGCAGTAACATCAACCCAGATATACTGTTTCTCCCGTGTGGGCATACTCTTGGCTTCCCCGTCCCAGGCAAGAATACGTTTGGGATAGCGTACCACATCGTCGATAAAGGGTATCTTTACATGGAAACCGGCGTCGGTGATAACATCGGTAAGGCGGCCCATCTGAACGATAACGGCCTGTTCGCCTTCATCAATAATATAGAAGGGGTTTGCGATGAGTAGACCGATAAGAATGACGGCCAAAACAATAAAGGAGCTGACAAATTTTTTCATATTAACGCTCTCCCCCGGCAGTTCCGTCCGAAACCCTTCCTGAACCCAGATTCCGCAGAGGCAGGAAATTTTCAAAGTTTCTGTCGATGAGTATTGTTTTTTCTTCATCGGCAAAGACATCTTCAACCATTTCATAGTAGAGACGCTGCCGGGTAACTTCCGGAGCCCGGCGGTACTCTTCGTACACGGAGAGGAAGCGCGCCACATCCCCCCTGGCCTTGTTCACCCGCTCGGTACCGTAACCCTGGGCCTCCTGAATGAGCCGTTCCCGCTCGCCCCGCGCCCGGGGAATCTCGGCGTTGTAGGCCTGCTGACCTTCGTTAATCAGCCGGTTCATGTCCTGTTCCGCCTTGTTCACATCGTCAAAAGCTTCCTGCACCCCGGAAGGCGGATCAATGTTCTGGAGCTTTACGGCAATAACATTGATCCCAAGGCCATAACCCCGGAAGGTTTCATTCATAATATCCGTACCTGCCGCCTCGATGGCGCTCCGTTCGGAGCCCATGATATCCATGATCGGCCTGTCGCCTACCAGCATGTTGATTACCGAGCGGCTCACATCCCGGATAGTCCGGGATCTCTCCTGAACATTGAAAACCCAGGCCCTGGGGTCTATGATGCGGTACTGGATGATCCATTCAACATCAATGATGTTGAGATCCCCGGTGAGCATGGTAGCCTCGCTGGTGTCTCCGGAATAGGTAGACTGGATGCCGCTTGAAAGCGTGCGGAAACCGAACTGTTCGGTCTGTACGGTTTTGACATTTACATTGTAGTTCTTGTCGATACCGAAGGGAAGCTTGATGTGAGGGCCGGGGCCTCCGGTGTTGAGGTACTTCCCGAATCTGGTAACAACAGCCTCCTCGGTCTGGTCAACAAAATAGATGCTGGTTGCCAGGAAAATAATCACCACAATCACGGCGAATGCGATTCCGCCTACGACCGGTGAAAACCACTTTGCCCCTTTGGGAGGACTGAATACAGGCATAACATACCTCCACTATCATAATAGCGGGAAACGGGAATTCTGGAAAGGGTATACGGGCTGCATCTCAATCTTTTTCCAAGAACCTGTTCCAAAACCGTGCGCATTAGCGCACAGTCAATTAGTTTTGGAACAGGTTCCCTTTACATTTTCTTAAAAAAATTGTATTTTCATTTTATGATATTCCCCCTGGAAGAACTTATTGAATATAATGAGAACATGTACGAGATCACCTCCGCGGCTTCTCGCCGCTCTTATCAGCTTTCCATGTTGAAAGACCCGGAAATTGAAGAGAACGACGGCAAGGTTGTCTCCCTCGCATCCCGGCAGGTCTTTACCAAGGAAGTGGAATTCCGGCTTGAAGAATAGGCCGGCCGGCGGGTTGTACATACCGGAAGCGTAGAACCTGTGTTCCCTGTTTTTGTCTTTTTTGGGCCTACCGCATCAGGAAAGACCGGTATTCTATACCGTCTTTTTACAGGTCCGGCTTCCCTCTGCCCCGCAGAGGTGGTTTCCGCGGATTCGATGCAGGTCTACCGGGGTATGAACATCGGAACAGCCAAGCCTTCGGCAGCGGAACGGGCGGCGCTGCCCCATCACCTTATTGACATACGGGAACCTTCCGAACAGTTCAATGTTGGGGACTTTGTGCGCCTGGCCGGTGAAGCCTGCCAGGACATTCACCGCCGGGGGAAGCTTCCGGTAGTTTCCGGGGGAACCGGTTTTTACCTGAAAAACTTTATCCGGGGCCTCCCCGAATCCCCCCCCTCGGATCCCCAAATCCGCACGACGGTGAAGGCCGATCTTGCCCAAAAGGGTGCTGCCGCGCTTATGGAGGAACTGGCCGCATGGGACGCGGAAAGCGCCGCCCGGATTCACCTCAACGATACCTACCGGCTCACCAGGGCACTGGAGGTCCTCCGTCTGACAGGCCGGCCCCTGAGTTCCTTCAGGCAAAACGGGACGGAAAGGAAGTATAGCTTTTTTATAGCGGGCCTCAGACGGGAGAGGGAGGATCTGTACCGCCGCATCGATGCCCGTACCACAGAGATGTTCAGCAGGGGCCTTCCCTCCGAAGTGGAGGCCCTCTTCAACGCGGGCTTCAGCCCTGCCGATCCGGGCCTGCGGGCCATAGGCTACCGGGAATTTTTTACAGAAGAACGGGAAAACGGTAAACCTCTCTGGCGTCTTTTGCACGGAAACGCGCGGGATCTCTCCGCCATAGAGGCCCTCGTCGCCCGAAATAGCCGCCGCTACGCCAAACGGCAGATCACCTACTTCTCCTCTTTACATGAAACAGTCTGGATGGATGCGGACAGTGAAGAAACGCCAACGGAGACACTTCGCCGGGAACTGGGGGAATTTGTTTCGCGCCAAGGTAATTCCGTAAGGCCGGATCTACTTCATCCCCCGCAGAATTCTTGCAGAAATGGGTATGGCGAGGAAAAATGACAAAATATCTGCCACCGGCATACAGAGTTGTATGCCCAAAAGCCCCAGCAGGGGCGCAAGAATAAAAATCGCCGGGATAAGAAAGAGCCCCTGACGGCTCACGGCCAGGATACTCGCTTCAAAAGATTTACCGATGGTTTGAGTCATCATGTTGTTCATCACAACCCATGCGGAAACGGGAATACTGATGCACTGGAGCCGCAGGGACAGCGTTCCTATGCGTATAACCTCAGGATCGTCCCTGCGGAAGAGGGCAATGATCTGAGGCGCAAAGACAGCCATGGCAATGGCAATGACAAAAAGTGCGCCGGCCGCCAGCCGCACACAGAACCAGAACGCCTTTTTTACCCTGTCGTAACGTTTTGCCCCGTAGTTAAACCCGCACACCGGCTGAAAACCCTGACCAAAGCCCAGCATGGCCGAGGCTGCAAACATGCAGACCCTGTTGGTAATGGAAATGGCGGCAATGGCTTCATCCCCCCAGACCCCGGCAAAGTGGTTGATGATAATCGTCGCAATACTCATGAGGAACTGGCGGAGCAGAGCAGGGATGCCGCCCTTGAAGATGTCCCGGTAGTTGGCAAGACTGGGAGAAAAGTTTTTCGGATGGATTCTGATATTGTCCTTGAATCTACAGCCGATCAAAAGGATTACAAAGGCAATGCTCTGGCTGATAATCGTGGCAAGGGCGGCCCCCTTCACTCCCATATCAAAACCGTAAATCAGCAGGGGATCGAGAAAAATATTGATGATGGCCCCTGATGTCATGCCGATCATCGCATAGAAGGCGCTGCCCTGGAAACGGAGCTGCTGGTTAATCACCAGGGAACCCACCATGACAGGTCCTCCGATAAGGATGAAGAAGATGTACTGTTCCGCATAGGGGAGAATGGTTTCCGTGGCGCCAAGACCCCGGCAGAGGGGGGAAAGAAGAAAGAGCCCGCCTAAGGAAACAAAAACCATAAAGATGATGCCGCTGAAAAGTCCCGTGGCAGCCATCTTCGATGCGTTTTCAATCCTCTGGGCCCCCAGTTCACGGGAAATATAGTTTCCCGAACCTTGCCCAAAGAAGAAGCCCAGGGCCTGGATGATGGCCATGAGAGGAAATGCAATACCCACCGCTCCCACGGCGCTGGTCCCCAGCCTTCCCACAAAGTAGGTATCCGCCATATTGTAGAGCCCGGATATCAGCATGATCATGATACTGGGAATAGCCAGACTTACCACCAGTTTTCCAACCGGTTCGGTAGTCATTTTGATGAATTTGCTGTTTCCCGATTGCGCAGCCGCTTCCATTTGTAAAGTATAGACTTTTTGGCAATCAATGTGCAGGGTCACGGACGCAGGATGGGGGGCCTCTTTCCATGCCGTCTCCGCAGACCGCCGCCTTTATCCTCCGGCCCCCCTCCGGCCGCACTTTGTTGCGGCCTACCCCCCCCCCTGAACGGTGATTAAAAGGCGGGGGGGTTATAGCCCGAGGCTTGCCTCTATGCCTCCCCGTAACACATCCCTATAACGGATCCCGGCGCCACCCTTATCCCCCGCGCGTTCTACTCAGGGAGGAGAAGCGGAAACACCCGGTTTCCGGCAAATCGACACGGTCCGCCACTGCGGACAGACTACTTACGGTCAATATGTGCATACTTTGACCGCCGCCGATGCCGGATCGGGCTGCGTTCCCTCCGCAATACCACCTATACATAGTAAAAACATAGATTTTATAAGATAAGTACTTGACATATTATTTTGTTTGGAATAAACTGGAATCATTAAAACCTACTAAAACCATAGGATTAATATGAATTTTGGCAGGGGCTCAGAAATAGTAAATAATTCCCCGGTTTTTCCGGGAGATTATAAATTTGGTTAAAAAGGAGATTTTTATGACAAAAAAACAGATGCTTATTCAGATGCTGCTCCTGGCAGTTATAGCAATGCCGGGCATCGTGTCTGCCGGCGGCAAGAAGGATGCGGGTACTGCGCAGAGTACGTATCGAGAAAATCTGCGTATTGCGGTATCCGCAGCGCCTGAAACGTTGGACATCGCTTTTTCCTCATCCGCCGTCGCCCAGCAGATGACCAAGGGAGCCGTTTACGAAAGCCTCGTATACGTCAAGAGTGACTTCTCCATCGGACTTGAGCTGGCCGAAAGTTTTACGGTCAACGACGATTCTTCGGTGTACACCTACAAGCTGCGCAGGGGCGTCAAGTTCCACAATGGGCAGGAACTGAAGGCCGATGATGTGGTCGCCTCTCTCAACCGCTGGCTCGAACTCTATGGTTCCGCGGTAACCAAAGGCGCCGGCTTTGTAAAGACGGATGATTACACCGTTACGATAAACCTAGGACACCCCATGCTTTATCTGAACGAGCTTATCGCCACCGCGGAAAATAACGCCATCATTGTCCCCAAATCTATTGCGGACGCTGCAGGAACCGGTAAACCCATTACCGAATATATCGGTACTGGTCCCTATCAGTTCACCGAATGGGCCGCCGACCGTTATATCCTGCTGTCCAGATTTGACGGTTACGTTCCCTATGGAATAAAAGGAGAGTGCTCCGGCTGGGGAGGCTATAAAGAAGCCTTAACACCGAAGGTCTACTACTATTTTTCCAGCGACGGCAATACCCGTATCGCAGGTATTCAAACCGGCGAGTACGATATAGTCGCCGGCATCCCCGTAGAAAATTACGGGTTGTTCGAAAACAATGCCCAGTTCAATATCCACCAGCTTGATGGCGGCGATCATGCCCTGGTCTTTAACAAAAGGCAGGGTATCGCGTCAAACCCGAAATTCCGGCAGGCTTTACAGGCGGCAGTTAATAATGAAGATATTTTATTGGCGGCATTCTCCGATAAGGCTTTTTACAAAACAGACTCAAGTTATATCATCCCTTCCGATTCGGAGTGGTACACAAAAGCGGGCAGCGAGTATTATAATGTACACAATGCCGATACGGCGCGCCGCTTGTTGCGCGAGGCAAACTACAATGGCGAGCCCTTCCGGTTGCTTACATCAAATACCTATGCGGCGTTTTACAACGAAGCCATTGTGGTAGAACAGCAGCTAAAACAGGCGGGCATAAATGTTGAACTTATTGTCCAGGACTGGGCAACCTATTTCAGTACCCGTTCAGACCCGGGCAAGTGGGATGCGTTTATTACCGGTTTTGATGTAACCGTACTGCCGCCCTTTATTCTCTACCTTTCGCCTTCCTGGGCCGGTTTTGCCGATGACGCCGTGCTGCAGAACGGTTTGACGGAGATCACCACCGCCTCAGACAAAAAAAGCGTTATAGGAAAATGGGTTGAGCTGCAGCGGTACTGTCTGGCCGAATATGTGCCGGTACTCAAGTTCGGCAACTCCAGAGCCGTATCGGTATCGACATCCGGGGTGGAGGGAGGCGTGTATTTTATTTCTGTGCACCCGTGGAATATACGCGTTCAACGTTAAACAGGCTCTGTTTATAAAACGTATGTTGTGCACCGTTTCGGTACGAAACGGTGCTTACATGCAATGCCTGTCCGCAAAGTAACCGACTTTGCGGACAGATACCAATCAGGACGGAAATTAAAAGTCCGGGACAGTGTATGAAAAGGTTTATTACTAAGCGGTTTCTTGGTCTTATCCCCGTATTGTTTATTCTGTCGGTTATTGTCTTTGCATTCATTCACCTAATTCCAGGGGACCCCGCGCGGGTTATGCTGGGGGATAAAGTAACCGAGGCCGAAGTACAGGCCCTGCGCGAAACCATGCATCTAAACGACAGTATTCCTGTACAGTACATCAAATGGATAAGCGGCGTACTGCGGGGGAATTTTGGCGCATCAATTTTTATCAACGAAAATATGATAGTATTGATTAGGAGCCATTTAGTACCGACGCTGCTCTTAACTGTTTATTCAATGGCGTTTGGAATCCTCATTGCCCTGCCGTTAGGTGTCTTTGCCGCATACCGGCAAGGCAGTGTTTTCGATTTATCAATCGAAGGTTTTGCCATGGCGGGCATTTCGATTCCCAGTTTTCTGTTGGGGCTGGTCATGATTATTGTTTTTTCCGTAAAGCTCAGGATTTTTCCGTCGTCGGGTTATATGACGATTGGCGAAGCGGGTATTTTCGGCAACCTTACCTACCTTGCCTTGCCGGCTATTGCGCTGGGCAGTATACAGACAGGGCTGCTTATCCGTATGACCCGATCTTCCGTTCTGGAAGTGCTGTATAGCGATTATATTCGTATGGTACGTGCGAAAGGCATGGGAGACTTGACGGTGATCGCAAAACACGCGCTGCGTAACGCTCTCCTCCCCATCATAACAACCGCCGGTCAGACGATGATGAGTTTATTGTCCGGTGCGGCGGTGATTGAGTCGGTGTTTAATATTCCCGGAGTAGGGCAGCTCATCATTAATTCGGTAACGCGGCGTGACTATGAGGTCATTCAGGCGATAATTCTATTAATCGCGGTGATCAATATCATCGTTTGTTTTTTTATCGATTTGCTTTACGGGATTGTAGACCCAAGGGTACGGCTGGAAAGCCATTAGCCTTGTTCGATAACCCGGTTGGTTATCTCACAAGTCTCGCAAAATGCTCCGTATTTTGCCGTTTTTAAGCGGAAGTAAGGATAATATCATGAATAGAGTAAAACAATACCTGGAAAGGGAACAGCGGCGGATGGCTTTAAATAAATTTTTTGCCAATAAGCTGGCAGTCACCGGATCTGCAATTATGCTGTTCATGCTTTTTTTTGCTTTGGCGGCCCCGGTTCTGGGTCCCGCAGGTCCCTATGTAATGACCGTATCGGATCGGCTTAAAGGCCCGGGTCCCGGCCATTTTTTTGGTACCGATGCATTTGGCCGGGACCTTTTGACCCGTGTTTTTTATGGCGCGCGTATTTCGCTTTCAATAGGCGCTATGGTAAGCGCCGCTGCCCTTGGCATGGGCATCCTCATAGGACTGCATGCGGCGTACTATCGCTGCCTGGATAATGTGCTGATGCGTTTTTGCGATAGCCTCAGCGCTATACCGTCTACACTGCTCGCTATTGCCTTGATGGCTGTTCTGGGGGCAGGGGGAAAAAATGTAATCCTCAGCCTTTCGATCATCTTTACCCCCGGTGTAGCCCGCGTTGTCCGTGCCGCTGCTTTGTCGGTGAAGGAACGCACTTATATTGAAGCAATGCGTGCGCAGGGCGCAAAAACAGTGCGGATATTGTGGCTGCATATTTTCCCTAACATTTTAGGGCCGATTGTCGTGCAGGGTACCTATATTTTTGCCAGCGCCATAATCTCAGAAGCCGCGCTGAGCTTTTTAGGTGTCGGTGTTCCCATACCGGAACCCAGTTGGGGGAACATTCTCTATGAAGGCAAAGGCGTTATTTATACCTCGCTATGGATGGTAATTTTTCCAGGAGCGTTTACCGTCCTGTCGGTTCTGGGCCTTAATCTTTTCGGTGACGGCCTGCGGGATGCGCTTGACCCGAATACCTGACGGAAGGCGGATTCATGAAACTATTGGAAATACAGGAACTGGGTACTTCTTTCAGGACAGGACGGGATACGGTAAAGGCTATTGACGGCGTCAGTTTCGCGGTGGGTGAAGGTGAGCGTGTTGCTTTGGTGGGAGAATCGGGCTGCGGAAAAAGCGTTACCATGCAGTCGATATTACGGCTTTACGACGAGCGTAAACTGGTACACTATAGCGGAAAAATCTATTACAAAGGCAAGGATCTGCTCAGCCTGCCTCAAAAAGACATGCAGCATATACGGGGCAAGGAAATTGCAATGGTGTTTCAGGATGCGTTAAGCGCTCTTGATCCGATATTTACCATCGAAGACCAGATTACAGAATCGATTAAGCTGCATCAGGGTCTTTCGGGCCGTGCGGCTCAGGAGGCTGCGGCGGATATGCTTCAACTGGCAGGCATCAGTGATCCGTATCGCAGGTTAGGCCAGTATCCCTTTGAGCTTTCAGGCGGAATGCGTCAACGGGTGATGATCGCCATTTCGCTCTCCTGCAGGCCCAACCTTCTGATTGCCGATGAACCAACAAGCGCGCTGGACGTTACTATTCAAGCGCAAATAATGGAACTGATTATGGATCTTAACCGCAAGCTCAACATGGCGGTAATCCTGATAACCCATGATCTGGCAATTGTGGCGGAAACCTGTACCTGGGCGCTGGTGATGTATCTGGGACAAATCGTAGAAGAAGCGCCGGTGAAAGACCTTTTTTCCGCGCCGCAGCATCCCTATACCCTGGCTTTGATTAGATCTATTCCAAAAATTACCGGAGAAAGACCGAAACGGCTTTATGCTATTGAAGGGATGGTACCGTTGTTGAATAACATTCCCGCAGGCTGCCGTTTTGCGCCCCGCTGTCCTTTGACGGAAGAACGCTGTAGGCAGGAAAATCCGCTGCTGATTTCAATACCCAAAGAAAACGACAGGCGGCATAAATCGCGGTGTTGGCGTGCGGGGGAACTATGAGCGATGTGATTCTTGAGGTAAAAAACCTTAAAAAGTTTTTTCCGTTAAAATCCGGTTTCCGTAAAGGTTTCCACCGGGAGCCTGATTTAGTTAAGGCGGTTGATAATGTTTCACTCACCTTAAAACGGGGTGAAACCTACGGTCTTGTCGGGGAGACCGGAAGCGGAAAGACCACATTAGGCCGTACTATTCTAAAACTTATAAAACCCACCGATGGGATAATCCGTTTTGGGGGACAGGATATAAGCAACTTAAACGAAGAAGCGATGCGGCCATACCGCCAAAAAATGCAGATTGTTTTTCAGGATCCTTTTACGTCCCTCAATCCACGCAGGCGGATCGGCGCCGCGCTTATGGAACCGCTGGTAATTCACGGCATTGGTAATAAAAAAGAGCGTGAAAAAAAAGCTTTTGAAATATTGGAACAGGTGGGTCTTTTACCGGAACACTTTTACCGGTTTCCCCATGAATTTTCGGGGGGGCAGCGGCAGCGTATCGGCCTTGCCAGGGCTTTGATACAAAATCCCGATCTGTTAATTTGTGACGAACCGGTATCCGCGCTGGATGTATCGGTTCAGGCCCAGATACTAAATCTGCTCATGGATATTCAAAACGAACGTACCGTAAGCTGTCTGTTTATTGCCCACGATTTGAGCGTGGTCAAGTACATAAGTACCCGCGTTGGAGTGATGTACTTGGGAGTGATTGTCGAGGAGGGTCCGGTGAACGAACTTTTTTCATTATCCCTGCATCCTTATACCCAGGCGTTAATTTCGGCGGTTCCGGAGCCGGACCCGCAGCTGAAGAAAACACGGATTATTTTGGAAGGCGATCCGCCTTCGCCGATTAACACGCCCGCGGGCTGTGTTTTTTACGGCCGCTGTAATCGCCGCATTGATATTTGCCGGTACTCACGGCCTGCACTGAAAAAACGGGGGCCGGATCATTATGCCGCTTGTCATTGTTTGCCGCCTGAATTTGAGATATAATAATTATGGCTTATGATACCGTTATTACCGGCGCCCGGGTTATTGACCCTGAAAGCGGAACCGATGAAATTTTGCACCTGGGGATTGAGAACGGTGTAATTGCCGCTCTTAGCCGGAACAGTCTTTCCGGGAAAAATGAAATTGACGGACAGGGGCTGATTCTGGCCCCGGGTTTTATCGATATACACACCCACGAGGATACAACCGAAGGTGAAAAGGCAGGTTTCCGCATCCCGCGGCAAACGGCGGCCTGCGCTTTGCGTACCGGAAATACCATCATACTGGGGGGTAACTGCGGCGGAAGCAACTACCCTATAAGCGGCTATTTAGGGGCGGTAAAAAAAGCGTCGCTTCCCATTAACTGCCCCACGCTCATTGGAAATATCACTCTGCGCAAACAAATCGGAGTGGGCAATTATGATGCGGCAAGTCCGGCCCGGATTGCCCGTCTTAAAGATCTTGCCGCTGCCGCGCTGGACGAAGGCGCCGCGGGTATTTCCTTTGGCTTGCAGTATGCGCCTGGAACCGGCTTTGACGAGCTTCTGGCGCTGGCCCATGTAGCGGCGGAAAAAAACAAATTTTTCGCGGTGCATATACGTTACGATACGCCGCTCAAAGCTGTCCTTGCGCTGGAAGAAGTAATTGCCGCCGCTAAAATATCCGGCGCCTCGCTGCAAATATCCCATCTTGCCGCCAATGTATACGGCAAAGACAGTTCGGGAAACCGCAATATCCTCATTGCGGCGGACATGATACAGGCGGCACGGCAGGGTGGTGCGGACATCACCGCCGATCTGTACCCTTATGATACCTGGGCCACCGGAATTAAGTCGGCGGTTTTCGACCATGGATTTGATGGGTTTAACTTTAATGCCGGGGATCTGGAAATCCTTTCCGGAGAGCGGGCCGGGCAATATTGCACACAAGAACTCTTTGAACAGCTACGCAGTATTGAAGAAGATACCTCCGTGGCCTGCCATAACGCCATCCCCATGGAAGACATGGAAACGGCATATACCCTCGGTTTTACCTGTGTGGCCAGCGATGCGGTCATTTCCGTAGGCGGGGGACACATCAAAGGGCATCCCCGTTCTTCTTCCTCGCCTGTACGGTTTCTGCGGGAATTTGTCCGTGAAAAAAAACTCTTTCCCCTTCTTGAGGGTATTCGCAAACTCACCCTGGTTCCCGCGCAGCGTTTGAGACTCGAAAAAAAAGGGCGTATCCGGGAAGGCTGCGACGCTGATCTTGTATTGTTTGATTTTAAGTCAATCACCGACAGGGCTGGTTTCGGTGTCGATATCTGTGCCCTGCCGCCGGAAGGCATAAAATATGTTTTTATTTCCGGCAAGGATCTTTTTTCATACTAAAATTAATAGGAGTATTGACAGGGAGTATTTTGAGCTATATAATAATATATAACCGATATGAATACTATGTTTTATCTCTATTAAGGTTCGGAGAAAGGAGAAAGTTGGATGGCGAAGATTGCGGAGAGCCTTACGGAATTGATAGGGCGGACACCCTTATTAAGGCTGAACAAGTACGCTGAGGATAAAAAATTATCCGGCAGCCTCATTGCGAAGCTGGAGTACTTCAACCCTCTGGGCAGTGTGAAGGACCGGATCGCCCTGGCGATGATTTCGGACGCGGAAAAACGGGGGTTGATCAACAAGGGTACTACCATTATTGAGCCTACCAGCGGTAATACCGGCATCGGCCTGGCTTTTGTGTCCGCAGCCCGGGGATACCGGATAATACTCACCATGCCCGAGACCATGAGCATTGAACGGCGCAGGCTTCTCCTTGCCCTGGGGGCCGAACTGGTATTGACCCCGGGGCTCCTGGGAATGAAGGGGGCGATCAGGAAGGCGGAGGAATTAAACGCCCAGATTGATAATTCTTTTATTCCCCAACAGTTCGATAACCCTGCCAACCCCGCAATACACCGGGAAACCACCGCCAGGGAGATCCTGGAGGATACCGACGGCAATGTCGATGTTTTTGTGGGAGGTGTCGGCACCGGGGGCACCATCACCGGGGTAGGGGAGACTCTGAAGACGGCTAACCCGTCGATTAGGATTGTTGCGGTGGAACCCTATGACTCATCGGTTCTCAGCGGCGAAGCGCCGGCGCCTCATCCCATTCAGGGTATTGGCGCCGGTTTTGTACCGAATGTTTTTAACCGCACCGTGGTGGATGAGATATTCAGGGTAAAAAACAAAGAAGCCTTTGAGGTATCCCGGGAGGCTGCCAGAAAAGAAGGGCTGTTGGTGGGGATATCTTCGGGGGCGGCCCTTTTTGCGGCAACCCGGGTGGCGAGACGGCCTGAATACATGGGTAAAAATATTGTGGTGCTTCTTCCCGATACCGGGGAACGGTATTTATCAACACCATTGTTTTCCGGAGATTCGGCCTGATATGTGAGCCTGTTTCAAAACTGAAGTTTCGAAACAGGCTCATGTTATTAACCTAAAAAAGGAGTGTGTATTATGGCCCATATCGAAAGGCCCAGATTTTCCTGTATGCTTGGAGGTGTTTTGGCAACCTTGAGCGCCCTGCCGAAGACTATTCCCATCATTCACGGAGCCCAGGGCTGCGGCGGCACCTTGGCGGGGGCGGCTAACTTAGGCGGTTACTTCGGCGGCGGTTACTGCGGCGACGGCGCTCCCAGTTCCAATGTGGCGGAGTCTGAAATTATCTTTGGGGGTACAGAAAAACTAAAGCAGGAAATTACCAATACCTTTGAAATAATGAATGGGGATCTCTTTGTGGTTACCACCAGCTGTATGACCGATATTATCGGAGATGACATAAAGGGGGTTTTAAGTGAACTCGGGGAAACCGAAAAGCCCCTGGTGTTTATTGATGCCGGAGGATTCAAAGGAAATTCCTACTATGGGTATTCGAAAATCATAGAAGAACTGTTCCTCCAGTATATTCCCAGGTCGGAAACCAAACGGAAGAATGTGGTCAATCTTTTTGGTCTGGTTCCTGCCTATGATCCCTATTTCCGGGGGGATCTGGAAGAAATTCGGCGTATCCTGGGCTTATTGGGGATAGAAGCTAACACGTTCTTTACCAATGATCAGACCCAGGAGAATGTTCTTGGCGCAGGAGCGGCCTCCCTTAATATTGCGCTCTCCCGGTTGTACGGCTCTGAATCGGTTAAGGTTATTAAGGAAAGCCATGGCATTGATTACTTAATTACCGATCTGCCTATCGGGAACCGGGCCACGGTGGATTTCATCTGGAAAGTAGCGGACAAATTACACCTGGATAAGGACATGGTTACTCAGGCGCTTCACAGGGAAACGGAACATTACTATAAGTACATAGATCGGGTTACCAACCTTATTTCCGACTTTGATTTCCAGAACTATGCGGTGGTTATATCCAATGGAACCACGGCACTGCCTTATACCAAATACCTGGATAATGAAATAGGATGGCTTCCCGGCTACGTATTTATCACCGATGATCTCTCGGAAACGCAGAAGGATATTATCCGGAAGGCCTTTGAGGAAATCGAATTTTCCAAAAAGCCCGAGCTTGTTTTTGAGACCGATACCTACAAGATTCAGCAATATATAGAGCAGACGAATCCCCAGTACAAGCCGGATCCCTATTACGAAACCTTTTCACCGGTCTTTGTATTAGGCAGTACCATTGACCGGAAACTTGCGGATACTCTGAACGGACCCTTCCTGTCGGTGAGCTATCCGGTTATTAACCGGATCATTCTGTCTAAGGGATATGCGGGATTCAAGGGAGGCTTGAATCTCCTGGAAGATCTTATCAGTACCCAGATTACCGGCAGGTAACCGGATTATTGGGTTTACTATTAACGGAGGTAAAGAAAAATGAATAACCCCATACTCGAAGTCAATTTTAATTCAAGGGAACCTCAGACCAGAGAGATTTCCCGCCGTACCGGTTTTGCCTATGGCGGCTGTACCAGGGACATGACCAACTGCGCCCGGAAGGGCTGCCTTATCAACTGCGACAGAACCTTTACTCAGGGGACGGGGTGTCAGATGAGTGTTTCCACCCTTATCTCCTTTTCGGTGAAGGATTCGGTGGTGATAATGCATGGGCCGGTAGGCTGCGGTTCCAATAGCCATCTTATTGATTTTAGCGTCAGGACTTACGGTACTGCCCGGGGGGTTAAGATGTCCGGAGCCCGGTGGTTCAGTACTAACCTTACCGAATCCGAGGTGATCGGCGGAGGGGAGGAAAAGTTAAAGCGAACCATCCTGGATGCGGAACGGCAGTTCCGGCCCACGGCCATATTCATCCTTATGACCTGTACCCCCGCTATCATCGGCGATGATATTGATGAAGTGGTAAACCGGTTGCAGCCCGAGGTGGCGGCGACACTGGTTCCCCTCCATTGCCCGGGGTTCAAAGCCAAGGTCTTCTCCGGCGCCTACGATGTGGTGTACCACGGGATACTGCAGAAGTTCTCTTTTGAGCCCAAACCCTATGTGGACTACCTGCCCTTTAACAAGGACGACAGGGACTACGAGCTTAAGGTTAAGCAGTACGAGTACGAGAAAGCCCATACGGTCAACCTCTATAACGCCTGGTCCATCGGGCCGCAGGACGAAGCGGAGATCCGGCGGCTCCTGGAGGCCATAGGGTTGAATGTGCAGATCTTTGTGGAATTCAAGGAACCGGATGAATGGCGTAAAATTACCGAGGCGGCGCTGAACGTCAGTTTCTGCCATGTGCACGATCTGTACTTTATAGAATTTTTAAAGCAGAAATTCGGCATGCCCTACCTGACCCCCAATATTCCCATTGGTTCCAGCGCAACCCGGAATTTCATCATGGAGATTGCGGAATTCTTCGGCCTGGAAAAAGAGGCGGAGAAAATTCTATCCAGGGAAGAGGAAAAACTAAAAGCGGCCCTGGCGCCGATCCGGAAACGGGTTAAGGGAAAGAGGGTATTGATCTCCGGGGGCTATCTGCGGATAGGAACCACGGGACTTCTGGCAAACGAGATTGGCATGGATGTGGCCGCCTTCCGTCACTTCAACTTTGATTCCTTTGGGAACAAGCTCTTTGACGAAATCGCCGATACCATCGGGGACATTCCCAATAGTATTTCCAATCAGCCTTCGGAACTGGTGAACCAGGTAAAGAAACTCAAACCGGATATCGCCATATCCCATCCCGGGGTAGGGGTCTGGGTAAACAAGCTGGGGATTCCCTCAATAACCCTCTTTGCCCAGCGTTTTGCCTTCTTCGGGTACCGCGGGGCCTACGATTTGGCAAGGCGTATCGACAGGACTCTCCTGAATACCAATTATTCCAAAAATCTAAGCCGGAATACGGCTCTTCCCTACAAAGAAAGTTGGTACGAAAAGAGTCCCTATCATTACATTATTGATAAACAGATCGTCCCGGTTTGATCACCGAGAGCCTGTTATGCTTGTGGACTTTTGCGGTACTTTGTACCACAAAAGTCCCGATTATCGGGTTCTCTTGGCAGTTTGCAGGGTAAAAACCGCCCAATCGGCAATTTTTGGAGGTTTTATGCACAAAGCGCAACAAACTGCCAGAGCTAAGTACGGCAACGGAAAAAGTTCAAAGATGGTGCTCCGCAAAGCAAGCGGCTTTGCGGGCAGAGCCTAAATATTCCCCGCCCCATGCCTTGTCATGCTTTTTTGTAATGTTAAACTGCCGTGCCTGGCGCCCCTACATTATCGCGCGCCTACTTGACCTTTTCGGCTCCAGGTATCATACTTCTATAATCAAATCAACACTAAGGAGACGCCGAAGTGCCCTGCGGAAGAAAACGCAAACTGCGCAAAATTGCGACCCACAAGCGTAAGAAGAAGCTGCGGAAGAACAGACACAAGAACAAATAGGCCCTCCTCTATCTGTTATCATAATGAAAGAAAAAGCGTCCCTGCTGTCCCGAATTCGGAATCCCGAGGACATAAAAGATCTGTCTTTTGGCGAACTGGAACTCCTGGCTGAGGAAATCCGGGTCGAAATCGTCTCAACGGTAAGCAAGACCGGAGGGCATTTGGCCTCTAATCTGGGGGTGGTGGAACTCAGTATTGCCCTGCACCGGGTCTTTACTTCACCGGAGGACAAGATCGTCTGGGATGTGGGGCATCAATGCTATGCCCATAAACTCCTCACCGGCCGTTACGGGGCTTTTTCGGGTCTCCGTAAGCGGGGCGGTATATCCGGTTTTCCAAAACGGGCCGAAAGCGTCCACGACGTATTCGATACAGGTCACGCATCCACCTCAATCTCTGCCGCTCTGGGGCTTTTGGCTGCCGAGAGGTTCAGTGGAGGCCGGGGAAATGCGGTGGCGGTTATCGGGGACGGCGCGCTTACCGGCGGCCTGGCTTATGAGGCCCTCTCCCACGCGGGCCAACTGGGGCTTCCCCTGGTGGTGGTGCTCAACGATAACAAGATGTCGATCAGTCCCAATGTAGGCGGGCTTTCAAAGTATCTGAGCCGTCTCTCCATGAAGGCGAAATATCAGCTTTTCCGCCGTACTTTCGATTCCACCGTCAAAAAGATCCCCTATATCGGGGAAACCCTCTTCGACTGGGTTGTCCGTCTCAAGCGGGCGGTAAAGGCGGTTTTCTATACCGACAACTTCTTTGTGGATCTGGGTTTTGAGTATGCCGGGCCCATCGACGGTCACAATATCCAGTATCTTACCGATGTGTTTGAAGATGTGCGCAAGCTCGGACGGCCGGTGGTGATCCATGTGATCACCCGGAAGGGCAAGGGCTACCACCGGGCGGAACAGGATCCGGGTCTCTGGCACGGGGTGGGGGCCTTCTCCCCTTCGGAGGGGCTTCCTGATGTGCCTTCTCCCCAGAGCGAGGCAAAAAACGGGGAAAGCGGGCCTTCATTTACCGAAGCTTTCAGCAAGGCCCTCCTCGATCTGGGCAAAAATGACGGAAGGCTTGCCGCGGTTACCGCTGCCATGGAGAAAGGTACAGGACTTTCGGCGTTCAGGGAGGCTTTCCCGGGCCGTTTCTTCGATGTGGGAATAGCCGAAGCCCATGGGGTATGCTTTGCGGCAGGGCTTGCGGTACGGGGCATGCGTCCGGTCACGGCGTTTTATTCAAGCTTCATCCAGCGGGCCATCGACCAGGTGATCCATGATGTATGTCTCCAGAATCTGCCGGTGATCTTTGCCCTGGATCGTTCAGGCTTTGTTCCCGAAGACGGGGAAACCCACCAGGGGCTCTACGATATTGCCCTGTTCCGTGCCGCGCCGGGTATGAGTATCCTTGCTCCCGCGGGGGAAAGGGAACTTGCCTCCATGCTGGCCTGGGCCCTGCGGCAGGAAGGCCCGGTGATGATCCGCTACCCCAAGTGCCGCTGCCCTCCCGAAATTCCGGCCTTTTCCGAAGAACTCAAGCCGGGAAGGGGGGTCTTTGTCCGCCGGGTACAGGGGGCCAGGGTGCTGATCGCCTTTACCGGAGGGCTTTACCGGGAAGTCATCGACGCCGCGGAAAGGCTTGAAAGAGAGGGGATTGAAACCGATCTCTACAACCTCCGTTTTATAAAACCTCTGGATGAAGACTATCTTGCCTTCCTCTTTGATTCCCATGAATTGACTCTTGTTGTCGAGGAAGGCATCCGGGAGGGCGGTTTCGGTGAGTACGCCGCCGCGCTGGCCCGGGATCGGAACTGTCGCGGAAAGTTCAAGTTCCTTGCCGTCGAGGCAGTCTCCGATACCCTGGGAACACGGCAGGAATTGCTGGCGGCAAACGGTCTGGACGGCCCCTCCCTCGCCAAAGCGGTATCGGCTGCCGTTTAAGGAAGCGCTGATTTATGCACAGCTCCTGAGGCTGTCCCGTCAGTCTCTTGATCCTCCCTTATATGCTCAGTTTCACCCCGGTGGTCATGTTAAAGGCCGGCATGGGGTAACGGTTGTAGGATTCGTAGGACTGGTTGAGCAGGTTCCGCAGCGCCGTAAACACCGTGAGGTGTTTCCCCAGGGTTTGATTTACATTCAGGTTCACCAACAGGTACGGCGCAAGCTCCACCAGGTTTGTGACGCTGTAGTAGCGCACGCTCTCATAATGGGCCGAAAGCAGGGCCGATCCCGTCCCCCAGGAGACATCCGCCGAGGCCCCTATCGTATGTTCCGGCTGGTAGGGAATACGCTGCCGGTCCCGCCAGGTGTAGCCGTAACTCAAAAGATAACTTTGCAATAATTGATACGACAGGGCGGGGCTTATCTTTTTCACCGGCCCCCAGGACACGGAGAAGATCGATTTGAGCCGGGTGTCCCAGCCGAAAAACGCCGCCTCCCCGATGTTTTCAGGTTCCCAGTAGCCCCCCGCCGCCTTGTGCCAGTGGATCGAATCTTTGGTGTATTGGGCGAACAGGGTGCTTTCCGCGCTCAAAAGGTCCTTCCAGCGGAACTCCGCCCCCAGATCCGTCCCCCAGCCGTCTTCGCTTTTCAGATCCGGGTTCCCCCGGCTCCCTCCCCCGGACCAGTACAGATCCTCAAAGTCCGGGTACTTAAAGCTGCGGAAATAGTTGTTTTTTACCGTTACCCGGTCCCCTGCGGCCCACACAAACCCCAGCTTGGGGGCCGGTACGATGCTTTTGCCGTCGGTCACCACCTTAATCGACGGGATCAGAGAGAAAGCCTTAACGGGCCTGTATTCCGCGGTCAGGTACAGCCCCCCGTCGTTCCGGTTCCGGTTCCCTATCCCTGTGGAATCCAGGCGGATATAGCGGTAATCTCCTCCCGCCCGCAGGGTCAGGGCGGCCAGAGGATACCAGGCCCAGCGGTTTATCAGGGTCATCCCCTGCTGGTCGTGCCGGGAAAAGGTCATCCCCTCCCGGTCATAGTCCATCCGCGCCCAGGAATGGCTCACGCTGAGCTCCATAGCCAGATCGTCCCGGAAGATCACCGGCGCTTCAAACAGGAGGCTTTCCCGGGTGGTCAGGTCGTTCTGAACGCCGATGACGCTGGAAAATCCCGTGGCGGGGATGTTTTTGTCACTGTAATAGGCGTCGACACTGAAAATCAGCCTGGACAGATTCGTGAAATTCCAGGCCGCCAGAGCCCCTCCCCCCGCGTCCTGAACTTCGTTGAACTGCTTCCGCCGGATCTGTCCCAAAAACGAATCCTTGTAGAGGTAATGGTTCCCCGCCCGGTTCCCAAAAACGTGGGCCCCCACGGAAAAGGCGCCGGCCCCTTCTTTACCCGGAGCGCCGTAGGAGAGGGAAAGCTCCAGCTTTTGGGTATCCGCCAGATCCTGCCATTGGGGAGGGCGTTTGGTTCCGTCCCATTCGGTGTAGTTCCCCGGTATATAGGACAGGTTGGAGATCCCCGCCTCGAAGTGCAGGCCCGCCGGGCGGTCTTTAATCGTGATGATGTTGATTACCCCGCCCAGGGCCCCGGTTACGTTGTATTTGCTGTCCGACCCGCCGTAGATCACCTCGATCCGCTCGATGTTGTTCATGTCCAGGGTGTTAAAGTCAAAGTCCCCGGACATGGCGGAATTGACCGGAACCCCGTCCACGAGGATGGCGATCCGTTCCGTGTCAAAGCCCCGCAGGTTCACGTCCGCCGAGTTGCCGTAGGCCCCGTGCCTGGTAATGCCCAGATCCAGGGCCTCTTCCAGCAGGGTGGGAATATCCGGCGCGGCGATACGGTCTATCTCCTCTTTGGCGATCACCCTGATTTGGGCCGGGGTATCCCGCGCGGCGGTAACCACCAGCCCTTCCCCTTCCCCAAAGTCGTCAAAATCCTCCCAGGCCGTGTCCTCTCCGGCCGGGACTTCAGGCCCGGCCTCCTGGGCGGCAGGCCCCCCGGCGCTCAGGCAGATCAGGGCAAGGTAGAGGCAAAAGCGGCGCCGTATAGGCCTCATAGATCCTGAACCTTGTCCTGGGGGTCGCCCACGGAAAGATCCAGCAGTTGGTTCATGTTGCCCTGGGTGAATTTGGCTTTGGCCTCCGCCAGGGTGGCTGTTTCCGTGGGCCCGTAGTTGTTGTTCTGGTCGTTGGTACAGGCCAGAAACACCCGTGTTCCCTCGCTGTTCAGGTTGATAAAATAGATGCCGTAGAAATTACCTTCAGGATTATCATCGCGGAGGGGAAAATAATTGCCGTCAGGGTCGGCCTTGCTCCAATCAACCCACTGCTGCTTGCGGCCCGGCAGGTATTGAATAATGATGATCCCGGCGCCGGAAGAAAAATTCTCCGCATACTCAATAGTCCCGGCAAAACTTTCCTTAATCGTGTCGGAATACACATTCGAGCCGTAGCGCAGGGTACCCATGGAGCCTTCCGCGGGGCTGATGACAATTTGCTCCACCATCGTGCCCATTCTCCATTCCCACACCCCATAGAGCCGCTCGTCCAGCGTGTTTTCGGGCGTTTCCGGATCGTCATTCACGGCCGGATCGTTGTCCGCGGCCGGATTGTTGTCCGTGCCCGTTCCCGGCTCGATCAGGGGATCGTCTTCCATGGGACATCCGGCAAAAACCAGCAAGACCAAAACCAGCATGACGCCAGGCGCCAATTTTCGTAACATCGTCAAACTCCTCAAATCAATCGAAGCTATTTTCCGGCTGTCCCGGTTTTGTCCGCTGCCAGTTTCGCTTCGATCTGATCCACGGAATAGCCCTGCTTCATAAGCTCCAGAACCATATTTCGGCCTTCTTCCATGCCCTTTTCCATGCCCTTTTCCATGCCTTCTTCAAACCAGACTTCTTTGGCATCGTCCCAATTCCATTCGGTCATCAACATATTCATTACCTCCGCCGCGTGGGTTTCTAAAATGTCTTTCAAAATATCGTTCGCTATACAGTCTTTTACCGCCAGCCGTATCGCCTCGTCCCGGGTTTTTGTTTTTTGTTCGTATTTCCGGACGGCGGCGATGAAGGCGCTGTACCCTTCCAGGTTTTTACAGCGCCTGAGGATCGGTTCGTTATGACCCCGGTTGATGTTGTATACGGTGACGATAAGTTCCAGGAAGTTACCGTCCGCCGGGGCAAGGCCGAGACCTCCGGTTTCCCGGAAGGCATCGGAGAGGCGCAGAGTTGTTTCATCCGGGCAGGGGGCGACACCGTTATACAGCACGATAAACTCCGGCCGGAGCAGGGTGATACGCCGTTCCCGGTAGACGTCTTTTCCCCCGGTGAATTTTTCGTATAGTTTCGCAATATACAGCAGAAGCCTCAGGGGCATATTCTCGTTTATGGTGGACTGGTGCTCTATAAGGACGATGAGCCGTCCGGCGATCTCGAAGGAAATATCATTCAGGCGGCCCTTAAAGAGTACGTCTTCCAGGGTATTGATGGTGATGGGTATGTCGGGACTAAGGGGTACACCGGTCAGGGCACCGTAGAGCTCCCTCAGGGCCGGAGGGTCACTGAAAAGCCAGGAGAACAGGCTGTCTTTATATTCCCGGTTAGCGGTCATGGATGCTCCTCATGTTTACGATAGGAAATTCCCGCTCAAATTGCAATTACGGTTCATCATGAACAGGAAGGAAGGTTGATTCGCAGGCCCGGGTTCATACCCCGAGTTTGCTCCGGTTTCAATTTCGTAACAGTTTTCATTTGCGGGTATGAACCCGGGCATACAATCCATACCTTATAGAACGAAGATACCCGGGAGCTTGCTCCCGGGTATCTTCGTTATTTTCTTTCATTCTCCGCCCTGTTCGCCGCGCTGCCGCCGCGTTTTTTGAATATCCGGTATTCGGGGTGCTTGGTATGGATAGTATACATGTCCCCGTCCCGGGTAACGATAGAGATCAGGCCGTCCTTCCGCTGAAGGTTGATAATTTCGGAACCTAAGAAAACATCCCCCTTTTTTAACTTTTTTATTTCCGCCCTGGAAGTATCCGGCATAATCAACATTTTACTACTCCTTACTTAAAACAGGCATTTACGGTGCGAACAGCGGGTCGCTTGGGTCGTAGAGGATTGAGCTGTAGTAGCTGCCCACGGCGACATTGTCCGCCGTGTTGCCCCAGGTGACGCCCTTCCCCCAATAGTAAAACGCGCCGGGACCGTCGGCGCCGGAGTCATTGGAACAAAGAATAATATTGCCGGCCACCCCCCGGATGTTTGAGATTTCGCCGCCCCGCCATTCAAAGGCGCCGCCCGCCAGGATGTTAACGGCGGTGAAGTCATAGTAATTCCTCTCTGTTACATAGTTGGTAAGCTTTGAGCCCGCTTCCATAACCAGGGTATTGCCAATGCTGACGGAGACCATGGAGACGATCCTCGGATCAATGCTGTTGCCGGTGGGGAAAGTCGGGTTGGTTCCGCCTTCCGCGTCGATGGTGATGTTGTTTTCCAGGTGGACGGCAATGTGATTTGGTGTATAACCGCCGCTGGTCGAGGGGCCTACACTCAAAAAACTAGTGTTTGCGCTTATAATGTTGGAACCTTTCTGAACCTCGCCGATATATATGCTGTTACGGTCGTGGATGATCTTCCGTTCCCCGCCGTAACCCCGGATGCGGATCCGTACATAATCCGCCAGGGCGGCCGAAAAGCTTAAGCGGCAGCTTATAAGGGTCTTGGGCAGGACCTCGCCGGCCTCCACCCGGACAAGGTATTCAGCCCAGGCCTGGGGCGTTCCGCTTAACGCATAGTTGTCCAGCCATTTGAGGGCCGTAGCCAGGTTTATTACTCCGGCAAAGTCTATGCCCCAGGCGGGGAAGTTCCCGGCCTTATGATCGGCGTACAGGCTGTTGGCGTGGGCCGCCGCGTTCTGTGTTGTGATCCGGGTGAGGCCCCCCGCTTCGTTCCGGCGGAAGATTGCCGCGCCGGTCAGGTTGGGTTTTATGGCCACGCTTACCTGGACGGTCTTGTTTACCTGCCGGTTCTGCTCCACGGCCTCCAGGGTAAAGCGGCACTCCCCGCCCGCAAAAACGGCGTCCGGGTCGTCAAGGGTTACGGTAAAGATGTCCAGGGTCCCGTCCGCCATGGAACCGTCCACGGTTTCCCCCGGCGCCGCCTTGGCGACCGTTCCTCCGCTTATGTCCCTGACGGCGACCGCCGCCCGCTGGGATTTCCGAACGGCAAAATACACCGTCTCCCGTTCCATTGCTTCCAGTACCCACTTTTCCGTTGGCGTTCCGTCCCCGGCCCAGGCAAAAAGGTCAAAGGCCGTGAGGGAGCTGTCGTCCGCGGTCTGGGTCCAGATGATGTCGGCGGCCCGCTCCGTGGTAACGGTAAAGGTAAAAGCCGTGCTGTGGTGGCTGCCTTCCCGGACGCCGCTTACAGCCAGGGTGTAGCGGGCCTCGGCGTAATCCGCAGCGTTGATGGTGAGGGATTCCCCGGTTCCCAGGGTACGGCCGTCCAGGCGCCAGCTTAGGTTTGTCCAGCCCGCGCCGGTAACGGTCAGTTCCAGGCGGGAGGGCTCCCTGTCTTTGTAGATGACGGCGCTTCCGCCGCCCGTTGCCAGGTTCCCGCCCAGATCTATGCCGATATCCACGCTTTCGCTCTCCGTTTCCTCCTCCGGGCCGGAGGAAGAGGGGTTATTGCAGCCCGCAAGAATTACGGACGCGAACAGGGCCGCCGCCAGCAGGGCCGCCGCCGGATAAAAAATCGTATATTCTTTTGTTTTCATACTCACCTACCATGTTCCGTTTATAGAGTAATTCTCTATTTCCGTGGATATTTCGCCGAAGATGCCGCCGTAATTAAAGAGACCGGTGTGGACTTTGACAAAGCGGACATTGGTCAGGGTAACGGCGCTGCCGTTCGCCGCGATTGCGCCGCTCACGGGGAATTCGGTCTGGGGGGTGTCCACACAGTTCGGCCATACCGTAAGATCCGGATAGTTTTGGCTTTTTATATAACCGGTGTCGCCGAGCAGGGTACCCGTATAGGTTGCCCAGGCTCCGTCTTTTTCGGCTACCCCCCAGTCCTTGGGCCAGCCGCCGTTGATCTGGCCGGCCCGGCCCTTGCCGTCCACCCAGTAGATCTCCTTAATGGTCTGGTCGTATTCGTTGATGGTGTAGCCGTCCCCGGATTTAAAGTAGGTCAGGGAATAGCGCCGGGTGACGGCGCCGGCATTGCCCACGTTAAGCTCATACCACATCTCATCGGGCAGGTTGTTGTGGTTGTTGTCCTCCTGGAACCAGACCACACCGGGCTCCATCCAGGTGCCAAAGCCGTTGCCTATAATGGTGTATTGGGCCTTCGGGCTTACGGTCTTTATCAGGTAGCCCCCAAAGGATCCCAGGCTCCAGCCATGGCCCGTGCCGGATTCGGTGAACTGGCCCGGGGAGAAGTTTTTCACCGTCTGGCTGTATGTACCCGGGCTAAGGTCACCGGCATCGCAGATCACCTTTGTGCCGGCGCTTTTGCTGACGGTGGAGCCGTCTATAAAGTTCCGTCCCGTGACGGTGACGGAGACATTCCAGGTCCCCGCCGCCTGGGGGGTAATCGAAAGAAACTCACTGTTTGTTCCGGAGAGGCTAAGGGCGGGGCTCCCGTTCAGGGGCGTTACTGTCCAGGCATAGCTTACACCCAGATCCTGGTTGTCCCTGTCATAGCCGATGAGGAAGCGTACCGGGGAGAGTACCAGGGTTTTGCCCGGAGGAGTGTGGTAACTCCCCTCGGTCCGCCCGGTTCCCGCTCCCCAACCGCCCGGATCCCCCTCGTGCCGTACAAAGCCGTAATCAAAGTAGACTTCGGGCGCTATATCGGCAACGTATATGTCCAGGGCTAGGGCTTTTTCGTCCAGGTTCAGGGTAAGGGTCTGTTTACCCGGCGTGTTGGGGTTAAAGCCGGGAAGATCCGCCGCGCTGATGCCGTCCCCGCTTTTCAGTATCGCCGTAACATTGTTGCAGATAACCGTGGCCTGGAACCAGGCGTTGGCCAGGCTCAGGGGCTGTCCCCTGATAAAGACGTTGTTGTGGCCGTAGCGGAAATTGGCGGCGTCCGTACCCATAAGTACCGCGGACACTTCCGCGTCCGCCGGAACCTTGACCGTTACCGTGAGGGGGGCGGTTTTGCCGTTTACCGACAGGGTTACGGTCTGGCTGCCCCGTTTGGTCCGGTCATAGCCCTTGACGCTAAACGCCGAGAGGATCCGGGGGCCGTCGGTGTAGTTCCCGGTTACGGTAAAGCCTTCCGTCCCCAGGGGCTGGCCGATATAGCGGACCAACCCTCCGGGGGCGTTCACCGTGATGGAGTTGAACACCGAATCGGAGTTGTTCACCAGGATGGGGAAGGAATCGGAAAAAGTTCCCGCCCGCACCCGTACCCGTTTGGGCCCGGAGAGGCTTGTGTCCGGTGTTTCGCAGACATATTCGTCTGCTCCCAGGGTCCGGCTCGTGTCGTTGTTGTAGAGCCCCTCCACGATGAGGCCGCTTGTGTCAAAGCTCTGGCCCAGGGCGTAATAGAGGGTTTCCGGGGGGGAGGCAATCAGGATACCGGTCATTTTGACCGTGGAGTCCTGCTGCTGCTGTTGCTGCTCCTGCTCCTGCCCTTGCTCCCCTTCCCCCTCAATTTTTTCTTCTTCCACCGGTTCCTGCAGGGGGACAGCGGAAGACGAGGGCTGCTCACAGCCGGCCAGGACCCACAGGAGGGCGCAGACCGCGAACAGTCCCGACAGACAGGTAACAAACTTAAATTTTTTCATAACTTTCTTCTCCCTTTCAACTTTTCCCCTGAGCGAAGCGGCGGACAAGAACCGCTCCCCCCATAGATACCGGGAAGCCCGCCCACTGTTAATGTTTCATCTTCCAACTTTTCCTTCTCCTGCTTCTCTTCTGCTGTTGCTGCTCTTCGGGCACTCATTTTATAAACACAAGCCGCCCTTCACCGCTCAGATAGGGATATACGGCGGGATACCCCGGAGACCCCGCTTGAGAGAGAGACCCGAATCAGCCTGGCGCAGGGTTTCGGGGATAAAGACTGCGCTCCCCACATTGCGTCCCCCGAGCTGACCCGGCCCGAAGCCCACGTCAAAGATCACGTAGGGGCTGTCGTAGTCGGCCGCGGGGCTTATCCTGAGGGGCGATCCCTGCAGCAGCCAGAGCCGGCTCCCCGAGGAGGCGGTTCCGGTTTCGTAGAAGATGTCCCAAAAGGCGCCGCCTGAATTCTCGGTATCGTCTACGATCTGGGTCAGAGCTCCGTCGTTCAGGGCCTGGGAGATCGTTTCGCTGTTGAGATTCCGGAGGCTGTTGATGGCGGTCCGGTAGAGTCCCCAGTTCCAGCCGCGATCGGGGCCCATGGTGCCGGTCATAAGGTAGACCGGGGTGTTGCTGTCCCCGCTCCGTGGGGCGGCAAAAGCCCGGATATCCCAGGCATGGGGATAGGCGGAGCCATCATCCCCGGTGACGCGGCGTGTAACGGTCATGGGCATGGTAAAGGGGTCAACCTCGTCAAGGGCCGCCTCGGTCCCGTTGGTGTCGCCGCTTAAGCGCTGGGGCCCGCCTATGGCGGGAATGAACAGGGAGGGAACCCCGCCGGCATTGACATAGATGATATCCTGGGCGTTTTTGGCGAGGGTATCCGCCTTGTCCACATAGATAAGGCTGCCCTCGTCCAGAATCTGTAGTTTGACCAGGATGCTGTTACCAAAGGTTGAAGGGTACACTGGTTGGTTGGGAGTCGTGTACAGGGCGTACAGGTACTGGTCCCCGCCGGGGTCCGTGAGGGCGACGATCGCCTGTCCCTGGGCATTTGCCGGCAAGTCGGCGGCGGAGCCGACATCAAAGGGTGGATAGTCCGGGTAGTAGTCTCCCGGAGGCTTGCCGTTGAGTTCATTGACCCCCAGGAGGGTGATTTTTTTGGAATCGTAGTCAATGATATAGAACATGTTTCCCGCCTGGGCCACGCCGTAGGGGTTGGCCGCCAGATCCGTGCCGGCGTCCTTTAGAACAATGTCCCGGGCCAGGATCTTCCATGCCTTGCCGCACCCGGCGCCGGGGGTGGCCAGGGTGTATTTACAGCGCACGGGCTGGCCCTGGGGGGTGTTTACCTTGGCCACCAGCACGGCCGGATCCCGGCCCAAGGCGTAGCTGAACACCCGGGGCCCTCCTTCGGTAGGCCCGATGGGCACGTAGGTTTCATCGGGGAAGTCTATAAACCCCGGATCGCCGCTATCTCCCTCGATCTTTTTGAGGAAGCCGTTGCGGTAGTCGTTGTTAATCCCCTCGTCGTGTACCGGATAGGCTACCAGTAGTTCGTTATCCATAAAAAGCTCCTTTTGGGCGTACCCGTGTTTTCACCGCGGCGCGCCCCCCGTGTATTATCGTGACCATACCGGACATTATTTGTCTTCCTCCGTTTCCTCGGCGGGCGGGAGGACCGGCGCGATGGCCCGGAGTCCGCGTTTGAGGGAGATTCCCAGGGCGGCCTGCTTCATGGTTTCGGTAACCAGGGTAACGCTGTCCACGTTCATTCCTCCTATCTTCCCCGCGCCGTACCCCGTGTCGAAGAGCTGCTCGGGATCGCCGTACTCTTCGGCGGCGGTGATGTAGACGGGGGAGCCTTTGAGGAACCAGAGCCGGCTCCCCGCGGCGGCGGTCCCGGCCTCGTAGAAGATGTCCCAGAAATTACCCGGGGCGTTGGTCCCGCTGTCGGCCGTGGTCAAACCGGCGGCCGAAAGCGGTTGATTAACGAGACTGCGGAGGTTGGCAAGGCTGATACTGTAGAGCCTCCAGTTCTGGTTGTAATTGGCGCCCATGGTGCCGGTCAGGATGTAGACCGGGGAACTGCCGCTGCCGGCGGACGGGGCGGCAAAGGCCCGGATGTCGTAAGCCGTGTTGGGCGTGGCGGAGGGATTCCCGGTGATGCGGATGTTCCTGACCATGGAAGCGGCAAAGGGGTCAACCTCGTCGAGGGTCGAGGCGATTCCGTTGGTGGTACCGTCGGACTTCTGGGGTCCGCCTATGGCGGGGATGAACAG
This sequence comes from Treponema sp., assembly GCA_031278095.1. Classification (GTDB taxonomy): domain Bacteria; phylum Spirochaetota; class Spirochaetia; order Treponematales; family Breznakiellaceae; genus JAIRNJ01. The sequence goes on from JAITLC010000136.1 coordinate 73,541, forward strand.
GGAGTTAACGCCGCCGGCATTGGTAAAGATCAGTTCCTGGGCGTTCAGGGCAAGGGTATTCAGCTTGTCCACATACTGGGGGGTCCCGTTCGCCGCTATGGTCATTCTAACAAGGACGCTGGGGTAATAATCCGGCGGGGTGGGATAGGGATGCAGGTCCGCAACCGCATACAGGGCGAACAGGTAGGCGGTTCCCCCGTTTGTTAAGGCGATGATCGCCTGGCCCTTGGCGTTTGCCGTCAAGCCGGCGGCAGTACCCACGTTATAGGGCGTATAGGCCAAGCTGTGGCTCCCCGCTTCCAGGCCGTTAAGCTCGTTGACCCCCAGGAGGGTGATCTTTTGGGAATCGTAGTCGATGATGTAGAGCATGTTCCCAACCTGGGCCACGCCGTAAGGGTTGGTGGCCATTTGGGTGCTGCCGGAATAGAGCGAAACGTCCCGGCTCAGGATTTTCCAGGCCTTGCCGCAACCCGCCTCGGGCGCGGCCAGGGTGTAGAGGCAGCTTGAGGGCTGGGACCCCACGCTGCTGGTTACCCGGGCCACCAGGATGGCAGGATCCCGGCCGTAGGCAAAACTAAACATCTTGGGGTCAGGCTCCGTGGGCCCCAGGGGCACGTAGGTTTCGTCGGGGTCGGTGATGGAATTCACCTCCGCCGTACTCCCCGCGGGCTCCCCCTCGATCTTCTTGATAAGGCCGTTCTGATAGCCCCCGTCCAAAACCGAATAGCTTAACAATAACTCGTTAGCCATACATGGCTCCTTTTGGGTATTCCCCGCCCAACGGTTGGGGTAACCCGGTAATATACACACCCGCAACGCGGATTTTTGCATTTGCTTTATACACTCCGTTTAAGCGGAGATATTTCCGAAAAAACACGATTATGATTCCTTGGACCAACCAGTATCAATATTCTTCACATAAACTCCCGCCCGATCAGATGGATTAGCAATGCCGAAATAAATCGTTTTAATATCAGATGGTAGTGTGGCGGCCCCCTCTAGTTGCGCTTCAACCAACCCCGATCCCAAAATGTAGCGCGTAAGGTTGGTGCAGTTCGAATAAAACCTAATCCCGATACCTGTTACACTATCCGGTATAGAAACCCAGCGAAGGCTCTTGGACCCGTAAATCGCACATGTCCCCAAGGATGTAACCGTTGATGGGAACTTTAAACCTATAATATAGGCGCACTGGCTAAGATAATTGAAATTCGGGCTGGTGGCAGTGTTGCTCTGGGCCCCCGTTAACGTATTGTCATTGGCGGTACAGGCGCTCAGGTCAAGGGCAATATAGCGCGCCGCGGCGGTTATCGCGGTCCTCATGGCTGTCAGTGTGGTTCCGTCGGAAAGATTGAACGTATTATCCAGTACCAGGGTAAGCGCCGTATCCGCGGTGTTCGCCGCCGGTATAAGTTCCTGTATCTTCTCGGCGGTAAAATCCGACAAACTGATCCCGCCGCCCCCGCCCGCGGCTTCCACGGTAAAGGTATTGCGCCAGGAATAGGGCACGCCGTCTTTGACCGTGCTTACCAGTACCCGGTGGGTTTTGGCTTCGTAATCATCCGGGGACAGGGTAACGGTGTTGCCCGTACCCAGGGCCGGGGTACTTACCCCGTTAATGTACCAGGCGGTAACCGTGTACCCCGCGGGGACCGTCAGGGTCAAATCGCCGCTTACTCCTTTTTGGATGGTCCTGTTTGCCGGGTCAGCCGTCACGGCAATTGCCCCGTTCACCTCGTTTAAACTTATGCCCGCCTCGCCCGCAAGTACCACCGACGCATTGAAATCAGCGGCCGCATAGCTCTCCGTAAAGGAACTTGTCATGCCCGCGTAAATATGAATAATCTCGTAGTCCCCCGCCGTGTCGCCCCCCCGCGTCAGGTTTACCAGCACCGCGTAATAGCCCGGGTCCAGGGTTACCGTACCGGCCGTCTGCTGGGCCGCCGGTAAAGATACGGTTCCGCCGTTCACCGTCCCCCCGCCAACCGTGGTGACGGTCATGGTACCGCTCGCGTCCGAAGGCACAACGGTAATGTCATAGCTGAAGGTCCCCGTTCCGGCCCCGGTTTTGGGCCCCAGGGTGATGGTCGCGTTAGTCGTCTCCCCCGAGGTTACCACCACGCCCGTCTTTGCGCCTTCGGCTATCGCCGTAAAGCCGGGACTGCTCCCGGTATACGCCGTAATCGTGACGGTGTAGGTCCCAACCTCCAGGTCAAACGCGTTCCCGCCGCCGGATAAGGTTACCGGACCCAGATCCGTCCCGCCGTTCGTGGCGGTAAATGACGCCTCAAATTTGGTGAAGGTACTCAGGCCGAACCCGGAGGGAACCACGGTACGCGCCGGACCTGCCGCGCTGTAGCTTCTTCCCGCCGGCTTCAGATCTTCCGCCCCCTCCACGCCGAAACTAATCAGGATCTTCCCCGTCTCCTCCCGGGGCGCCTCAATACTGGGGTTCATGCACGCCATTGCCACAATGGCAAAACCAAGGACAAGGGCGCTTGAGGCCAAACCTGCCCCCGCGGCCGCAGGCGCCGCCGGCTTCTTCACTAACGTTTTCATCTATTACCTCCTGTGGTAATAACACTTCATCCCGGCCCAGCCACGCCAAAGAACCTTTGGCCGACCTCCCGGTCACGGCTGGACTCGCGATGTTTCTGAACCTGCGCCCCGGCCGCTAATACAGGCCGCAGGCGCCGGAACAGTCTCATATATAAAAAAAAGCGCTTCGGAATCCCCCGGAGCGTACACCTCCGGAAGAAACCTCCGCGCTCCTGTTTCCGAAAAAATATAACCCTTCCCCGGTATTTTGGACCGCAGCGATCCCCGGAGAATAAAAATACAAATGGCGGATATTCGTAAAGAAGAAAATTTTATAGGGGGGGTAAATTTTGGACGTAAGCGCCGGTATTGCGGCTAAAAACAGATAAACAACAGGCTCTGTACGTCCGCCATCAGGCGCCGCTATACACATGTTTCCACAAAACACCCCGCCGCAGACGGCGGGACGCTATCCTTCCCCGCGAACACAGGCATCCCGCGGGCAAAATAAGGAAAAAACCGGTTATTACAGTATACGGATAAACGGTTTTTCTCCAGCCAAAACCTCGTGGCCCAAGAAAAATACACCTATACCAAAGTCTCCTGACTTATGAGCGTTTCCCCGTTAGCCTTCCCGGCCTTCCGGCCAGTGGCTGTTCCAACGGTTCCGGCGCCTTCGGCCAAAGCCGAACACGCCGCTCAATCACAGTTACGGGTTAGTTGGGGATTTTCACCCCTTTCCTTTGAAATATATTGAGAACAATATACTTACCCCCGAAAAAAATGTCAAGCGGCCGCTGAAGGTTAACAGGAATTCAGAATTCAACCACAGACCTCACAGACCAACACGGACAGAAGAAAGAATACTACACAACGAGTCCGTGTCCCTCCGCACCGTCCCTGGTTATTTTGAATTCGGAATTGCCGCGTGCTTGCGGAAAGGGGCAATATTGTCTATTCTGATACAAGAGGTGTCCAGGCGTGGAGTGGTTTCAGCGGCTATCCGCCATCTATGACTTTGTCCGTCCGGTGCTGGATGTGGCAATTCTCGCCTTTTTGTTCTACAAAACCTATGAACTCATGGCAAAAACCCAGGCGGTGCAGTTGATAAAAGGCGCCGGTTTTCTTGCCTTGATCTACGGCATTGCAACAATGCTCAATCTCTCTACCCTCAAATGGATACTTACCGTTCTGGCTCCGGGGCTCTTCGTGGCGGTGGCCATTGTGTTTCAGCCGGAACTGCGGAAGATCATCATTCGCCTCGGGCAGGGGGATTTTTTCAGGCCGGATCAGAAGCCCCGCATCGGTCAGCTTGAAGCGGTGGTAACCGCGGCGGAGATTCTCTCCCGGCAGAAACGCGGCATGCTGGTGGTGTTTCCCCGGAAGGTCAATATCAGGCACATCATTGATACGGGAACACGGCTCAATGCCGATCTCTCTTCCGGTCTTATTGTAACGGTTTTTGAATTCGACACTCCCCTTCATGACGGCGCAATGATCATCCAGAACAACAGAATCGTTGCCGCAGGATGTTTTCTTCCTCTTTCGGAACAGCAGGATATACGCAAGAGTTTCGGTACCCGCCACCGGGCAAGTCTGGGAATGTCGGAACAGAGTGACGCAGTAATACTGGTGGTGTCCGAGGAAAGCGGGGCCATCTCCCTGGCATACGAATCCAAGCTTTATTACGATCTGAGTTCCCTCGAAGTCACCAGAAAACTTAAAGAGCTGTTCAATCAGGGAGCCCGGAAAATAGACGGCGGTATTGTTCCTGACGGTACAATTGCCGCCGCGGGAGGGGGGATGGACGGTCTGTGATACAGATGTCAAAACTTTCCGGATTTTTGATCCGTTCAGCCGAAAACTGGCCGATAAAAGTCCTCTCAATTGCACTGGCATTGATTCTCTTTGTTTTTCACCGGATGAGTACTCTGGAAGACCGTTTCTTTTCTGTTCCCCTGGATGTAGAGTTGAGTCAGAATCTGCTTCCCGCCAGTTCCTATATCCGCATGATCCGGGTGACCCTCCGGGGAGATGCCAACAGTATCTATCCCATTCTTGAGGGTGATATTGAAGCCTATATCGATCTGAAAAAATACACCCGCCCCGGTTCCTACCGGGCTACGGTACAGGTGCGCAAGAAAGGTACCGCGCTGGGGGTAGAATCCCTGCAGATTTCCTGCGATCCCATGGAAATATCGCTTGAACTGGATCAGAGAATAAGCAAGTATGTGCCGCTTACCGCCAGTCTCCGGGGCACTCCCGCTCCGGACTATGAACTGGTTTCCTATACCCTTTCTCCCGCTCAGGTTGTGGTGGACGGCCCCCTGACTCTTTTGGGGGAGGTTTCTGAGCTTAATACAGACTTTATTGATCTGGACGGAAGGAGCGAGGATTTTTCCGTCGATGTCAGTATTCTCAACCGCGCTTCGCTTCTCACGATCCGGGGAAACGGCACGACCGAATTCCACGGCTATATCCGCAAGCCTGTGACGGTACGGAACATCGGCAATATTTCCATATCCCTTACCAATCTGGATCCCCGCTTTACAGCGGAAATTCAGCCTGAAACAGGAACGGTACGGGTAGAAGGAGATCAGTTACTTCTTGACGCCTTTACGCCTCCTCCGCTTTTTATGAGTATTGATTGTTCCGGCATAAACGCGGAGGGAGACTATACGCTTCCCGTAACGATTGCCGGTACTCCCGGTCTTGAGATTGCCAGAATGGAGCCGGAGAACGCGGTTGTAAGTATCCGTCTGCAAGATCTGCAGAAGGGGAATAATTAGGGAAGGCCATGATTGTCGGTATAGGAATCGATGTGGTTCATATAGACCGTTTGCAGCGCTGGGTAGACATGCCGGGACTTCTGCAGCGGTACTTTCATTCCGATGAACTTGTATCGGTCATGTCAAAAGGTTCCGGAGCCGCGTGTTCCCTGGCGGCCCGTTTTGCCGCAAAGGAAGCCTTTGGCAAGGCGCTCGGAACGGGGCTTCTCGGCATCGTACTCAAGGATATCGTGGTGGTTAACAGGCATAACGGCAGACCGGAAATGGAAGTATTCGGGACAGCCCTTAAAGCCCTGCGGGAAAGCGGCGCTTCCAGGGTTCATGTTTCCCTTACCCACGATCATGGCAATGCCATTGCCATGGTAATCTTGGAGGACACCGGTGGCTGAGGAACGGGAACTTAAAGTATCCTTTCTTTCAAAAAAAGAGTACAAGTGTCCTGTCTGCGGGGAGAGTTTTCACAAGGAGGAACTGCTCTCCGGCAGCGGAAGGCTTATCGCAGGAACACTGACGGAGGAACTGCACCGGCTCTATGAGCCTTCGCTCAAATACGGGGAAGTGTATCCCCTGGCCTACCAGATCATCGTATGTCCCGAATGCTGGTTTGCCGCCATGGATGCCGATTTTGAAAACCTTCCTGCCGCAAACAAGGACAGGGCCCTGGAAGACGGGGAAAAGCGCAAGGAGGAAGCGGAACTCATCTTTCCCGGCGTTGATTTTCATGAAAACCGGGGTCTGGCGGAAGGGGCGGCCTCCCACTATTTGGCCCTCCGCTGTTACGATTTCTACAGCAAGGATGTTTCCCCTACCATCAAACAGGGAATTTCCGCCTTGAGGACTGCCTGGCTTCTTGATGATCTTGACAGGAAATTTCCCGGTCAGCATTATGACTGGCTGGCAGTGTTGTTCCGCAGAAAAGCGCAGTATTCCTACAATGAGGCGATAAACCGCGAGCAGTCGGGAGAGGAAACTCTCTCCGGCATCAAGATACTGGGACCCGACACGGACAAAAATTACAGTTACGAAGGGGTGCTGTATCTGTGCGCCTATCTGAGTTACAAGTACGGGGCCCAGGCAAATCCGGAGCAGCGGAGAACTTCACTGGAAGATGCCCGCAGAACCATTGCAAAGATATTCGGTATGGGCCGTTCCTCAAGGGACAAGCCGGGTCCCCTCCTGGAGCATGCCCGCGAAATTTACGAGGCCATCAACAAAGAATTAAACGAAAACGATCAATAGGTAATATGCGCAACATCAGACTCCTGATTGCCTATGACGGCACTGAGTTTTCAGGATGGGAAAAACAGAAAGAGAGAAGAACCGTTCAGGGGGAAATGGAAAAGGCTCTGGAGAAGATCTGTAAGGTTCCCGTCAGGATAACAGGCGCCGGCAGGACTGATGCGGGGGTGCATGCCGCAGGACAGGTCGCCAACTTTTATTCACCCGTCGAAAACATGGAGGCGTACCGCTATGTACCGGCCCTGAACAGCCTCCTTCCGCAGGATCTCCGCATCATGGAAGCTTCGGAGGCTTCTCCGGATTTTCATGCGCGTTTTGATGCAAAGATGCGGACTTACCGTTACCGTTTCATCTGCGGAAGGCCCGCTCTTCCCCAGGAGGCCCGTTATGCGCTACAGTTATGGCGGCAGCCCCGGCCGGCCCTCCTCAACGCGTATTGCCGTTTCCTCCTCGGGGAACGGGACTGTACGGTTTTTTCAAGTCCCCGGGATCAGAGCAAGTCTCGAATGCGCCATATTTTTCAGGCCTGTTTTTTTATCAGCGCCGGCGCCCTTATTTTCGAGATCGGCGCAAACGCCTTTCTCTGGAAGATGGTACGTTCAATCGGAGGAACCCTGCTTGACTGTGAAGAGAAGGATATTTCCGAAAAAGATTTCAAGGCCCTTGTTGAATCGGGGGATCGCCGCCGTGCCGGAGTAACACTACCGGCAAAAGGATTGTGTTTATGGAAAATCGGTTACTACAGAAATTAAACCCGTACCGCCGAAACAAATTTTTGTACAGGGCGCTGTTTCTCTCCGCGGCCCTTTGCGCGCTTTCTTCCTGCGGCTTCAAGGCAGGCGGGAACGCCGGGTCAAAGGACGCAGTATCCGTACCGGCAGAATCACTGCCGGCAGCAACCGTACTAACGGATGTTTCCGGAAAGTCCTATGAAGGGAAACTGCCTGTGGAGCGGATCATAAGCCTTGTGCCCGCGGTAACGGAGATCCTCTTTGCCGTTGGAGCCGGGGACAGGGTGGTTGCGGTTACCGAATACTGCAACTATCCCCCGGAGGCTCTTGAAAAGCCCAAGGCCGGAGGTTTTTCGGGAATCTCGGTGAGTATCGAAACCGTTACCGCGTTTAAGCCGGATCTGGTTCTCCTCTCGGGTGACATGCATTCCCGTGTCCGCAGCATGCTGGAGGAACTTTCCATCCCCTGTTTTGCGGTGGAGCCGCATAATTTTGAAGAGGTCTACGCCGCCATTGAAACAATAGGAAGGCTTTCAGGCCGTGTCGAAGGGGCGGAAAAAGTAATAGAAGAAATGAAAGGCAAAATCGCTCTTGTTGCGGAAAAAAGTCCGGACGGTAAAAAACCGAAAGTCTATTGGGAGCTTTCCGCGGATCCCATGATGAGCGCAGGGGGAGGGACTTTTATCAACGAGGCTATTGAAAAGGCAGGGGGAGTAAACATCTTTGGCGATCTTGTCCAAAGCTGGCCCCAGGTAAGCGCGGAAGCGGTACTGGACAGACAGCCTGACTGGATCCTCACCGGAGATGACCCCTACATGAAAACAGATAATTCAGTCTTTGCCTCCCGTCCCGGCTGGAACAGTATTCCTGCCGTCAGGAACGGATCCATCGCCGCGGTAAATTCGGACAGTCTTTACCGTTACGGCCCCCGCCTTGCCGATGCGGTGCTGGAAATTTCGTTGCTTCTCCTTGGGGAAGATAAATGATACCGGATCTTGAAGGCGTTTCGGGGAGCGGGTTCATTCCTTACAGCTCACCATAAAGGAGGTTTAGTATGAAAGAAGCCCTCGTCTCCAGGGAGCGGCTCAAGATTGCCATTGCCAATGGCAAACCCGACCGGGTGCCGGCGATTTCCGATTTCTCCAACACGATCCCCGTCAAGATGACGGGCGTGAGTACGGCTGCGTGAACTTTGAGGGAAGATACGAAACCGAAAAAGCTGCTCTTACCCCGGGGAAGTTCAGCAAAGCCATTGTTCTGGAATTTGCCATGCCTTCCGGGGACACCAGCCGGGGACTCGTGTTCGCCCGGGGAGGAGACGCGCCGCCGGCCATTCTGCGGCCCGGGCCTTTCAGAAACTAAGGGAAAGCGGAAAGCAGCGTTTCTATTCGGGACGCCCTGGAAAGAGTGGAGAAATCCGCCATCAAGGCTGCATATCCGGTTCCCGGAAAATACCGGGCTTGGGGTAAAGTATCCCTTCGGCAGAAGCCGGTATGGATCGCAGCTCTCTTTCGGTTCGTATATCAAAACAGTCAGGGGATAAGGGCCGGGATACGTTTCCCGCTTTCTTCCCCTCCTCCTTGACTTAATCTTTACGTTAACATTTATAATGAGGGCCGTTGTCAAATATAAGGAGAGTCGTTGTATGAAAACCATCAATCTTGGTTCCTCGGGTTTACAGGTTCCGGCTATCGCTGTGGGCTGTATGCGGATCGACACCATCGGAAAGGCGGAGGCCGAACAATTCGTTAAAACCGCGGTAGATGAGGGGGCCGTTTTTTTCGACCACGCCGATGTCTATGGGGACGGGGCCTGCGAAGAGATATTCGCCGAAGCCATCGGGATGAAGAGCGGTATCCGGGAGAAGATCATCCTCCAGTCCAAATGCGGTATCCGCCGGGGGGTGGCCTTTGATTTTTCAAAGACCCACATTCTGGGCGCGGTGGAGGGCAGCCTGAAGCGGCTCAAAACCGGTTATCTGGACGTACTCCTGCTCCACCGTCCCGATCTCCTGGTGGAACCGGAAGAGGTAGCCGAGGCTTTCGGCCTCCTTCACAGCAGCGGCAAGGTCAGGAATTTCGGGGTCTCGAATCAGAACCCCATGCAGATCCGGCTTCTGCAAAAGTATGTCAAACAGCCCGTGGTGGCCAACCAGCTTCAGCTTAGCATCACCAACGCCAACATGATCTCCCAGGGACTGCATGTGAATATGGAAGACGATGCCGCGGTGAACCGGGACGGGAGTATCCTGGATTTCTGCCGTCTCCGGGATATCACCATTCAGCCATGGTCTCCCTTCCAGTACGGCTTCTTCGGGGGAGTTTTCCTGGGAAACAGCAAATTCCCCAAACTCAACGCCAAGATCGACGAAATTGCCGGGAAGCACGGGGTATCCAATACCACCATTGTCCTGGCCTGGCTTTTGCGGCATCCCGCCAAATTCCAGCCTGTCACGGGAACCATGAACACGGGCCGCCTCAAGGACTGCATCAAGGCCGCGGACATTGTCCTTTCCCGGGAAGAGTGGTATGAAATATACTTGGCGGCGGGGAACATTCTGCCCTAGCCTGTTGCGCCCGTGGATACGGTTATTGGCGAAGTATCTTCGGTAAACGACGACAAAACCGATAACTATTTCAGTGAATAATGAGCAATGAAAGTATATTGGTATGTGAACCCCGTTATACAATCCATTATCTTCATTTGGAAGGCCGTTTAGTTGATATTTTCAGGACTACTGAGAGGGTACCTTGGAAGCAGGTTAATTTATGAGCAGGAATTGAGGTATTTAGTCCGCCCGGCTTTAAGCTTTCTTCCTGAAACGGGCCACATACATGGGGCCCATACCTGATGTATCCGGCAGAATCATGCGGCCCAGGGGGCTCGCTTCTCCTTCGGGGAAACCGGGGAGATCCGGTTCGACAGTATCACTGTACTTTTTTAGAAGTCTCTCCGTAACTCCTTCGTTTTCTTCGGGATTCAGGGCGCAGGTTGAGTAGACCAGGGAGCCTCCCTTTTCCAGCAGCAGAAAACATGAGGAGAGCAGGGCCCACTGGCGCCGCACAAGAAAACGCGGCCGCCCCGGTTTCCAGGCCATATATGCCTTTTGATCCTTGAGCACATGCTCCTCGCTTGAACAGGGCGCGTCAAGCAGTATTGCGCAGAAGCGTCCCCGCTCTGATTTACGCCCTCCCTGGGCGGCGGCGTCAAAACCGGAAATCCGTACCCGGCTTCTTGTTTCCGGGAACAGGTGCCTGTCAAGGACTTCCGAAAGGCGTCTTCTTCTTTCCGCCGAGAGTTCGTTGCAGAGAAGCCGCGGGCCGCTTCCCAGGCGGCTTGCGATGACAAGACTCTTGCCGCCGGGAGCCGCGCAGGCATCCAGTATCAGCCCTTCGGAGGCAAGACGCAGAGATTCTGCCGCCAGTACGGAAGCCCTGTTCAGGTAGTAGGGAAGGGCAAGGCCTTCGGCGTAGGGGAAAGCAGTAACACTGTCAAGGAGGCTCTCTCTCAGTTTTTTCCAGCGGCAGCCGTAGATATTCTGATACCAGGCTTCAAAATCCTCATTCGGTTTCATGAAAGCTTGAGAACAGGAACCGTGGAAGCCGTAAGCTCTATGGCGGCAGGGAAATCTTCCTTGGTGAGAAGCACCGTTTCTCCGTCCATCTGAGCCAGAATCGGATGTTCGCCGCGGAATTCCATGCATGCGGCGCTGAGGAGGATTGATTCCTTGCAGTGGATATGCTCGCCGGTTTTGAAGAGCCCCTTGAGGGCAATTTTACGGAACAGGGGCATCTGTTTTACCGCGCAGACATTTCTGTCGTCAGGGAGAATCCTGTTGTGGGAACCATAGGTTCTGTGCCCCGAAGCCCCCACGGCCAGAAGCAGCACTTTTTCCCGGAAGTTCTGTATCTCCCTTCCGCTTTCATCAAGGGCCCGCACATCCATATAGTCTACCCGGTAGATCCTGTCATAGAACAGCGCGGCAATATCGACCCAGAGCTTGTATGAATCTCCAGGGAATTTTCCCTTCGTCTTGTTGGTCATGTGGGTAACAAAGGCGTCAAGCCCCACCGAGAGGATATTGAAGGCAAGGAAGGGGCCTTTGGATGTTACGGTGCGGAGCCTCAGCGCCCGTGCCCGGTCAATCCTTACAGGTTTGACGAGGAGATCCAGGGCGCCTGCCAATTCAGCCGCATCGGCCCCGTCATTCCCCGTGCCCATGGGAAATCTCAGAACGGCACAGTGGGAAAGTGTTTCCGGTCCGGCGTGGAAAAGGCTGGTAAGCACTTCAAGACTTGTGCCGTCCCCTCCCGCGGTAATGATGAGGTGAAAGGGATGCCGCCCTGTCACGGCCTCTTCCCCGGCCTCAATTTCATCGATAAGGGCGGCGGCGATCTTCGAAGCGTGTCCCGGGCCCCTGGTGAGTATCAGTCCGGGGGCAGGACCGCCCTGTTCCTTTGAACAGAGGGAATCTCCCGCCTGCCTTGCGGGAAGAGACGCCGCCTTTGCCCTGTAAAGCTTCAGGGTTTCCTCGTGGTGCCGCCACCGCTTCGTGATGGTGAATCCCCCGGCTTTTGGGTTGGTAATGATCGTAAAGCGGAGAACCCTTCCCGGCGCCGCAAGACAATGCCCGCAAATTTCCGCTATGGAAGCAGCGAAAAATTCAAAGTCCATATATCAGAATACCCCCGCTTTGATCATTTTACAATTGAAATCGTTCCGAAACCAGCCCAGATTAAATCTTTCGGATCGAATCTTCCAGGTTGTATACGTCTTCCACGCCTTCCACCAGAATGGCGCCCATACCGGCTTCAAGCGATGGAAGCAGATCAATGTCGTAACGGTCGCCTATCGAAACGCAGGCAGCCGCTTCGGTTTCAAGCATTTCGGCAGCCTTGAGGTAGAGGCTCTTATGGGGCTTGGGGATACCCAGGGTATCGAGGCCCACGATACGGGAAGAGGGAAAGAATTCCGCTGTTCCCAGGATGCCGAAAGTCCTCAGTGCAATAGATACGGTATTGTTTGTTACCACAGCCAGTTTATAGGAACGGGCCAGCCTTTCCAGGGTTTCCCGAAGGCGGGGATCAGGTTTGAGGTACAGTTCCGGTTTGTAATCCTCTTCCCTCCAGCGGATGTTTTCTGCCATGCCGACCCCGTAGTCCAGGATGACCTTACTGAGGGAGATCTTCTCCCCGCCGTGTTTCTTTGCCCATTCGGAACGGTAGGCATCGGTTTCCTTCTTCATCTCCTCAAAAGTCTTCCCGTATCGTGCGGCAAGCCTCTCCAACAGGGTGTCTACCTGACTTTGGGCATAGACCGGGTGGAAGTAGAGAGTCATGTCCATATCAAAGAGAAGGGCTTTGGGCTTTTCCGGCAGACGGTAGATCTTCATTCCGGTTCTGTATCGAAAAGGCTGTTTTGCAGGGGCAGGGGAGGCTGGGAGTCCGCCAGGAGCTTCGTGATGATCTCCCGGTTATCCAGCAGGGAGGAAATCGACTGGTTCTGGTGAAGCCGGGAAATAGTCTGGGCAAAGAGCTTCGAAATATTCACGCTGATATACCACTCTTTTGTGAGCAGTTCTTCCTGGTAGATCGCATTGGTGCCGATGATCCGGTAGAAAAGCCCCTCCCGGTATGCCGTATCAAAGTAGTTGATCGCATCCCCGGAAAAGAGAGGAAGGCTGATGGCGGCAATTACCTTGCCCGCTCCGCTTTCCTTGAGCATCTTCATACCCTTGAGGAGGGTGCCGCCGGTATCCAGCATATCGTCGGCCATGAAGACTGTTTTCCCCCGTACATCCCCCAGAAGCTTAAGCTCCGTAATATTGCTCTCCTGCGCGTTCCTGCTGATCTTGGAGTAATCCCGTTCCTTGTAGAGAAGGTTGAGGGGCTTCTTGAGGGCATTGGCATAGAATTTATTCCGGTCTACCGCCCCGGTATCGGGGGAAACCACCACAAAATCGTCGTTGAGAATACCGTTCATCATGGAAAGGCAGCGGATTGTCTGGTAGCTGGCATGGAGGTTTTCGAGCCGCATACGGTTGAAGGAAAGCACGATGTCCCTGGAATGAATGTCCAGGGTGATGATGTGGTTCACCCCGAGGTTTTCAAGAATTTTTCCCACCCGGCTGGCGGTGAGGCCCTCCCGGCCCTTGGCCTTGTGCTGCCGGGCATAGGGGTAGACGGGGAGCACCAGGGTGATATGCTCGGCCCCTGCGTATTTGGCCGCGTCCACGGTCACAAAAATGGTCATCAGATGGTCATTAACCGAGAGGATACGCTTGTCATCCTTCCCGGAAAAATTCACCGGATAGCGATTCTCCACATCCTGGACGATATAGATGTCTTTTCCCCGGATCGATTCGAGAATCTCCGCCTTTATCTCTCCGTTGGAGAAGTGGGTAAACCGTGCCGGAACCCTGAAGCCGGGAGTACGGCATTTGCCCCTGTCCTGACCGCCATGAAGGGAATGGGAAATTACATCATTGACAAAATTAATACGGCTTCCCGCCGTTTCTATATCCAAACAATAGCGCCTTGCCAGAGCTGCGGCCTGTTTTTTGAAGCTGTGGCGGTACATCTTTTTGAGATGGTTTATCATCTCGTCTGCAAAGACTTCGCCGCCGGGACATGCAAGAACCGCCAGATTTACCGTCATAGTTTGCTCCATGGCTGCCTGATCCTGCCACGGAAGGCCCTTCCGGGTCAAGA